>JAISLX010000182.1 GCA_031277045.1 Treponema sp.
GCGCTGGCCGTGGTTGACGGCTTTTTGACGGCGCGGGCGGCCTACGAAAACGAGGACACCAGCAAAAACCGTCTGAAAAAGGACGAGGCGAAGGACGCGGCCAAGAGCGGGATGCGGGACTTTGCCAATACCAGTATCCGCTTCAACAAGCGGATGACGGATGAGGATAAGCTGGTGTACGGGCTGCACCCGGCGGACAAGACGGCTACTCCCGCAGGGGAGCCTGAAAGTTACCCGGAGGCGGAGGCGGATACGTCGGTTATCAGGCAGGTAACGATTAAATTTTGGGACAGCGCCACAAAAAAGCGGGGGAAGCCCTACGGTATTCACGGCGCGGAAATCCGCTGGGCGCTGCTTGACCACGCGCCTGAGTTGGTGGGGGAATTGACCCATTCCGACTTCGACACGGCAAGCCCCCTCACGCTGAAATTTGACGAGAGCGACCGGGGGAAGCGGGTGTATTTCTGCCTGCGCTGGGAATCGAACACGAACTTGAAGGGGCCCTACGGGGAGATTTACTCGGCGGTTATTCCGTAAGGGGCCGGTGTTGGCAGGGGAGGGCGGGCCGCCGGGCGGGCATACATGCCGCCGCGCCCGGCCCCGTAATTGCGCGTAATAGAGTTGTTCAGAAACTTCGGTTTCTGAACAACAACCGCTTAAAAATAATTCGATACTTGAGTTTGTTCCAAACCCCGGCTGGTTTTGGAGCAGCCTTACTCCAGGGGTAATTAAATTGAAACACAGAACGGCATTGGTTTTGATATTGTGGTGTTTTATTTTAGAGAATGCATGTTCAACATTTCAGGCGGGTATTTATGTATTAACGCTTGACTATAACGGAAAAGAAGTATTAAGCAAAGAGGGCGAGGTAAAAAAACATTTGGAAGAAATTCTTGTATCGCCTGAGAAATATACAATGTCTGCGTATACAAGACGCGCTTTGGCGGCGCATATAAAAAGAACGCCGCTTATTTTTCATAGTTTTTATGTTGTAACCAGAGACAGCAGACAGCAAACAACAGACGACGAACAGTTCTTTACATTGAGTTTCAGCGCAACGGAGAAAACATTTTATTCCGAAGGGTCCTGGGTAATAAATTCCGAAACGGACGTATCATCTTACAATGATTTTAGATACGGAAGCAACGAATGGGAGGTAAGAGAAATACCAATAGGCCGGGGAATAAATACGGAAAGAACGATTAAGAATATTTTATATAAAATAGACAGTAATGTTACATATTATTACAATGACCATGCAAATGATAAAGCAAATAAAGAGAATTGCAACACGGCGTTACAAAACACATTAACAGAGAACAGTTAAGGACATTGGACTTGTCCGGCGGCCCGGCTGGTTACAGGCCGGCTGTTTGCCGCGCTTCGCGCACAAATCCCCAAAACACGGATTTTACTGTTTTTAAGCGGCTGTTGTTCAGAAACCTCGGTTTCTGACCAGCCCTATTAAACGAATCCCATGAACAAGCCTCCGCGCGGCAAGCGGCGCGGGGGAGCAGACCGGAATTTGCTCCGTACAGCCGTTCAAAAAGAACCGCCTTGACCTCTGCTGCCTTTTACCCGCTTTTCTTGCGATTGTTTTACGCGCTGGGCCCCAGTTCCACTGCCCGCCGCCAGGCAGCTTCCACCGCGTCCATCACGGCGCCCCGGAAACCGGCCCGTTCCAGGGCCGCCACTCCGGCAATCGTGGTGCCTGCCGGGGATGTAACCATATCTTTCAATTCTCCGGGGTGTCTGCCTGTCTCCTGTACCATCGCCGCCGCGCCCAGCACGGTCTGGGCGGCGTAACGCAGGGCTTTGTCCCGGGGTAGTCCGGCTTTCACGCCGCCGTCCGCCAGGGCTTCGATAAACATATACGCAAAGGCCGGGCCCGAACCGGACAGGCCCGTTACCGCGTCCAGGCAGGATTCCGCTACCCTGTCCACTATTCCCGCCGCGGAGAGAAACCCCTCCAGCTCTTCCAGGGCTGCCGCCGTAACTTCAGGCGATGCGGACAACGCTATCATCCCTCTGGAGATAAGGGCCGGCGTGTTGGGCATAAGGCGGACCACCGGGATTCCGGCGGCTCCGCGCCGCTGTAACAGGGATTGAATGTTCCCAATGCTCCAGCCTGCCGCCATGGAGACCAGGGCCTTGACGCCGCCGTCCGGGACACGTTCCGGATTATTTTCCGCGCCGCTTTCTAAACTGTTTTCCGGACCGCCGCGCCGGGCGGCCAGAACCGGGGCTATTTCCTCCAGCGCCGCCGGCATTACCTGGGGTTTTACTGCCAGAAAAACATACGCGCTCCGCCGGGCGGCTTCGGCGTTTGTATCCAGAACTTCCGCCCCCAGAGCCTTCGCTGTTTCCAGGGCTTTGTTATGATCGACATCGGTAAAAAAAATCTGTTTCGCCCCTGCGCGGGCCGCCGCTCCCTTCATAAGAGCGCGGCCCATATTTCCGCTGCCAATGCAGGCGATTATGCCGGCCATTACAGTTTCTCCTTAATCAAAAAGGCGGTGCCCTGCTGGGTTCCCGCCGCCAGGCAGTCCAGCGCCCGGGGTTTTCCGCCGTTTGTAACGATTGTTGGAATACCATAGTTTAAGGCCCGTTCCGCCGCCGCGATTTTGGTGGCAATTCCCCCCGTACCAAAATTATTGGCGCCGCCCAGCGCGATGCGTCCTTTCAATGCGGGAATATTTTCCACCTGGTCCACAAATTCCGCGTCCGGGTTATCTTTGGGATTCGCGGTGTAAAGTCCGTCAATATCACTAAACAGGACAAGCAGATCTGCGCTCCACAGAATTGCTGACTGGGCTGCCAGCGTATCGTTGTCGCCGATTTTAATTTCTTCTACCGAAACTGTGTCGTTCTCGTTGATAATGGGGATAATTCCTTCGTCCACCAGCGTAAACAGCGTGTTGCGCATGTTCAGTGTCCGTATCGGATCGGCAAAATCGTCCTGTGTCAGAAGTATCTGCGCGATGTGGGCTCCATAAGTCCCAAACGCCTGCTTCCAGGCTTCCATCAATTCCACCTGGCCCACCGCGCACAGGGCCTGGCGGTAGTGAATGTCCCGCTTGCGGGCCCACTTGTCCATCGTGGAAAGTCCTGCCACCTGGGCGCCGGATGAAACCAGAACCACCTGCTTTCCCCGGCTAATCAACCCGGCCGCCTGTTCCGCAAACTCCGCGAGAAAGGGGGCGTTGATCCGGCCGTCTGAGTCGGCCAGGGTACTGGAGCCAAACTTAAACACAATTTTTCGGGATTCCGCAAACAGCCTGGGTATAATCATGCCGCGGCAAGTATAGCATGACCGGCGTCAGCAAGTCGATCATATCTAACCGCGGCGAATTTGTGTATACTGAGCTTGTTCCAAAACCCGGTTAGTTTTGGAACAAGCTTTTGGGAAACCCGGTCTAAAGCCTGGGTTTCCCGCTAAAATCTAAGGAAGCTGTTCCAAAAACTGAAGGTTTGGAACAGCCTCAAAGGGCCATGTGGTTTGTAGCGGCGGCAGTTTCAGGATGCCGGCGGGGAAGTCTGATTTCGGGTACAATCTTTCCTCTTTTCCCCCTTTCCGGTTATACTGAGGCGATTTCAAAGTGTCGGATTTTGAAATCGCAACCTTAGACTTAAGGAAAAAACCAGGCTTTTTGGCCGGTTCTTCCAATTTCCGGGGGGCGGGATGGGAACCAATCTGCGGGACCGGCTGCGGCGCATCCGGGAGGCCGGGCGGAATACCGGGCGGGGGACTGAACGGATTGCCGCTGAGAAAACTGCCGCCGGTGGCAGGGCGGGGCGGGGAACGGTGCTTTCGTGTCCTGAAACACGGGATCCTTTCTCTGTCCCCCTTGGTTCCGAATGGGACGCCGCGGGATTTAAGACGGCGCGGCGCGGCGTGTATCCTGATGTGTCCCGGGCGTTCCCGCCGTTTCGGGCGCCGCCGGGGGACCTGCCCCTGCTCATCCCCGATCTTTTCCGCTATGCCGCCGGGGGACGCGGGCTGCCGGGACCGGAAGATCTGCTCTTCTTCGATCTGGAAACCACGGGGCTCTCAGGCGGCGCCGGGACGGTGGCGTTCCTGGCGGCCTTTGGCCGCTTTGTCCCGGCGGGAAGGGATGCCGGCGGGGCGGCGCGCTGCGGGACTGAATCCGGCGGGGAAGGAGGGGCCTTCCGGCTCCGGGTAACCCAGTACCTTCTTTTGGATTATCCCGGGGAGTACGATTTTCTCCGGGCCCTGCTTCCGGAATGGGGCGGCAGGGAGGGACGGCCTCCCCTTACCGTCACGTATAACGGGAAGTGTTTCGATTCCCCGATGATCAAAACCCGCTGTCTCATGAACGGTCTTGAACCGCCCCTTTTTTATCACGCCGACCTGCTTCATCCCTGCCGCCGGCTCTGGAAACGGGTCCTGCCCAACTGTTCCCAGGCCGCCGTTGAAACCCTGATCCCCGGCCTTGACCGGGATGGGGATACGCCGGGAGCGCTGGCGCCGGATATCTGGTTTTCCTTTCTCCGTTCCGGGGATGCTTCGGCCCTGCGGGGGGTCTGCGATCACAATGTGAAGGATGTTGCCGGTCTTGCCGCCATCTTCCTTGCCCTTGCGGCTATTGCGGATCGGCCCCTGGAGGCGGAAGACGCCTGGCGCTGCGATGCGGAACAGCTTGCCCTGTGCTGGCGGCGGGCCCTGGTGCCGGAGGCGGATTGCGGCCCCCTGCTGCTGCGGCGGGCGGCGGAGCGGGGCTTCCCGCGGGCATGCCGGCAGTTGTCGATGGAGGCGGAATGGCAGCGCGGGGACTACGGGGAAGCCTTTGCCTGGGCGGAAAAGGGACTCGCGGCGGCGGGCCTTAGGGAAAGTCTCAGAAAGGACCTTGAGCGCCGCCGTGAGCGGCTTGCCGCCCGGCTGCGGGGCGGGACGCCGGCAGAAGCGCTGCTACATGAAAAGCCGGACCCCCAGGGTGAGGAGTAATTGGGTGGATCGTGGATATTCATCGGTATTCACGAAGGAATAATGGTGTTTTCCCGTATTCGACGCGGTACCGATGTTGGAATAATGGGTAAAGACCAGTCCCGTATCGGCAAAAAGGCGCAGGAAGGGGTATCTGGCCAGGCTGTGTTCCCCGCCGACTCTGATGATATGCTGCCACTGGTAGGCCCCGTCGTGGAGGAAGTATTTCC
>JAISLX010000059.1 GCA_031277045.1 Treponema sp.
CTTTTTAAGCCGGAAGAAACCTCAAACGAGCAGAATTCCCTCATAGACCGCATTTCTCAGGACTTCGTCCAACAGGTTAATCTTGCAATGGAGGCGGTTTACCGCCATTATAAGGGGTAGAACCTCAAAGCACGGTAAACCGCCCGCAAGAACCAGGCGCCGAAACGGTCTCAGCCACCATTTACGGACTAATGCCGGGCCGCGTTGGCCCTATGCACAACAGCCTGCGGCTGCTCCTATCGCGCAAGGGATAGGAGCGGAAATACCGAAGGTATTGGAGCGGATAGCCCGGTCCGGCCGCAGGCCGGATACGCCCAAATCCGCAGGTTTAATCGTGTCAGAACATTAACAGCCTGTCGCGCTTGCCGGTTGTCTGCGCGAAACGCGGCAAACTCCTAGCTTACGCGGTCTTTCCCGCGGATAGGCCGCAGTTCCGCCTCGCTTACCAGGGCGGGATCGTCTATGCCCAGGGGGAGTTCCCGGCCGGTTTCGTATTCCACGTCTTCTTCTTCGTAAGGCGCTGATTCCGGAATTGGGGCCGACTGTTCTTCGTTTTCCAGCCGCACGGAAATCATCTTGCTTACCCCGGATTCTTCCATGGTTACCCCCAGCATGGTGCTTGCCCCGGTAATGGTCCGCTTGTTGTGGGTGATAACGACAAACTGGCTTTTCCTGCCGAATTCCCGCAAAAGCTGCACAAAGCGGCCCACGTTTGCCTCGTCCAGGGCGGCGTCAATCTCGTCCAGCAGACAGAAAGGCGAAGGCTTTACCATGTACGTGGCAAACAGTAACGCTACGGCGGTCATGGATTTTTCCCCCCCGGAAAGAAGGTTGATATTCTCCAGCTTTTTTCCGGGCGGCTGGGCGTAGATCTCAATTCCCGATTCCAGTACATGATTTTCGTCCAACAGGTGCAGTTTTGCCTGGCCCCCGCCAAAAAGGCGGCGGAACATGTTGTGGAAATTTTTTTTAATTTTATTGTAGGCCTTTATGAACATATCGCTGGATTCCGCCCGGATTTCCGTGGTCAGGTTTTCCAGATCTTTCCGGGCCTTGTTCAGGTCTTCAAGCTGGTTTGTAAGAAAATCGTAGCGTTCCTTTACTTCCGCGAATTCCTCCGGGGCCATTAAGTTTACCGAACCTAAAGCCCGCAGCCGTTCCCGGCCCGCGGCAAGTTTTTCCCTCAGCTCCGCCGGAGAAGCGGTAATGGTGAAGGTCCGCTCCTCAAATTCCAACAGGTCCCGGGAATGGGTCTCCCGAAAGTTGTCCCGGATATTTTTAATTTCGGTTTCCGACTGAACAAGTTCCAGGTGTATTTTTTCCAGGGATTCCTGAAGCTTGTTAAGCTGCGCCATTCGTTTTTTAATGGCTTCCTGTTTTCCCGCCACATCTCCGTTCCGTCTGGCTATGTCCTGTTCCAGTTTTTCCAGTTCCGCCGCAAGCCGCCGCCCTTTCTGCTCAATTTCCGCGATTTCTTCGTCCGCGGCAGCGATTCTTTCGTTTGTTTCCTCAAGCCGTTTCCGGTCCAGAAAAATCTCGTCACGGACTGTTTTAAGAAGCGCCTCCTGGCCCGCCAGTTCCCGGCGTATTAACCGGGCCTGCTCCTCGGCGGAGTGGGCCTGGGTCTCTATCCGCGCCCGGCTTATCCGCAGATCCTCCAGGGTTTTGCGGTACTCGTTGATCCGCTCCCCCAGGTCCACGTTGTCCTGGCGCAGGGTACGGATCGTGTTTCGCCGCTCCTCAATGCCGTCTTTGACCAGCCGGATATTGGCATCCAGGGCGCGTTTTTGGGTGATGATTCCTTCGGGGGCAAGAAAATCATCAAGAAAAGCGGGGGAAGTTTTCCGGTATTTGTCGAAAAGCTCCAGGGACTTACCGGCCCCCAGAGCCGCTTCTTCCAGGGCTCCCGCCAGGCCGGCGGCAATGTGGGCAAGGTCCGCCGGCGCGGGTCCCCCGGCGCCCCCGCGTCCGGCGGCGGCGTCCGCAGCCGCCGCAAGGTCCCGCATCAGGGTTTCCCGGCCTGCCAGCAGGGTCCTTAACCGCCCCAGGGTTTCCGACAGTTCCGCTTCCAGGGTACGGCGTTCCGCCACCGAGTAGCCCGCCTCTTTAAGACCCGCGTCCAGGGCCGCCACAATATCATCCGTAATGGCCGCCAGGTCCTTTTCGTAACCGGCCTGTTCGGCCTCTTTGTGACGGATCTCCTCCTCCATCCGCAGAACCTGGCTTTCGTTATCCACAATGCGGGAACTAGCAAGTTGGATATTCTCCTGAAACGACGAAATATTGCCTTCAATATCTACGGCCTTTTTCCGCAGATCCAGAACCGCCGCATCCTGATCTTCCGCGTCCGCGGCCAGTTCCTGGCTTTTTTCCAGTATGACTCGTTCCCGGCCTTCGTTCTGCCCAATCTTTCCCTGAATTTCCCCCTGCTGTTCCGCCAGAAATTTGGCCTCTTTTTCCCGGGCCCGTTTTTCCACCGCCAGGCCGTAAATATCTTTCTGGTATTCGACGAGTTTTTCCTCCATCAGGTTTACCTCGTCCATGTTTTCTTCCAGCGCCTTGCTTGCCGCCTCCATTTCCGCGCGGATAGAATCCCGCTCCGCTCCGCGCTTTGCCAGGCTTTCCTTGCGTACATCACTTTCGTATTTGAACTGTTTAAGTTTAAGCAGGTGAATATCCAACTCCAGGTTGAAATTCTCTTCCCGCAGGACCCGGTATTTGGCGGTTTTTTCGGATTGGGCTTTAAGACTGTCGTAGGAACGTTTAATTTCCCCCAGGATACCTTCCACCTGGCGCACGTTTTCTTCGGTCTTCGCCAGGTTCCGCTCCGCCTCGGCTCCCCGCAGCTTGTACCGGGTAATTCCCGCCGCTTCCTCGAACAGGTAGCGGCGTTCTTCCGGTTTGGAGGAAAGGACCTGATCGATCTTGCCCTGCTCCATTACCGAATAGGCCCCTTTGCCTACCCCGGTATCCCAGAAGAGTTCCCGCAGTTCCCGCAGCCGCACAGGCTGGGCGTTGATATAGTACTCGCTTTCGCCGGAACGGTAGAGCCGCCGCTTAATTTCAATTTCCGGCGCGTCCAGGGGCAGTAAACCCGTCTCGTTGGTGATGGTAAGCGTTACCTCCGCCACGTTAAGGGGTTTGCGGTTTTCCGTGCCGTTAAAGATCACGTCTTCCATCTTTTCGGCCCGCATTGCCCGGGATGCCTGTTCGCCCAGCACCCATTTAATGGCGTCTACCACATTGGACTTGCCGCAGCCATTGGGACCCAGAAGGGCGGTTATTCCGTCTGTAAATTCAACCTGGGTCCGGTCAGGAAAGGACTTAAACCCGAATATATCTAATCGTTTCAGGAACAAGACAAACTCCGTGTCCAGGCGAATTTCCTCCGCCGTATATTTGCCCAGTGTACCATCACGGGGGAAACCGTAGCAAGGTTTTGCCGGGCGCACAGATTTATTATAGATACCATGGGAATACTATGTAATAAGGCAGGGGATTTGGGCATACAGGGAGTATGTTCCCTGCGCCAATTTACCGCTGCTTTCGCCGCCGTCCGCGCGCCGGCCGGTTTTTTAAATTGAGCCGGCAGAGGCTTTCCCAAAACCAGCCGGTTTTTGAGAAAAACTCAACATTTTGTCAACTTTTTCTTGACTTTTCCTGGGACCGGATTTATCCTAGCCCTATAAACTAACCTTATAGGGGGCCATTGTATGGCAAAAGTAGAACTGAAAGGTATCGCTAAAGTGTACGAGGGTAATGTCCGCGCCGTGGACAATGCCAACATCGTGGTTGAAGACAAGGAATTCGTTGTCTTTGTAGGTCCTTCCGGGTGTGGAAAATCCACCACCCTGCGTATGGTCGCCGGTCTGGAGGATATTACCGAAGGCGAACTGTACATTGACGGGGAACTGATGAACGATGTTCCCCCCAAAGACCGGAACATCGCTATGGTGTTCCAGAATTACGCTCTGTATCCCCACATGACCGTTTATGACAACATGGCCTTTGGACTGCGTATCAAGAAAGTCGAAAAGAGCGAAATTGAGCGCCGCGTTCGCGAGGCCGCCCGTATCCTGGATATTGAAAAATTCCTGGATCGCAAGCCCAAGGCTCTTTCCGGCGGTCAGCGGCAGCGCGTTGCCGTAGGCCGGGCTATTGTCCGGAACCCCAAGGTGTTCCTGTTTGACGAACCCCTCTCCAACCTGGACGCCAAACTCCGTGTCCAGATGCGCGCCGAACTTTCCGACCTGCACCACCGGCTTAACGCCACGATGATCTACGTTACCCATGATCAGGTAGAGGCGATGACAATGGCAAACAAAATTGTGGTGATGAAAGACGGCAAAGTCCAGCAGATTGGGAGTCCCCTTCATCTTTACAATTACCCCGTCAACAAATTTGTCGCGGGCTTTATCGGCTCCCCGCCGATGAATTTCCTGAGCCTTACCGTAACCGGCAAAGACGGCATTGTCCTTGGCGACGGCAGTTTTGAGCTTAGGCCCGCTCCGTCCCACGCGGAGCTTCTTCAAAGTTACAAAGACAAGACCGTTTATTTTGGAATACGGCCAGAGGATCTCAGGTATTCTGAAACCCCGGCGCCGAACAGTATTCCCGCGAAAATTACCGTTGTGGAACCCCTGGGGGCGGACATTCACCTGTGGCTCAACGCGGGAACCCAGCCGTTGGTCGCCCGTACCGATCCGCAGCATACTTTCAGGGTGGGGGATACGGTTACCCTTGTTCCCGACATGGAAAAGGCCCGGTTCTTTGACAGGGAAACGGAACTTTCCCTGTTCAAGGATAATTCCTTTTAGACAGAGGCCTTCCCGAAACCAACAGAGTTTTGGGATTGGCTCTACATGAAGTATACACTCGCTTGAAGATTTCATCATCCCCGGCTACACTTTAGGGCATGCGGTTTGTGTCAACCAAAACCGGCGGCGCTTCCGTGTCCTTTAAAACGGCTGTTCTGCGCTGCCTGCCGGAAGAAGGCGGCCTTTTTGTTCCCGAATCGCCGCCGGATCTGCGCCAGTTTATACTCCACATGGACGAGGAAACCGGTTTTTCCGAAATGCTTTCTTCCCTTATACCCGTACTTTTTGAGGGAGAGCTTGATCCCGCCGCCGCCGCGAGGATAGCGGCAAGCGCCGCCGGTTTTAAGCCTGAGTTGATCCGCCTTGGCCCCGTGGATTCCGTCCGCGATGAAACCGGGGGTTCTGGCCGTGGACCGGGAGCTTCCGGCGAAAAGCCGGGTTCCGCGATAGACCGGATTTCTGTCCTTAATCTTTACAACGGCCCCACCGGGACTTTCCTTGATTTTGCCATTACGTTTTTGGCGGCGCTTCTGGAGGAGCTGCTTTCCGCCCGATTCGCCCGGACAATGGTTGTTTCCGCGGTACGGGGGACGGGGATCAGTGTTGCCAGGGCCTTTCTTGGACGCCGGGGAATTACCGCGGCGCTGCTTTATCCGGAAAATTTTCCCACGCTCGGCATTGATCCAAAAGACTGCATAAACCGGGGCGGAAACCTTATCCCCATACAGGTTGAAGGAACGGCCGACGACTGCCAGGATCTTGTTGCCGCCCTTATCAACGACAGGCCTTTCGCCGAGCGCCATAACATCACCAGCGCAAACGCCATTAATCCGGGGCGTCTTTTGTCCCAGGTTTTTTATTTTCTGTACAGCTTTATTCAACTTAAAAGAAGCCTTAGCGGAGAACTGGTGTTCAGCCTGCCGACCGGAAATTTGGGCAGTCTTATCACGGGACTCTATGCCTGGAAATTCGGGATGCCGGTAAACGGCTTTATCGCCGCAATGAACAGCAACAACGCGGCGGGCGGCTTTATCAGAGGGCAGGGATTCAGCCGGCAGTCGCTTGTCATCACCAATTCACCACGGCTGGACATAACACGGCCGTCCAATCTTGAGCGGCTTGAAACTTTTTACCGGGAAGCTCCGGTAGTAATGAGGAATATGGTTTTTCCCGAAAGCATTGATGACCAGATGACGCTGCAAACGATAAAAAAAGTACGGGAACGCCACGGGCTTTTTCTCGATCCCCAGAGCGCCGTGGCGTTTGCCGCCGCCGAAAAAATCGCCGCCGGCAGGGACTTTTACGGCGATATTGTGGTTTTTGCGACAGAACACCCCGCCCGCTATGCGGAAACAATTTACAAGGCTACGGGGGAACGTATCGCCGTTCCGGACAGGCTTAAAGCCATGGAACAAAAAACCGAACCCGTGGCCCGGATAAAAAACAGCCTTGAAAGCGTTGAAAGCGCCATAGCGGGCTGTTTCTGACAAACAGGAGTATACCGGTAAAACCGTTCGTGGTATTATTACATTATGAAATATTGGCAAGATTTAAGGTCTATAATCGTTGGGGACGCCTCTAAATTCAGCCTCTCCGTGCGCCTGATTATCGCGTCCGTGTTTTTTGCTATCCTGATCGTTTTCCTGTGGCTTACCCCGGTTTTTTTCAGATGGCTTAAGGGCAGAGTTACCGTTTTTGGAAAGAAATTCATACCTACCCTTACCATCAGAAAATACAAACTTCTTGAAACAAACCAGGTCCTGAATGTACTCTACACGGTTCTTAACATCCTCAAATGGGCGGTGATGTTTCTGGAACTTTTCATTGCCATTCCGCTTGTCTTTAGCCTTTTTGAGCCGACACAGGATCTTGCCTCTACGCTTTTCGGCTATGTGTTGACGCCGCTAAGCCGGGTGCTGTACGGGTTTATTGAATACATACCGAACCTTATCACAATTATCGTCTTTGTTATTATCGCCCGTTATACCGTGCGTTCCCTGAAATTTTTTGCCACCCGGATTGAACGGGGAAAACTTGTTATCCCCGGTTTTTATGCCGAATGGGCGCAGCCTACGTTCAACATACTCCGCTTTATTGTCTACGCTTTTACCATCGCGGTTATTTATCCGTATCTGCCCGGCTCCGATTCCAGAGCCTTCCAGGGGGTCTCGGTTTTTGTAGGTATCGTCCTGTCGCTGGGATCCAGTTCCGCCATAGGCAACCTCGTGGCCGGCATTGTGCTTACCTACATGAGACCTTTTACCGTCGGCGACCGTATACAGATACAGGGAGTTGTCGGCTTTGTGGTGGAAAAGTCTCCGATAGTAACGCGCATCAGAACCCACAAAAACGAATATGTTACGTTTCCCAACATGATGGTTCTTAATTCCAGCATCACCAACTATCATACATCCACCGCGGAAGATGAACAGGGGCTTATCCTTAACGCGGAGATAACTTTCGGCTATGGTACTCCCTGGCAAAAAGTCCACGAACTTTTGATTGAAAGCGCCCTTAAAACAGGCGGCGTCCTTGAAGAACCCAGGCCGTTCGTACTGCAGCTTTCGCTGGAAGATTTTTACGCCCGTTACCAGATTAACGCCTATACCAAAGACGTGGAGCATGTGCCGGCGATTTATTCAGAGCTGTTTGAAAATATCCAGAACAGTTTCCGCGATGCCGGCCTTGACATGACGGCGTCCCATTTTCGAATTAATCTTCCCCCGGAAAGCACGAAATATGTTCCGCCGCGCAAAAGCGATGCCGGTCTGTAAACACTATACCCCCGGCGCCGGGCTCTGAGCCTGCCGCCGGGCCCGTTCCAGACCCTCGCCGGCGTCACGGTAATTGGGGTTAAGGGCCAAAGCCCTTTCGTAGGCTTCCGCCGCGGCGGCGAATTCCCCGGCGGATTCCCGAACCGAGCCGAGCCTGAACCACCACAGGAACATGCTGCCTTCAAGGCTTACCGCCGTGGTATAGGCTATGTCGGCGTGAAGGTATCTTCTCTGGTTCCGGTAAATCTCGCCCATGAAAAAATACGCCGTGGAAGCCCGTTCACCGCGGGGCATCGCGTTAACATAACGCTGCATAAAGGTGAGGGAACGGCCATAGTCGTTAAGGTAAAAATACGCCTCGCCCATGGTTTCAACAATCCTGAAATCGCCGGCGTTGTAACGGAGGCCGCGCTCTCCCCAGCTTATCACCTCGCCGTAACGCCGCTGGCGAAGCATGGCCCAGGTAAGAACGGTATAGGAATCCATGTTGGAAGGATTGCGGGAAAGTTCTTCGGTACATATCCGTATCGCTTCGTTGTAGTACACGTTGGCGTCGTCCGCGCGGCCCCGGCCTTCCAGATCCCGGCCAATACGGTAGTTTTGCAGCGCGTCGGGCCGTAACGATTCCTGGGTTTGGGCAAAAAGCGAAAGGCCGGCGAAAAACAGCGCGGCCGTAAAAACGAAACGTTTCATCCGGAAAAACTTCCGCCTGACGGATGTACCGTCTTTTTCTCTTTGAAGCATGGTTCTAATATACTACCATTATTCCAGCAGTTTGTTAATTGCCGCCGCGGCCCTGCGGCCTTCGCCCATCGCGAGGATTACCGTGGCCGCCCCAAGAACGATGTCGCCACCGGCGTAGACCCGGTCCAGGCTGGTCTTTTGTGTTTCGTCCACGATGATCCGGCCTCGTTTATCGGCCTGAAGATTTTCCGTGGTTCTGGTCAAAAGGGGATTGGACTCGTTTCCCAGGGCGACGATGACGGTGTCGCAGTTGTACACATACTCCGAGCCTTTAATCGCCACGGGGCTGCGGCGGCCCGAATCGTCCGGTTCGCCAAGCTCGTATTTGAGGAGTTCCATTCCCGTAACCCTGCCCTGATCGTCACCGAGAAAGCGCACCGGGTTCCGCAAAAAATCAAAGACAATGCCCTCTTCTATGGCGTGGGCGACTTCTTCCGCCCGGGCCGGCATTTCGCTCCTCGTCCGCCTGTAGATAACGTGGACTTCCTCCGAACCGAGCCGCAGCGCCATGCGCGCCGCGTCCATGGCTACGTTTCCGCCGCCGATAACCGCGGTTATCTTTGAACGGTACATCGGAGTGGCGGCTTTTTCCGCGTCATAGGCCTTCATCAAATTCGCGCGGGTAAGGTATTCGTTGGCGCTCATCACCCCGACAAGATTTTCACCGGGACAGCCGAGGAATTTCGGGAGGCCCGCCCCGACGCCGATAAACACCGCGTCGTAGCCGTTTCGGAGCGGATCGCCGCCGTCCTTGTCGAGCATTTCCCCAATGGTTCCCGTTCGGCCCGCGAGGAAATTTGTCTCGATCTTTACGCCCATTTTGGAAAGTATGTTGACTTCGGCCTGTACGATGGATTTGGGAAGGCGGAATTCCGGAATGCCGTATACCATAACCCCGCCGGGCTTGTGGAACGCTTCCAGTATCGTGACCGCGTGACCTTCGCGGGCAATGTCGGCGGCGACGGTAAGCCCCGCGGGGCCCGACCCGATAACGGCGGCTTTTTTGCCCGTTGGGGGTTTTACCGCCGGAACGGTTACCCTGTTGTTTTCCCGCTCCCAGTCGGCGACAAAGCGTTCAAGGCGGCCGATGGCGACGGCCAGCTCGGTATTTTTCAGCATCTTTCCCAGCGTACATTCTGCCTGACACTGTTTTTCCTGCGGACAGACCCTTCCGCATACCGCGGGGAGCAGGTTTGTTTCCTTGATGATGTCCACCGCCGCCTTGAAATCGCCGTTCTGGATTTCGGCGATAAAACGGGGAATCGGCACCGCTACGGGACAGCCGGAAACGCAGGGCTGATTTTTACAGCCAAGACAGCGTTCGGCTTCAAGCCGGGCCTGGGCTTCCCCATAACCGAGGGCGACTTCACTTACGTTTTTTCCGCGCTCGACAGGATCCTGCGCCGGCATATCCTGTGCCGGAATCGCGGCGCGGTCTTTCGCGCTGAGCCGCCCGTCTGCGGCTTTTTTTTCAAGTATCCCTTTAAGCAGCGTTTCGGCTTCGGCGTTTAATTGGACGGAAGTTTTATGTTCGCTCATTGTTACGCTCCCTGCTTTGCGCCGTGGGGTTTCATTCCCAGGCCTATATGACAGCGGTGATGATCTTCATCCTCGCGGGCCTTGAACGCTTTCATACGGAGCATCATGTTATCGAAATCAACCTTGTGACCGTCAAACTCCGGGCCGTCAACGCAGACAAACTTTGTCTGGCCGCCGTCGGTAACCCGGCAGCCGCCGCACATGCCGGTTCCGTCAATCATAATCGTGTTAAGCGATACAAGGATCGGTACGTCAAATTCCGCCGTGGTTTTTTCACAAAACTTCATCATAACAGGCGGGCCGATGGCGACGGTCATGTCGGGTTTCGGGTTTTTCGCGCAGTATTCCTTGAGGGGCTCGGTAACCAGCGCCTTCCGGCCGTAAGAGCCGTCGTCTGTTACCACGGTCAACTCATCGGCGTATTGCTTCATCCTGTCTTCAAAGATCACAAGCTCTTTCATCCGCGCCCCGATAATTACCGCCACGTGGTTTCCCGCGGTTTTCATTGCCTGGACAATCGGAAAAAGCGGCGCCACGCCGATACCGCCGCCGACGCAGACCACGTTGCCGAATTTTTCGATATGGGTCGGATTCCCCAGCGGCCCCAAAATGTTTTCGATATAGTCGCCTTCATTTTTGACTGCCAGATTGTGGGTAGTAGCGCCGACGGTCTGGAACACCATGGTTACCGTTCCCGTTCCGGCGTCAGCGTCGGCAATGGTCAGGGGGATGCGTTCCCCCCAGTCGGTGTCCGCCTGCACGATAACAAACTGCCCGGCTCTGCGCGAACGGGCAATAAGCGGCGCTTCCACGACCATTTCGTAGACTTCTTCGGAAAGCCGCTTTTTTGAAAGGATCCTGTTCATTAAAACTCCTGATATTTAGTGTTCGTCCGCAAAACCGATGGAAAAATGAAGCTTCTCAAAAGTTAACCGGGTTTTGGAAAAAACGCAAGTGAAAAAGCGGGTTTTAAAAAAACCGGCTTTTGCCGGAACTACCCCAGTACCCGCTCCCGGTATGCCGCCCCGATACGCTCAAGGCTTTGGGAACATTTTTCGCCGGGCAGGGCTTTTTTACGCAGATCGATCGTAAACTGGTTCATCGAAAAATGGCGGAACAACAGCAGGCTGTCGTTGAATAACGGATCGGCGGCGCACAGTTCTTTAAGCTTTTCCGTGTACGCCTCGAAGACGCCGCCTTTTTTCATCTCCGAATAGCCGATTATCCAGACGGGCAGGGGATTTTTTTTCGACAGGCCGTTTTTCGGCGCCCCGGCCGTTTTTGTCAGCGCGTCCCAGAATTCGTAAAGCAGTTCCGCCATAAACCGCTGGGAAGAAACGACGGCATCGGTGAGTTTTTTGCCGCCCAGGCGGCACAGTTCTTTCAGCTCAACGGTACGGGGAGTGTGTATCGGCGTTTTATTGAGGATAAGTACGTTTTCGCGGAAATCCACACCCAGCTTCCCGTTATTCCGGAAAAAAGTTTCGGCGATTTTTCCCGAAGGGCCGACAAGGTAACGTCCCTGTTCCTGTTCCCGGCGGCCGGGGTTGTCGCCCACAAGGATCAGCCTGATGCCGCCGGACTCTTCGCCGATGGCCCCGTTAAACACGGCCGGTTTTTGAACCGTGTACGAAGGCCCTTCCCGCTGGTCTACAAGCTTCTGTATGTGCCCGGCCAGATTCGGCAGGGCGGCGATTCCGTCCACGAGCGTGCGGTAACGCTTGACGGCTTTGTTGAAGGCATGGTTCATGTGTCCAATGTACCGCAGGGATTTGATCCCCTCAAGTAACGGTGATACGCCGGTGACAGCTTGACATGACGTGAAATTTATTTGATAATTCCTATCGGAATACTATTATTTTAATGCAATAGATATTTTCCTCGGGAGGATTGTACCTATTGCCGTTTTTCATAAGGACAGAAGGCATGAAAACCACAGCGAAAGGCGTTGTAACGCCTTTAAAGAAAAGTTTCAGACTGTTTTCCATCGTGTTTTTTTCCATCATCATTTCAGGTGGAGCGGCGGCGTTTGTCTTTGCCATGCTGCGCGTCCAGGACAAAGCGGCCAGCCAGGAACTCAACCTGCTTGCGGAACAGGTAAACCTTCGTCTTTCCGGCGCGGTGAACAGGGAGCTGAGCATCGTTCTCAAGGTGGCCGCTACGCCGGTTGTCAGGCGCTATTTCCTCGACCCGGAAAATAAGGAATTTGCCACAGCGGCGTTTGAGGAATTTGAGGCGGTCCGCAGCCAGTTTGGGAACACCCTGTTTTACTGGATAAACGACATTGACAAAAGATTTTACGCCGACGGGGCCTTTAAGTATGTGGTTGAGCCCAACGAGGACAAAGAAGAATAT
>JAISLX010000154.1 GCA_031277045.1 Treponema sp.
GGGCCGGCCTTTGTTCCCAGGAGCAGGGGATACCAGATGATGTAGGTTCCCCCCGGAAAGCGGCGCAGGGCCTCCTCCAGGCCGGGGATAAGCCGGCGGTAGTCTTCTTTTAGTTCGTAAGACGGATCGATAAGGATAAGGCCCCGGCGGGATTCGGGGGGCAGGATGGACTTGAGGCCCCCGGGGCCGTCTTCTTTCCTTAGCCGGAAACGGCGGTCCCCGCCGAGGAGGGCCTCCAGGGCGGCAAAATCCGCGGGGTGCAGCTCGAAACAGCAGGCCCGGTCCTGGGGCCGTAACAGTTCCGCCGCCAGGAGGGGGGAGCCGGCGTAGACCGGGGAGGCGCCGTAAAATTTTCCGGCGATCCGCAGATAGCGGGAGATCATGATACCGCAGCTTTCCCCCTCCGCCTCCGGGGGGAATCTGCCGATACCCCGGACCCACTCCCGGTTCTGGGCGGCGAAGCCCTGGTCCAAACGGTAGGAACCGGCGCCGGCGTGGGTGTCGGCGTAGAGGAAGGGTTTCGGCTTTTTGGCGAGGTACTCCAGGCAGGAAAGCAGGATTGCGTGCTTCAGTACGTCCGCCTGGTTCCCCGCGTGGAAGCCGTGGCGGTAACTAAGCACGGCGTTCCCCGCCGCCGGGGGCCCTGTGGAAAAGCGGGAAGAAACAATTTGACAGTCTTATGATCATACTATATTATAAACACTATAGCTGTGTGTGGGGGTTCACGCCCCCAAATTTTGAGTATCGGAGGAACAAGATGAAACTAGCAAAAAAAATTGGCCTTATTGCGCTGATTTTTGTAATGAGCGTCGGCATTGTCTTCGCCAAGGGACAAGCTGGCACGGAATCTGCAGGGGGGGGGGCGGCCGCAAGCTCCGCTCCCGCCGCGCCTGGTAGTCTGCCCCGGAAGGAGACCTTGTATTTTAACGGTATCTTGTGGGACAAGGTAAACAGTTGGAATCCCTACCACGTGGGCGGCAATGCATTCGGCATTACCCCCAATACCGCTCTGTCCCGGCAGCTTATTTATGAGACGCTGTTTGTCTATGACCTCCTGACCGGTACGCTGAAACCCCAGTTGGCCGACTCTTACGCATGGAACGGCCAGACCCTGACGATCCAGCTTAACAAAAAAGTTAAATTCTGGGACGGCAAGCCCATGACCAGCGCCGATGTGGTCAATTCCTACCAACTGCAGAAAACTTACGCCACCGGCGGTTCCGCGTGGTGGCCCTACATCGATTCTGTCACCGCCCAGGGGGATTACACGGTGGTAATCAAGGGGAATCCCTCGCATTTCAACCCTAAACAGATCGAAACCTCAATTAGCGCCCTGTACATCACCCAAAAAGCGGAGTTGGACAAGGTGGTGGCGCAGATCGGGAACGCCCAGACGGCTCTGGGCCAGTGGACCAATATTGCCGGGGATCAGATAGAAACCCAGTCCGGTACGGGCCCCTACAAGCCCTATATCTGGGACGAGACCAAGGCGGTTCTCCAGCGGGTGGATACCTACTGGGGCGTAGCCCGGTACGGCAAACTCCCGCCCCCCCGGTATATCGCCCATTCCATTTACAAGGATAACGCCACCGGCGACGCGGCCTTCCGGGCGGCGGAGGTTGATATTTCCCAGCAGTTTATCTCCTCGGTCTGGACCATGTTCAACGCGAACATCTCCACCTTCATCCCCCAGGCCCCCTACTATTTCCCCGGCCAGATCCCCATGCTGGTGTACAACACCAAGGATCCCCGGCTTGCCGATCCGGCGGTCCGCAAGGCCATTGCCATGGCCCTGGACTATAACACCATCGGGAAGAACGCCATGTCCGGCTACACCGCCCCCCTGACGGCTTCCCTCATGCTTCCCACCCCCTCTGAACAGGCTTTAATCGACGCCAACGCCCTTAAGCCCTACCAGTGGAGTCAGAATCTGCAGGAAGCGGTGGCCGCCGCCAATAAAATTCTGGACGACGCCGGCTGGGTCAAGGGGGCGGACGGTATCCGCGCCAAGGGCGGCGTAAAGCTTTCCGGTCTCCGGGCCGAATGTCCCCAGGGCTGGTCCGACTGGAACGCCACATTGGAAGTGGTGGCCCAGGCGGGGAAACTTATCGGTATTGATATTCAGACCTATTTCCCCATTTATACGGTGTACCTTCAGGATTATCAGAACGGGACCTTCGACATGGTTATGTTCGGGTACGGCGGCGTCGGGATCTCCAATCCCTGGGGCCGGGCCTACGCGGCCATGAGCAGCGCCGATATTCCCCCGGAGGGGACCCCCAACTCCATCGGGAACTTTGGCCGCTGGATCAACAAAGAAGCCTCCGACATCATCACCCAGATCGCCACTGAAACCGACGCCGCCAAGCTTAAACAACTGTGGACCAGGCTCAACATCATCTACCTCCAGGAAATGCCCTGCGCCGGCCTTATGTACCGCCCCGGCGTGTTCCACACGGTGAACGAGACCGTATGGACCGGCTATCCCAAGATGAACGACGGTTCCGGGGTTCCCCCGACCTTGTGCTCAGACGGTTACGGGATCAAAGGACTGTATAACCTTAAAAACAAATAGCCTTACTACCAAGGCGGCCCCGCCGGGGCCGCCTTTTCTATGCCCCGGTTCTTCCTATGGAATTTTCAGGGGAAAATAATTTGACAAGTACATGATCCTGTCATAGTTTTAGTGTGAGATCGGCTTTGCCGTCTCTTGTTGATTTCTTTTGCGGGAAGGTTAGCGATGAACGGATATTGGAAATATCTGGGGAAAAAATCCGGCTGGTACCTGGTCACCCTTTTTGTGGCGGTGCTGCTCAATTTCCTCCTGCCCCGGCTTATCCCCGGAAACCCGGTGGATTCCCTGGTTGCCAACGCCGCTGCGGGTATGACCGACGCCCAGGCAATTAAGCGAATCTACGACGCCTATATGACGGAATTCGGCCTGGACAAACCAATCTGGCAACAGTTCTTTATTTACATCGGCAAGCTGTTCCAGGGGGATATGGGGAAGTCCTTCAATCAATACCCCAGGGAGGTTTCGGAAATTATTTCCACCGCCGTGCCCTGGACCCTGCGGCTCCAGATTCCCGCCATCATCACCGGCTGGTTCCTGGGCAACTCCCTGGGGGCCCTGGCGGCCTACCGTAAGGGAATTTTTGACAAGGTGTTTTTTCCCTTCTTTCTTTTTATCGCCGCCATCCCCGCCTTTGGCCTGGGGATCGTGCTGGTCCATTTTTTGGCCAATACCTTCCACCTGTTTCCCGGCCGCCTGGGCTACGCCTTTGACATGCTCATCAACTGGAAAAGCCCCGCCTTTCTCCTTTCGGTGCTGAACCATTACCGCCTGCCCTTCCTTACCATGGTGCTGGTGGCCATCGGCGGCCAGTCCCTGGGGATGCGGGAAATGTCGATCTATGAACTCAACGCCGATTACGTTAAGTACAGCCGGCTTTTAGGGATAAAAGACAATAAAATTGTGTGGTACGTGTTCCGCAACGCCATGCTCCCCCAGATCACCGGCCTGGCCCTTTCCCTGGGGACCATGGTGGGGGGTAACCTTATCGCGGAGATCGTCTTTAGTTATCCCGGTATCGGGACCACCATGCTCCTGGGGATCAGTTCCCAGGACTTCCCCCTCATATCGGGCTGCACCTTGGTGGTTACCGTCACGGTGCTGGCGGCCAATTTCCTGGTAGATATTGTCTGCGGCCTCATCGATCCCCGGATCAGGCTTACCCAGCAGGAGGAGGGTTAAATGGGACACCTATTCAGCACCGCCTTTAAGTCGGGCAAATTCCGTTTTGGTTTTATCGTTCTTTCCCTGGTTCTCCTTTTAGTGGTTTTTTTCCCCGTCTTTAACCATACCGATCCCCTGTCCATGGAAGGGGGCCTTTTCGAGCGGCCCAACCTCCTGGAATATCTGGGGGGAATATCGCGGGAAGAAGCGGGGCCCACCGCGGAGGAGCAGGCCGTGGCCGATGACATTATGGCCCAGTTCGGCCTCTCCGCCGTGGTCAAGGAGACCCCGAAGGTCCTGCACGTCCTGGGGACCGACAACTTTGGCCGGGATACCCTGGTGGAACTGGTGGCCGCCACCCGGACCAGCCTGCTTATCGGCCTTATCGCCGGTACGATTGCTACGATCATCGGCCTTTCGATTGGCCTTGTGGCCGGTTATTCCGGCGGCATGGTGGATAACGTCCTTTCCACGGTGACCAATATTTTTATCGTCATCCCCTCGTTTGTGATCCTGGTCCTGGTGTCGGTGAGTATCAATTCCCGGAATTTCCTGACCACCGCCCTTGTCATCGGGATCACCGCCTGGCCCTGGACCGCCCGTTCCGTCCGGGCTCAGACCACGAGTCTCCGGAACCGGGACCATGTGAACCTTTCCAAACTTTCCGGCCACTCCATGCCCCGGATCATCATTCGGGACGTGCTGCCCTATCTGGGTTCCTACGTGATGATGGCCTTTATCCTCCAGGTGGGTTCGGGGATTCTGTCCGAGGCAAGCCTTTCCATGCTGGGCCTGGGGCCCCAAAACGTGGCGAGCCTGGGGCTTATGATGAACTGGGCCATGACCTTTAGCGCTCTGCCGGTGGGGGCGTGGTGGGCCTTTCTCCCGGTCGTATTGATGATAGCCCTCATCACATTCTCCCTTAATCTGATTAACTCCGGGCTGGATCAGATTTTCAATCCCCAGATAAGGAGTTGATTATGGCCGCCATGCTGGAAATAAAAAACCTGACAACCTACTACAAAACCCGGATGAACGAAAAGATCTGTTCCGTGGACAATGTGTCTTTCACTCTGGAAAACGGAAAATCCCTGGGGATCGCCGGGGAGTCAGGCTGCGGAAAGTCCACCCTGGCCATGAGCGTTATGGGCTATTATTTTCCGCCCCTGTACTACGAGTCAGGCAGTATCATTATTGACGGCAAGGATATTACCTCCCTCAATCCCGATACTATCCGGCAGACCGTGCTGGGCACCGAAATTGCCTATATTCCCCAGGCGGCCATGAACGCCCTGAACCCTACCAGGAAGATCATGCGTTTTATCGAGGACGTGCTGAAGGCCCACAATTCCACCCTTTCCGGAAAGGAGATGCGGGAACTGGCGGAAGAACGCTTTAGTATTCTTAATCTGCCTCCCAAAGTGCTGGACCAGTACGCGGTGGAACTGTCCGGGGGGATGAAACAGCGGACGGTTATCGCCATATCAACGATACTAAACCCCAAGGTTCTGATTGCCGACGAGCCTTCGTCGGCCCTGGACGTGTCCTCTCAAAAAATCGTAATCAAGCTGCTCCACGATTTAATGGAGAAAGGCTTTGTCCGGTCCATGCTGTTCATCACCCACGAACTGCCCCTGCTGTTTAACGTTACCGACGACATTATGGTCATGTACGCCGGGGAGATCGTGGAGCGGGGGAGCGCCAGGGAAATGGTGTTTGATCCCCTGATGCCCTATTCCAAAGGGCTGATGAACTCGATCATCGTGCCGGAGGAGGGAACCCGGGGCCATATCCTGCAGGCCATACCGGGGGCGCCGCCCAATTTGAAGATCCGGCCCGAAGGCTGCCGTTTTTCCGGGCGCTGCCAATATGCGGCAATCTGCGAGGGAACCCTGAAAGACAGGGACGCGGGACCGGGAAGGAGTTACCGCTGCCGGCTGGAAGAAGGAAAACTGAGGGACCTGTACCGTGAGCAGGAAGAGAACATCAAAAGATTCCCTTTAATCTCGTACACCTATGTAAATGAGGAAATCGCCGCCGCGAAATCCGGGGAGGAGGAAACATTATGAGCGATACTGTGGGCGGGAAAAAACCCGGCGAAGTATTTTTAAGCGCCAGTGGCCTGACTCGGGAATTCGGGACAGGGAAAAACAAAACCGTGGCGGTGAACAATGTGAACTTCGCGTTTCACCGGGGAGAAATTATCTCGATTGTTGGGGAAAGCGGGAGCGGAAAAACAACGCTGGCAAAGATGGTGCTGGGGCTCCTCAGCCCGTCGGCGGGGGAGATTGTCTTTGAGGGAAAACCCCGGGACATATCCAGCCAGAGCAAGCGGCGCCTTTACTGGCAGAACATCCAGGCCATATTTCAGGATCCCTTTTCCACCTACAACATCTTTAACAAAGTGGATGAAGTGCTGATGGACTGTATCCGCCTGCAAAGCGGACACCTCCGGGGCGGGGGAAATTTAAGCAAAGAAGAAAAGTTTGAGCGGATGAAGGACGCCTGTAAATTTGTCAATCTGAAATTCGAGGAACTGTCCAATAAATACCCCTTTGAACTATCCGGCGGACAGATGCAGCGGCTGATGATCGCCCGGATCTTCATGCTTAAGCCGAAACTGCTTATCGCCGATGAACCCACTTCGATGATAGACGCATGTTCCCGTGCGACAATATTGGACATGCTCTTAAAACTGCGGGACGAGGTGGACATGACCATCGTGTTTATCACCCACGACATCGGACTGGCGTACTATATTTCCGATACCGTGTACATCATGGAACACGGCGTTATCGTGGAACAGGGAACCGCGGACGAGGCCATACTTCATCCCAAATCGGACTATACCAAACGGCTCTTGGGAGACGTGCCCAAAATCTACGAACCCTGGGACCTTACCAAGGCGGGTTAGCGGGGATCTCCGGTTCAACGGCAAGGCGAAGTCCCGCGGAACGGCCCCGGAAGTTATCGCGGCAATGTCCCACTTTCCTGGAACAGGGCTTTGGGAGAAGCGCTTTTCGCGTACCCATGCGTTATGGTAAAGGCGGCCTAAAAATACAGCGACCCTCCCCCGCTTACGGGAAAGGGCCTGCCAAAAACCGGCTGCTTCTTATAAGAGGCGGCTCCAAAATCTGACATTTTGGAGCCGCTTTGCTTATTTTCAGCGATTGTTGTTCAAAAGCCAAAGTTTTCGAACAACTCTATTTCGTCTTCAGGAATTCGTCAACCTGGCGCTGCGATTCGGCAAGCACCTTGCTAAAGCCCACCGCCTCAAGATCCCGTTTAATCTGGGGAATAACCACCGCCGGATCGGAAGTCCCGCTGAGCAGTTCATTTTTGTAACGGTCCCACACCTGACGGCAGTTGGTCAGTTCGTTAATAATCGAAGAACGGTCCAGGGAGAAGCCGAGAATGGGCGAAGGCTTGGCGCTGGCGTCGTTTTCCCGGACTTTCTGCCACTGATCGGGGGCCTGATCATCGGTGGTAGACATGGCGAAGAAGGTCGCCTGCTGATACGCCGAAAGGGGCCAGTTGGTGTTGATCTTCTTGATTACCCCCGGCGTAGAACCGCTGGGCCTGGTAACGTAATCGAAGTGCTTGCCCTCGATTCCGTAGGCAAGCATGTCACGGAACACGGGGTCCGTATTGGCCAGTTCCAGCAGCTTAAGCGATTCGGCCTTGTAGCGGGAATTGGTACTGATACTGTTGAGGGAGCCCTGGATCGAGTCGGTGGAAAGGTTGGGCCCCACAAACTGGTGGATGTCGTACTGTTCAACGCCCTGCTGGGCTTCCCATACCGCGTCCGCGCCGGGCCAGCCCTGGGCGGTCAT
>JAISLX010000022.1 GCA_031277045.1 Treponema sp.
GCGGGGGCGGTGCGGAAAACGCCGTCTTTGAGGATATGGACATTGCAGTGCGAGCCTTCGGTAACCCTGCCGGAACGGTGGAAAACCGCCTCGTCGCAGCCGGCTTTTCTGGCCGCCTCACTTGCCAGGACATTGGGGATAAGGTTCAGCGTCTTGATATTGCAGTGAAAGAAACGGGTGTCTTCTACCGTAACAAGTTTTTGCCTGCGCTCAGTATCCCTTAATTCCGACGGCCTTAGAAACATCCAGAGATTCGGCTTTACCCCCTGGGGAAAGGCGTGCAGGCGCGGGGCTGTTCCCCGGGTAACCTGCCAATAAACAAGCTGCACCGGACTGTCCACCTTTTTTACCAGCGATGACAGCAGTCCGGCCAATTCCCCTTTGGTAAAATCAGGCTCGATCTTGAGCAGCGCCATGCTGTTGAAAAACCTGTCGATGTGTTCCTCCAGGGCATAGGCAATATGTTCCACAGCCATTGTCGCGTCATAAACTCCGTCCCCAAACCACGAAGACCGGTCGTCCATGGGAACCTTCATGTCTTCTATCAGGCCAATTTCACCGTTGTAGTAACCCAGATTTTCCATAATGTATCATTCTCCCTGTATGCCGGAAACTCCTGTCATAAAATCAGGCTTTTCATTATACTGTACCATGACTGCCCGCCGCCATCAACTCCTTCGTCAGGACGTCCGGCGGTTTTCGGATTCCGCCGCTCACGATTAGAGATGTTGTCATTTATAGATATACAGGGTTTCAAGCTGGTGATCCGCTTGCAACCCTGTGTTTCTTTGAACGAAAAGAGCATCAGGATTTTATGGGTTTTTACACGTATATGCCGGAACAGATACACCCGTCCCGGTCATCAAAGCCCAGGAAGTCCCAGATCCGCGGCGTCCGGTACTCAGGTTCCACGCGGCGGGCGGTACAGATATGGCCGATTATGTCATGGTAAACAAGTTTGCAAAAAAAATTCCCCGGCGGCGGCCTGAATACATTGACGTCCTGTAACGCGGTTACCAGCCCTGTTCCCGCTTTTTTGCCGTATGCTTCTTTCATGGTCCAGACTTCGTAGAACCGTTCCCGCCGCCGCCCCTCCTGCCCGTTGATATAGAGCCGCTCATCCGGCGTAAAAAAACGCCGCGTGATCCTGTCCTCCGTGTCCGTCCCCGGAACGCCCGGTTTTTGGACCGGCAGTTCAATGTCTATCCCCACAGGCTGCGTATCCACAACCACGGCGATTACGTTCCCCGAATGCGCGATGTTGAAGTGAATGTCCCCATCAAAAAGGGGTTTCCCGCCGCCGCCGGTCCTAAACACCACCTGTTCAGGCGGTATGCCGGCCCGTTTTGAGATTTCCCGCCGCGCTATAATATCCCCCAGCAGGGTGTTCTGGGCGGCCCGGTAACTGCGGAACCGGCCTATCCGGTCCCGCTGTTCCGGCGGGACAAGGGCCAGCAGCGCCGAAAACTCCCTGTCGTCCAGGTCCCGTTCCGCGGCAAGAAGGATAACGAGCGGATTCACCGGGAAAGCCTATGTTCCGGGGGGGCCGATGTCAACAGCCGTCCTATTCCTTTACCGAACCGATCGTAAGGCCTGAGATAAAGTAACGCTGGAAGAAGGGGTACGCGCAGGCGATGGGCAGCACCACCAGCGCCGCGATAGCCATGCGGGCGCCTTCCTTGGGCAGCTTGAGCAGCATCTCCAGCGAGCTTACGCCCACCAGTTCGGCGTTTTTTACCAGGTTGTTGATGTCCTCCAGCAGTTTGTTCAGCAGGGCCTGGAGTGTGTACAGCCGCATGTCCTGGATGTACAGCAGGGCGGTGAACCAGTCGTTCCACAGGCCGAAGCTGGCGAAAAGGCCAATCGTGGCAAGCACCGGCAGCGAAAGCGGCAGGACCAGGCGGAAGTAGATCGTAAACTGGCTGGCCCCGTCGATCATCGCCGAATCTATGACCGCGTCGGGAACGTTGCTCCTGAAAAACGTGCGGCAGATAATCACGTTGAACGAACTTACCGCGCCGGGGACGAACAGCACCCAGATGGTATTCCGCAAGTGGAACACCTGGGTATTGATAACGTAGCTTGCCACAAGGCCCCCGCCTATTATCATGGGGATAAACACCAGCCAGTGGTAAATGTTGTGCAGGCGGTATTCCCGGCGGGAAAGCACGTAGCCCATCGTGGTGGTCAGCGCCAGCGTAAACAGCGTCCCCAGGCCGGTAACCAGAATGGACATCCCCAGGGCGCGGGCGATCATGCTGCCCTGGAGGAACACGTACCGGTAGGATTCCAGAGTGAATACTTCAGGGATGAACTTGTAGCCGCGTTTGGCGACAGTCAGTTCGTCGGAAAAGCTGATGGAGATTATCAGCAGCACCGGCAGGATACAGGACGCCGCGAACGCGAAAAGCAAAACGTGGAAGAAGGCGTTGGTAGCGGGGCGGATCTGGGTGAACTCGGAGATACCGCCCTTTTTCTTTCCCGGGGCCGCGAATTGGGCCTGCCGCAGTTTGGCAAGGGCCCGCTCGTTTGTCTGTTGTTGGCTGGCCATGCTCCCCTCCTATATCATCGCCGATTCGTTATCGACCTTGCGGACCACCGCGTTCGCCAGCAAGACCAGAACGCAGCTAATAACGGACTGCAGAAACGACGCCGCCGCCGACACCCCCACCGGCGCGGCCCCTTTGAGCATTTTGTAGATGAGGACGCTGGTGGTGGTGGTAACGTCGTAAAGCGCCACCGATTCCCGGGGCACAACCCAGAACAGGCCGAAGTCGGAATTGAACAGCCCCCCCACGGACATGATCAGCATGAGTATGACGATCCGCTTGATCAGGGGCAGCGTAATGTACCATATCTGCTGCCGTTTGGTGGCCCCGTCGATAATGGCCGCCTCGTACACCGATTTGTCCAGCGAGGTAATGGCGGCCAGGTAGATCACCGAACCGAAGCCCACCCCCTTCCACTCGGCAAGCAGCACCAGAAAGGGGGGCCAGAACCACGGCTCCCCGTACCAGTTGCGAGGCGTCCCCCCGAAAAACGTCAAAACCTGGTTAACGATACCGTGCTGGCTCCCCAAAAAGGCCCAGACCAGGGTCCCCACCACAACCCACGAGAGGAAATTCGGCAGGAACATGATGGTCTGGTACACTTTGGCGGCGGTTTTTTGCCGCAGCTCGCTGATAATCAGGGCCAAGCCCACCGGAAGAATCACCCCCAGGACGATAAAGACCACGTTGTACAGCAGCGTGATTCTGATAATATGGGCCAGATCAGGGTTGGAAAAGAACCCCCTGAAGTTATTTAAAAACGCCCAGGGGCTTTTTAAGAGGCTCATCAAAAAACCCGATCCTGGCGCTATGCGGTAGGTCTTAAAGGCGATAATAACGCCGAAAAGGGGCAGATAACAAAAACAGAAATACCACACTATGGTGGGGAGGGACAGGACAAGGTACTCCGTGTCGGATTTTTTCCACCATCCCCGTTTCCTTTTTATGACAGCAGCCTTCTCCGCCATAGCATGGCCTCCTCTTCTTTTCACGCCAACGCGGCGCCAACGCGCCGCGTTTAACGCGATGCGTCTTAACGCAAGGGGTTAGTTTTTGCCCACTCGTTCACTTGCCGCTGGGCTTCGTCCTTGATCTTTTGCAGGCCCACGGCGTTTAACTCGGCCATGACTTTGGGGACAATGACCGCCGGATCCTCGGCGCCGCTGAATACGATGTCCTTGTACCGGTCCCAGACCGCGTTGACGTTGGCTATTTCGGTAAGCAGGGCGGCGCTGTCGAACGTGAAGCCCATCATCACCGAAGTCCGGGCGCGGCCGTTCTGGTCAGCGATTTCGCCCAGCCGGTTCAGGTCGTCATCGGGGGAGGATATGATCGGCTTGGTTCCCGCCGGGGTTTGGATAAACCACGCGCCGGTCTTATAGTGGTACGGTCCTTCCCAGTTTACCCCGGTTTTGTGGATTACTCCGGGGGTCTGTCCCTGGGGCCGGGTAACGTAGGTAAAGTGTTTCCCCTCTACCCCGTAGGCCAGCATATCCCGGAATGCCGGATCGGTGGAGGCAAGTTCCAGAATCTTGAGGCATTCCGTCTTGTGCGGGGAATTGGCGCCGATAAAATTCATCGCGCTCCGGATAGCGTCGGTGTATTTCCAGGGGCCCATGTAGGTTTCTACCGGCGTGGTTCCCTCGGGATTGTGGTTCCAGCCCGCCCAGATGGAAGCCGCGCTGGCCCAGCCTGAACCGGCGGTGTAGATGGGGGCCCCCAGTTCCGGCGGTTTCCAGGAATCTTTGCTCGTGAGCTTGTCCGGCGCGAACAGGCCGTCCAGGCACCACTGGCGGAAATATCGCAGCCCTTCCTGCCAGGTGGGATCGTCCTGGATGGGGGTAATAACCGTGCGGGTCCGGTCGTCAAAACGGACGCCAAAGACGGGCGCCTGAAGCCCGGCGCTGATACCGTCGATCCACCGGCCAAGCTGGAAGTCGTCATCCTTGCTGACGGTTATGTAAACGGACGGATCCTGCCGTTTGATCTCCCGGAAAATCTTGTCCAGGCCCGGAATCGTGGTGTCCTTGATAAGCGAATGGAGATTGTACTTGTTTACCGACCGGGTATCCCAGATCGTAAACGAGGTGGTCGCCACGTCTTTGTAGATGGGAACGGCGTAGATTCTGCCGTCATAGGTACCCGCCGCCCACAGGTCCTGGGGCATGGAATTCCACAGCGCGGGGGTTTGGCTTTTGACCGAATCGGTAATGTCCGCGCAGGCGCCCATCGCCGCATATTTGATAAAGGGGTCCCCGTCAAGGTTCATGATGTCGAAGGCCTCCCCGCTTTCAATCATCACATTCTTGACCGCGTTTTCCGCGGACGCGAAGGTCAGGCCAACGCCGATTTTGTCCTCGGCGTATTTGGAGATGGCCTTCATGTCCTCGATTACCTGGGGCTGAATAAGGCCCCCGGTATACCATTTTACAACCGGCTTTGCGCCGGAACTGCCGCCTTGCCTGCCGGCGGCAAAGACCAGGGACCCCGCGCACAGGACCAGGATCAACATCAACTTCCTCATGTCTGCACCTCTCACCATCAAAATTTATATACAGGCATACGCCCGTATGTCAGCCATCATTGGACTTGTTCGATAACCCGGTTGGTTATCTGCCAGCCAAAGGTTGGCTTCAAGTCTCCCAAAAACACGGATTTTTGACAAAATCCATGTTTTTTGTTGTTTTTAAGCGGACAATTCCCGTGTCCGCCTGCCCCGCGAACGGCGGTCAACGCGGGCGGAACAGTTCGCGCCGGACATATTGTGGATTGTTCTGGAATCAAAACGCGGGGATTTAAACGGGTGCCCCCGCCTGCCGCCGGGATGGGGTTCCCGAACAGGTACACGGAGTCCGCCGCGGTACAGCCGGGAACAGAGTATGGTACGGGGGGGGGGGGGATACAATACCAGATGTTTTTCCGCTCTGTTACCGCCACGTTCATGGAAACTTTATCCCCCTGTCGAAGACCGCGATTTCAAAATTTGGCGTTTCAAAACCGCCCCGTCAGCATGAAACTTTCCCAACACCAACCGGGGTTGGGAAAGACATAATATAACACGAATTTCCGGAAAAATGTAAAATTTTTTTAATGATTTTTGTAAGGAGACTTTCCCTTCATGCCGACTCCTCCCGTGGGTAGAGTAGTTTTAACTGCCACGTTCAGCTTGCCGTATTCGTCCGCCGGGACCGCCGCCTTGCGCCCGGATGCTTCGCGGGCCCGCCGGACAAGGCCCAGGAACCGGAGGGCATCCATGCCGCCTTTAGGCGGCCGTTTAGAGATTCGCTTAGGTCCTGCTCCCTTGGGCCAGATTCCGTGTAAAATCGCGCTTGTTCCAAAACCCGGTTAGTTTTGGACAAGCTCTTGGGAAAACCGGTCTAAAGCCCGGTTTTCCCGCTAACATAAGGAAGCTGTTCCAAAAACTGAAGTTTTGGAACAGTCTCAATCATAAAAATTCTTGACAACCAAAAAATGCCGCCTTACAATTAACAAAGTTGTTCAGAAACTTCAGTTTCTGGCGAACCGGAGGTCCGGCAGAAACGCTTAACACAACAAAAAATTGGATTTTGTCAGAAATCCGTTTGTTGGGGACTTGAAGCCAACTTTTGGTTTGCGGATAACCAACCGGGTTGTTGAACAAGCCCGTCAGCGGTCTGGGATTTTTCAACCACGGCATGGTTGAAAAAAACCGTTGATTTTAATTTTTAGGTATTGGGGGAAAATGACATGAGAAAACCGGTAATTATGGCGTGCTTGCTGCTTGTTTTAGGCGGCGCCCTTGTGTTTGCGGGCGGTAACAAACAGGACGGTCAATCCGCGGGCGGCGCGGGAGTGATAGTAATTAATCATCCGCACTATGCGGTGGGAACCCATTTAAGCGCCCCCGCGTGGAATTCGTTCTACCGGCGTTTTACCGAAAAGTACAAAGGTAAAATCGAGCTTAGGATTGAGGAACTGCCCAGCGATACACTGTACGCCGACAAGATGAAAGTTCTGGCGGCCACCAAGGAACTGCCCGACGTGGTTGACGGAAAAGACGGCGTCCGTACCCTGGCGATTCAGAACGGCCAGGCTGTTGACCTGACACCTTATTTGGACCGCGATCCCGATTTCAGGGACAAGGTCGTCGGCCCGTCCGCCATTGCCGCCAATACTATTGACGGTAAGGTTTACTCGATTGCCACCAGCCCCCAGGTTTTGGGCTATTACTACAACAAAGAATTATTCAAAAAAGCGGGTATAAGCCCTGCGAAAACATGGGATGAATGGTTCAGCAACTGTGAAAAACTTAAAGCCATCGGCGTCGCGCCCCTTGCCCTGATGACCGGTGAAAATCAGTGGACCACAAATCTTATTCTGTCGGCGATGGTAGCTTCCCGGGGGCCCGCCGGTCAGACGTTCATGAATACGAAGTACCCTAAAACCTACCAGACTCCGGAAATGATCGCCGGCCTTACGGACATTCAGCGCTGCCTCCAAAAATACACTACCCCCGACGCCCTGGGCGCGATATATGCCAACGCCGCTAATAATTTCCTTATGGAGCAGGCCGCCATTATCTCCAATGGCCCGTGGATGATTGGCGACTTCACTAATCTTCAAAAAGTCCTTCCCGGTTTTGATAAAAAAGTCGGCTGGTCTATGTTCCCCGGCGACGGCCTTACCATGAGTTTCGCCGAGGGTTATGTGCTCTGCGCCCCGCCTGAGCGGAGGGACGCGGCCTGGACCTTCCTCAAAGAAATGGCTTCCCGGGAGAGTCAGATGGAACGGCTCCGCCTTTCGGGGCAGCTTCCCTCGGCGGTGGATCTGGAAATACCCCAGGATGTACGGGATTCGATGCCCCTTGTCGCGGATATAGCGAATGCCATAGGCAAGGTGAAGTACCACGGGGACACTTTTTCCGTGGTTGCCTATGCCTCTGTTATTGACGCGCTGGGGCGCTATTATCCTGAACTTGCCGCCGGAACCCTAAGCCCTGCCCAACTGGCGGCCAAACTTGACGAGGCGGCCGCCGCGGCCCGTTAAGACCGGGGGCCTAATTTAACTCTGTCCCAATGCGCCTGCATTGGGACAGACTGCCTTGAAATACTTTTTATATTAGGGAAATCGTATGAAAGCAAAGAAAAGGTGGATCGTCTTGTTCCTTGCCCCCGGTGTTCTGCTTTTTTTGTTTGTGTACTTTATTTCTATTGTTAATGTTTTTGGGACATCCTTTACCAATTGGAGAATCGGACAGAATATCCAATTCGCTGGATTCGCGAATTATATATCCATGTTTGGCTCCCAGCGCTTCCTCAAGGCCCTGCATAATAACCTTATCTGGATACTTCTCCAATCCACGGTGCATGTGGCTATCGGCGTTGTTTTTGCCCTGATAATGGCCCGGAAAAAATGGTATAGCAAGGTAAGCCGGACTGTTTTTATGCTCCCCAACATTATTTCCACCGCGGCCCTGGGTATGCTGTTTTTTAATATTTTCAACCCGATGTACGGGCTTGTGAATAAAATTATCCAGCTTTTTGGCAACAAGGCTTTCAGCGTCAATTGGTACGCCAGCCCCCAGACCGCCTTTTTCGCCGTTACCATCACGTGGCTTCCCTTTGCGGCGATAATTTCCATTCTGGTTACCGCGGAGCTGGCCGCTATCCCCGAAGAAATATTTGAAGCCGCCACCATCGACGGCGTTACCGAATTTCAGATGAATTGGCTGATAAAACTTCCCATGATTAGAAACGCCATCGGTACGGGAACTATCCTCGCGGCGACATCCATGCTTCAAAAGATGGACATTCTTATTATGACATCCAACGGCGGCCCGGGAAATACAACCATGAATCTTCCCCTGCTCATCTATCTTACCGCCATGCAGGATAATAATTTCGCGCTGGCAAACACCTACGGCGTTGTGCTTATTTTAATCGGCCTTGCCTCTATCGGCTTTATCAACAAAATCTACCGGATGAACGACCCGGTGTAAACACAAGAGGGCGGAACTGTTATGAAAAAGAAACCAATATTACCGGGGATTCCGGCTAACCTGTTTGTTATTCTGATCTTTGTTATTTCCGTTGTACCCTTTATCTGGGTTTTGCTGTCCTCCCTCAAGACAAACCGGGAAATACTCACCTTTTCTTTCGGGTTCGGCAGCGGCGTTTACTGGCAAAATTACCGGAACGCGTTCAGAATTGCCCCCATTGCCCGGTATTTTGGGAACAGCGTTTTTATAACGTTTTTTGGCATTGTGATTAACCTCCTGATAATGAGCATGGCCGCCTATGTGCTTGCCCGTGTCGAATTTAAGTTAAAAACGTTTTTCCGGCTCCTCTTTTCACTGGGGCTGCTTATTCCCGGCGCGGCTCTGCTGCTTCCCCTTTACACTACGGTTAAAACGGTGGGCCTTTATAACAATATATGGGGCCTTATTTTTGTATATACGGCCTTTGGAATTCCCACTTCGGTCTTTATCATGTCCAGTTATTTCCTGACCATCCCCAAGGAAATGGAGGAATCCGCCTATATCGACGGCGCGGGCTTTATACGAACCTACGGTGTCATCGTCCTGCCCCTGGCCCGGCCCGCCTTCGCTACGGCGGGGATTATGCAGTTTCTGCACTGCTGGAACGAATTCCAGTTCGCCCTGACCCTGACTACCGGCCACGAAGCCCGTACATTGCCGGTGGCGCTGTACTATTTTAAGAGCGCCTTTGCCAGCGACTATGGCGCCATGTTTGCCGCCATCGTATTGGTTTCGCTGCCCAGTATCATCGTTTATATCTGCCTGCAGGAGCAGGTTGTTTCGGGTCTTGCCGCCGGATCGGTGAAAGGATAAAGCTCCGGGCCGCCCTCACGCTCGTGGGATTGCGTTGTTTTTTCACTTCACCTCCAGTGGATCCGCGTTACCGCCGCAGATTTTTCACTGAAAGCATAAGTTGAGGCGAAGCGGAGTCCGGGCCCCCTAGTGCTTAAAATGCCGGGTCCCGGTAAAGACCATAGCGATGCCGTGCCTGTCGCAGGCCTCGATGGAAAGCCTGTCGTTTACCGAACCCCCCGGCTGGATGATGGCTTTGATCCCCGCGGCGGCGGCGGCCTCCACCACATCGGCGAAGGGGAAAAAGGCGTCGCTGGCCAACACGCGGGCGGTCCCGCCGGCGAAAACGCCGCCAACAGAAGCGCCGGCGTCCCCGGCCCCGCCAGATCCGGCGCCGTTCGCCGCGACCTTGGCGGCCCGCTCCAGGGCCTGCCGGGCGGGCCAGATCCGGTTGACCTGGCCGCCGCCGATGCCCGCCGCCGCCTCGTCCTTAACAACGAGGATGGCGTTGGACTTTACAAAGCTTACCGCCCTCATGCCAAAAATCATGTCCCGGACATCGGCGGCGGCGGGCCGGGCCCTAGTAACAATTTCCCACTTTTCAAAGAGTTTCCGGTCCGTCTCCTGAACCAGGAGGCCGCCGTCAACGGCGCAGTACTCGCGGGTTTCGCGGGGGGCCCGGCGGGCCCGCATGATCCGCAGGTTCTTTTTCCTTTTTAAGACCGCCAGGGCCTCGTCCTCAAAATCCGGGGCGGCGACAATTTCAAGAAAAAGTTTCCCCAGTTTTTCCGCTGTGGCCGCGTCCAGCTTTGCGTTGACCGCCACAATGCCCCCGAAGATCGACCCCGGATCGCAGGCGTAGGTTTTTTCGTAAGCCTCAAGCGGGCCGCGCCCCAGGGCGATCCCGCAGGGGCTGTTGTGCTTCACCGCCACGCAGCAGACCCGCCGCCCCGCCCCGCCGGAAGCGCCTCCCCCATCAGCGCCCCCATTGGAAGCGTCTCCCCCGCCGGCGGGCGCGGAATCCAATATGCCCAGGGCCCGGATATCCCCTTCCCCCAGCGGCGGCTGCCCGTCCGCCGGAAGGCCAAAGGCGCAGGCCGCCTTCCAAGCCAGGTCCAGGTCGCGGATATTGTTGTAGCCCAGTTCCTTGCCGTGAAGCTGCTCCATGCCCCCCAGCGCGCCGGGCCGGTCGGTGTGGAGGTACAGCGCCGCGCTCTGGTGGCCGTTCTCCCCGTAGCGGAGGTCCTGGGCCTTCTTCAAAGAAAGGGGCCAGTAGGCGGGGTACTCGTCCTCCCCGTCCAGGAGGCAGCGGGCAATGGCCGCGTCGTAGGCGCCGGTTAAGTCAAAAACCTTCCCCGCCAGATGCCTCCGTAAGCCCTCAGGAACCAGCCCTGCTTTGAGCCCCGCGACAACTTCCCCGTAATCGGCGCTGTCCGTCAGCGCGATCACGTCCCGGTAGTTTTTCGCCGCCGAGCGCAGCATCGACGGCCCGCCGATGTCGATAAACTCGATAATCTCGGCGATTTCGTTGTTTTTTTTCCCGGTAGCAGCGGCGCTTTTCTCGCGGACTTTTTCAAAAAACGGGTAGAGGTTCACGCAGACCAGATCGATAAGGCCGATGCCCTGCCGTTCCAGAGTTTCGATGTGGTCGCCCAGGTCCCGCCGGGCCAGCAGCCCCGCGTGGATCGCCGGGTGCAGGGTCTTAACCCGGCCGTCAAGACATTCGGGAAAGCCGGTTACCGCGGACACATCGGTTACCGGAACCCCGCGCTCCACCAGATACCGGGCTGTCCCCCCGGTGGAAACAATCTCCCAGCCCGCGCCGGCAAGGTACGCCGCCAGTTCCCCAACCCCGTCCTTGTTAAACACGCTGATAAGCGCCCGCTTCCCCATACCGCACTCCTTAAAAAAAACGGGCGGCTCTCCCGCCCGGCATCGTCACTACCACCGCCTCGCCCGACATCGTCAGTCCCGTCAACGCCCCGCCAGGCGTTCCACCATCAGGGCCGCCGCCTCCACAATGGCGATATGCTCCTCCCCGCTGATCCGCCGGGCCAGGCTTCCCGCACTGTCCCCCGCCAGCACCGGAACCCGCCGCTGCAACAGAATGGGCCCCGTGTCCGTCCCCCCGTCCACCAGGTGAACCGTGCAGCCGGACTCCGCCTCCCCCGCCGCCAGCACCGCCCGGTGTACGCGCTCCCCGTACATTCCCGGCCCCCCGAATTTGGGCAGCAGCGCCGGGTGGAGGTTGATGATCCTCCCGGCGTAGGCCTCGATAATCTCCCCCGCCAGAATCGACAAAAACCCCGCCAGAATAATCAGCCCAACCCCCCGCCCCCGGGCCAGCGCCAGTATTCGGCCGGACAGCTCCCGCCGCCGCGCCTCCCTGGGCAGCGAAGGGTCCGCCGCCACCACCAGCGCGGGGATCCCCGCCAGCCGCGCCCGCTCCAGCGCGTAGGCCCCCTCCCGGTCGGAGACAACCGCGGCGAT
>JAISLX010000055.1 GCA_031277045.1 Treponema sp.
TTCTTCGCCATGCTGCGGGTGGAAACGGTCAACTACGACGATCCCACTGTGGCCCAGAACCGTATTCCCTTTGACAACCTTACTCCGCTGTACCCGAACCGGAAGCTGAACCTTGAAACCAGCACCGACGGCATTTCCGAACGGATCATCAACCTGTTCTGCCCCATCGGGAAGGGTCAGCGGGCCCTGATCGTCGCGCCCCCCCGGACCGGCAAGACCATCATGATGCAGAAGATCGCCAACGCGATCACGCGGAACCACCCGGAGGTGTACCTTATCGTGCTTCTTATCGATGAGCGGCCCGAAGAGGTAACCGATATGGAGCGGACCGTCCGGGCGGAGGTGATCTCGTCGACCTTTGACGAACAGGCGACCCGCCATGTCCAGGTAACCGAAATGGTGCTGGAAAAGGCAAAGCGCCTGGTGGAACATAAAAAGGACGTGGTAATCCTTCTGGATTCCATTACGCGGCTTGCCAGGGCCTACAACCAGACGGTCCCCACATCGGGCAAGATCCTCTCAGGCGGCGTGGATTCCAACGCCCTCCACAAGCCCAAGCGGTTTTTCGGCGCGGCCCGGAACATCGAGGAGGGGGGAAGCCTGACGATCATCTCCACCGCCCTTATCGAGACCGGCAGCCGCATGGACGAGGTTATCTTTGAGGAATTCAAGGGCACCGGCAACATGGAGATCGACCTGGACCGGCGAATTTCCGACCGCAGGCTCTTCCCGGCGATCAACATCAAAAAATCCGGGACCAGGAAAGAGGAACTCCTCCTTACCGAGGAGGAACTTCAGAAGATATGGATACTCCGTAAGGTTATCAACCCCATGGACGACATTGAGATCATCGAGCTTCTGGTTGACAGGATGAAGAAAAGCAAGAATAATGAGGCTTTCCTGCGTTCCATGAATACCGGATCCGCCGGTACGGATTAGCGGTTCGCCGCGCTTCGGTGTTACCCTGAATTTCTAAACCGTCAGCGCGGTCCGGTAAGCGGGATTTTGTATATATCGCGGAAAACTGCCAGGCGCGGCAGCTTGCTGAGCGTCCTTAAAACCCTTAACGGGGAGTTGGACAATGTGGAGGATTTGTTTGCCATGAGAGAGAAAATTCACCCCCAATATGAGCTTACTACGATTACCTGCGCCTGCGGGAACGTAATCGAGACCCGCTCAACCGTAAAGAATATCAAGGTGGAAATATGCTCCGCCTGCCATCCGTTTTTTACCGGAAAACAGAAGCTGGTGGATACCGCCGGCCGGATTGAACGCTTCCGCAGAAAGTACAACATCACCACATAGGGCCGTACCCGCGCGCGATACACATCGCCGGTACCGCGAAGCCGGTGGTTTTCAGCCGGGTTTGAACAGGTAACAGGCGGGTATCCTCCGCCCCTTAAAATCCTCGTCCCGCAGTTTTTCCGTCAGATCCAAAGGGCAGTAATCGCGTGGAATTTCCCTGTTTAACTTAAAACCCTTCATGTTGACGCTGAATATCAGGGTTCCGCCGGGGTTCAGAAGCCCCAGGCACTGTTCCAGCAGGGGGCCGTGGTCGCGTTGGATGTCCAGGGTGCCCTCCATCATCGTGGAGTTGGAGAAGGTAGGGGGGTCCAGGATGATAAGGTCCCAATAACGGCGGGCCAGAGCGGCCCCGGCAAGGAAGGGCCGGACATCGGCGCGGAGAAACCGGAATTCCGGTTTCTCCGCCAGGTCGTTCAGCTCAAAGTTCCGCCGGCCCCAGTCCAGGTAGGTGTTGGACAGGTCTACCGAATCCACCGACGCGGCGCCCCCCGCGGCGGCGTACACCGAAAACGAACAGGTGTGGGCGAAAAGGTTCAGCACCCGTTTGCCCCCGGCCGTATCGCGGAGCAGGGCACGGAGGAGCCGCCGGTCAAGAAAAAGTCCCGTGTCCAGGTAATCCGACAGGTTCACCCAGAATTGCAGGCCCCCCTCGCGGACCCTGATCCGGCCCCCGTCCCGCGGCCGTGGTACGCCGCCCCGCGAGGGCCCGTGTTGTACGCCGCCCTGCCGCCGCCGCCGTTCCCGGATAAAAAGAGCGGAGGCAGGGATTTCCAGCGCTCCTCCTATGGCCTCTCCCATCGCGGTAAGCCAAAGTTCCTCCTCCGCCGGATCCTTGTCGTAGGGCCGGCGGTACAGCGACCCGGCCACGAATTCCCCGTCCGGGCGGCGCCGTGGACTGTTCTGGCCACAGGTCTCCGGTTCTTCGGCTTCCCGGTAGAAGTCCAGGACCAGCGGAATTTCGGGAATGTCCCTGTCGTACAGGCGAAAGGCGCCGGCGCCGGTACGCCGGGCCCATTTTGAAAGGTGCCGGTACCGTTTCCGCAGCCGGTTTTCCAGCATCAGGGCCTGGGAGGCGGTCTTGGCGTTCATGAAGTTACCCGGGCGGAGGCGGATTTTTTTTGTTGCGTCATGGTAGTTCCCCTGCCTGCAGGATTGGTCCTCCCTGCCATAGCAAAAGGACCGGTGAAAAGGGTAAATTTACAATATCTTCCAGAAAGGCTACACTAAATTCCAACGATATGGTAATTATCAGGCCCAATCAGTTTCATTTACCCCGGCGTCGGCGGTTCAAGCCGCTGGCGGCTGGTATGCTCCTCGTCCTCGCGGCGGCGGTTTTTTTTCTTTGCCGTCCGCCTGCCCTGCTGGTAAGTGATGCCGGTTTTGACTTTATTTACGGCTTCAGGCGGACTCTCGCCGGGCAGATTGGGCTTTCTCTGCGGCTTTTCCGGCGGGTGGAACGGGTTGTTATAGCGGAAAACGTGGACCCCGGGGCTGTGGCGTTTGCCATCGAGGAAAAGGCAAAACATCCTTGGGCCGTCTTGGGGCATTCCCGGTATGCCTGGGGGCTTGGGCAGTATGCCCAGCGGCGGGAGGATGTCAGGGTTATCATTGCCGGAGAAACCCCTGAGTCTTTGGGGCAGCAGGGTTTGTCCGGAGAGGGGGAACTTGTTTTTCCCGATGTCAGGCTCAATTCGTGGCGGCTGGGCCGCTGCGCCGCGCTGCTGGCGGGGGAAACGGGTGGAATCGCGCTGGTTTTTCAGGATCAGCCGGATTTTCCGGTACAGCGGGAAGCTTTTCTGGCAGGGCTGCGGGAAGAAAATGAGAATATCATTCCCCATTACCTGAACTCTTTCTCGGATTATTCGTCTTGGGATCAGGTTCGTTGTGTGGTTCTGGCGGGACCTTCGGAATTCTCCTTTGCCGAGGAGCGTGAAATCCCCTTCCTGCTCTATTCCTGGATGGACCCCGCCTTTAGTCCTTCCTCCGTTAAGGTGATCGGCGATGATTCGCTGTGGGCCCTGGCGTTTCAGGCCTTTCACGGTTCTTCCGGCGGAGACTTGCCCTACAGAGCCATTCCCGCGGTGTTTAGTGTTCCCTGGGGCAGGGTAGGGGATGCCGGGCTGCGGGAAAAGTTAAAAAGGGCCTTTTCTTCTCAAATTCCCCAAGGATTGTTCAGGTGAATTTGACAAAGTTACCGATAAGAAATATAATGAATTTCGATGTTCACCGTTCCCGCGGCGGAGGTTTTTCCAACCGTCTTCCGGGTGGAATAGATTAGATAAAGGAGTAATTGGATGAAACAGGGCTGTTTCAGAGTTGTTTGCCTTCTTTTTTTGGTATTCGCGGTGGCTATTCCCGGCTTTTCCGACGAACTTACCGTCACTTCCGAATCGTTTGTTATTGAATCCTTTGACGGGAACCCCACCCATGAATGGAGCGTTGCGGGGAGGACTATTTCCCATGATTATTCCTGGAGGGCGGCGCCAAGTAAATTTACGAACGAAGGCTATCCTAAACTCAATTCCGTGTCCGCCTGGCCCCAGGCTTTATTTGGCTTTAACCGCCAGGGGGGGGACTTTAAGGCCCTCGGTATCATGGGCAATTTCATACGGGACGGTTATAACTGGATAGATATTTACCCGGCGGCCCCCAATGCCGAAGGAGAGGAAGAGGCTTTTGAAATTCCCCTTCCCGGCCGGGTCCAGTATCTGGATATATGGGTTTGGGGTTCCAACCATAATTATTATATTGACGCTTATGTCCGGGATTATCAGGGAATTGTTCATGTCTTACGGATGGGGGATATTGCCTATAAAGGGTGGAAGAACCTGCGGGTTTCGGTTCCCGGCGGTAT
>JAISLX010000123.1 GCA_031277045.1 Treponema sp.
ACAGGGTCTTGCACATTCCTCTCTCTTCTAAATTGTCCGTATACACTAGCTAATAAATTATAATTTTCTTGCGTCGGGTTTAAATAAAAATTAGCCACTGTATTTGCAACTAGTTTTACAGCGTCAACAGTGGTCATTTTTTTACTTACCCAATTTCCGTAAATTACAGCGGGTATATACTCGGCTTCTACTTTGACCTGTTCAATGCTTCGCGCATCAAAGTCCGTGTTGCTTTTCATGACATCCAAAAGAGCTTCCAAATTACGCCCGGATATTTTTTTTCATTACTATCATAAACACCATAATTTAAAATATATTCACTAGTTTTAGGGTCTATCCTAAGGGTGGCGGCATAACTTTTCTGATATTTTTCCAGTCCAAACTCGATGGAGTTAAACTTTTCTCTCACCACCGCGGCGATGCCGTCTTTTAAATAATTTTCTATCTCTGCTCTGCTCACGCCGTTTTTATCGGAAATAAATTTGATCATGCCCTCGTAACGGCCTATCGCGGCGGTGTTAGACGGGTCGAGGAACTTGATCTCCGTAAGCTCCTTTACGACCATCGCTCCGAGTTGCCGGTCCACCTGGCGGGGGTTGCTGCGGGTTAGAATCGCCTCCGCCTCAGGGGGTACGGGCAGAGTATTTCCGCTGTAGCACTGTAACAGTGCTACTTCAAGGGCTGTATCCAAATACAGAGGGTTACCGCCAAGGGTTGCGTATTTTTCATTTAACGCCGAATCAGCCATTTCTACCCTGTTTTTTTCCAATCAGGCCCTTCGGCTCTGAATCGTGGAAATTGCGCGGCAAAAAGATCCGCATATTTTTCAATATCCGGCAGCCGGTTCTGCGCGGAAACCGCGCCCAGGGCTGTTGACGCAGAAGTGCCAGTAGCCTCCTGTGCAACAAGGCAGACGGCGCAGGCGGCGAGCAGGGCGGCGGCAAGGGGCAGTTTTCGCATGGGGACCTCCTAAAAGGGGTGACACCAGTTTGGGCCGGGCCGGGGCCGCCGTCAAGGGGTGTCAGTCACCAGGAACCGCCGGAGGAGAGGACATATTATGAGCATTACTAAAAAGAGACTGGCTTCGGCTGCCCCAAGGGGATGGCTGATGGATAGGAGATGGTTTGAATGAGCCGGTTATCACCGGCACGGCCAATAGAGCGGAAATACCGGAAGCCCCCGGCAAGGCCGGGGGCTGAGGAACTGAAGCGAAAGCCCGGTCCCGCGCCGCATGCGCCCAAAATAAAACACATAATCGCGGCGGGACGCCGGGTTTACGCTGTACGGCGTTCCCTGTGTCTGTTAGACGCCGACTACCGAGGTGACCTGGGGGACTTCTTTTTTTAGATAGTTCTCGATGCCCATTTTCAGGGTCATCTGGGCCATGGGGCAGCCGCCGCAGGCGCCGGTTAGTTTGACGGATACCGTGCCGTCATCGCCGACCGAAACGAATTCCACATCCCCGCCGTCCGCCTGGAGGGAGGGCCGTACATTATCAAGGGCGCTCTTTACCTGTTCTTCAATCATGGTTTTCTCCTATTACGCTTGCTGTAATACATCAGAGTAGCTTTCCCAAAAACCGAAGTTTTGGGAAAGCTTTACACTAACATAACACATGGGCGGCCGAAAAAAAAGGGGCGTCAAGGGGGGGCAGGGCGGCGGGGACTTCCCGGAGGGCCTTTCCCCCTGCGGGCGGTGGCCCGCTGCGGGGGCTGCATGTTCAACGGGCGGGAGATGAAGTACCGTCAGGGCTGCGCGGAAGATCGGGGGATCCCCATCACCAACTACGGCGTCTTCATTGCCGCGCCTTGGCTTTAGCCGGACCAGGACGCGGCGGGGATGGCTGCGCCTGTGCATACAGGGAAAACACGCGGCAAAGCGCGTCCTCCATGCCGGAGGCTGTATGTTGCACGAATATGACGGCATGCGCGGGGCTCCGACAGGGAAGACTTCCCTAAAACAATCGGCAGGTTTTGTTATCTGTGGTCTGCCCCCCGCTAATTGCCGCCCATAATGCCCGCTAATCCGCTAATCCGCTAATCCACCTTATTGGAGTAGGCGATTTTTCCGTTGTCGCCAACCGCAACGAATTTGCCGCCGCCGTAAGCCACATCGCGGATGCCGGTGGAACCGAAGGTGCTGGAAGCGGCTTTTGTCCGGGTGTACCTGTCACGGAAATAGATGATGTTGCCACGGCTATTTACCACGACAAACATACCAAAGCCGTAGGCCGCGCCGTTTAGGTTACCGCCGCGTAATTCTTCGCCTCCTTTGTGGTCGGCATCGGTCCAGTGTCCTGTCCTAAACAAACGGGGAGATGTATTTTCCTGTAATTCTTTGCATGGCAAAGAATTACAGGAACCGTCAATGATGTTATCTGAATAGGACAGGACACTAGGGCAGTGCGCGGCGCGGTAAAAAATGGCATCTATGCCATTTAACCTAAAACGGTGTCACCATATGCGCCGTAAAAAAAGGGGGAGGCTCCGGCCCGCCTGTGGGCGGGATTTTAGCTCTAGTTTTTGTAAATCTCCCAGGGTATATCCTTGTCGGCGATTTTCACTGTTACTGTCATTCCCTTTTCAGTTCCATTCCGGTTTACCTGTATCAAATTCCAACCCGTCTTGAGCGAAAGGTCGACCTTGTCATAATGATCGGTCCAGGCTACCCCGTCATCGGTCCCCGAGATATCTTTCGCGGCGCTGATGATGCTACAGTCCTTATCAACGTAGACGTAATGAATCGTAATATCCACAAAATAGGTTTCCGCGCCTGTCTGCGCCGCGTACCTATATACGTAGTACGTGCTCCCATCTCCGGTACCGGAAAAAGATGAACAAAAACAAAATTCTGCGTCAGACGGGTTAAACGTTCCTTCTGGCGCGGCATCGGTGGAACCCAGGAGCATTATTTTAAGCCCGGGGAAATGTCCTTGTTGATCGCTTTCGTTTCCCAAGTTAGTGGGAGTCGTCAAATTCAAGGTCAGCTTGCCGCCGGTAACCGAGAGGTTATAACCGTCAGCTTCGTTGCCGCCGGTAATGGTAACGTTCCCGACCTTATCGCCTCCCAGGGCCGCGCCGGTCACTGAGATATCGGGCTGACCGGTTACCTTTGCCTGATCAAGGTCCCCGAGGGTGTCGAGGAGGGTGTCGAGAAGGTCCACGGGGGTGTCGAGGGGGTCATCAACGCTGGGGGACGGAGAGCCGCCGTCGTTCTTACAGGCGGCAAAGGTAATTGTCAGGACGGCAAGTCCCGCAAAAAACAGGTTCTTCAGACTCTTCATAAAAAGCTCCTTGCCCCGTATCCGCCATGACAGGACGGATAATCAGGTTGATTACCCGCCCTTATGGGCAGGAAAAAAGCCGTTCCGGGCCGTCATGGCCGTATACGGCGTTTTTTCAAAAAAGCGCGGAAAAAAAGGGGGCCGCTTTGCCCTTTGGGCAGAGTCATCCCGTAAAAAAAGAACAAGCGGCGTTGTTATTATATGGCGGTGAGTATTAAGAGAGAGAGAGAGAGAGAATCGTGCCAGGCGCGTTTATTCGGGCGCAAAATCAGAAAATTATTTACTTCCGGGTCCCAACTCATGGAGGGAGTATAACACGCGGAAAGAAAAAGACTTAAGCCAAGGGGGAAAAGGTGGGGCCGTAGGCGTTTACCCCGTCTACAGGCTTTTAATATCATCGATACTCCGGCCGGTATCCTCGGCTATCTGGGCGGCAGGCAAACCCCGGTTTTTCATCTTCTGGGCAATCGCAAGCTTCTCCTCCCGCCTGCCTTCTTTCTTACCTTCCTCTCTGCCTTCCCGCACACCTTCTTCCCTGCCTTCTTTCTTTGCCCCGTATATCCGGGTTATCTCATCGGAGGCCGCCTTCTCATACTTCAAGTATGACCGTAAAAGCGCAGGATCGCCCTGTATCCAGTCGATCTTCTTCTGCATCTCCTGTATCGCCATGTCCATCCCCAATACCTCCTCTATCAGCTTTACCGGGCTATTTTTGTCAAAATATACCAGCCACCGCTGCAATCTGTCATTCGCTATATCCTTCTCCGGCCATTTCCGGAACTTCACCATGTCCAGAAAATGCAGTTCCAGCGCGTCGGTCAGCATGTAATCTTTGTGCCGGTCTTCGTAGATGTGGAAACTCGTGTGGTACTCCTCCACCGGAATATACCCGAAATCAAGAATGTTTATCCCTATCACCGCCGGCAACAGGCTGTAGTTCTGCCCCGACCCTATCCCCTTCGCGTAGTGCCAGGCCCAGTAATCCAAACTCCGCCGCTCCATGTTGTACTGGTTCGCAAGCTGCACTTCGATGTTGACCTTCGTCCCGTCAGCCAGCCTCACCAGCACGTCCAGCTTTCCGGCCTTCCCCCCGATGACCGGCGCGGGCAGGTCCTTGTCCTCAAGGACCTCCACCGATTCAATATGGTTCTTCCCGGTCCGCGTGAGGACAACGTTTAAGAAGGCGGTAAGCTGCGCCTCATCCCCTTTTTCGCCCATGGCCTTTTGAAAGGCGAAATCGTTGAGGGGGTTGAGCCGCTCTTTAATCATTCATGGCCTTCCCTGGCGGGGGATCCCCCTATAACTATACCCCGATTCAGGGGTTTTACAAAATTCCGTCTCAAGGCGCCGCCTATCCGTCATTGGCCTCCCGAATCTGGACCCGGCGGATCTTGCCGCTGATGGTTTTGGGAAGTTCGGCGACAAATTCCACGATCCGGGGGTATTTGTAGGGGGCGGTGGTTTTTTTGACGTGGTTCTGGAGTTCGGTCTTTAACTCATCCGACGGGACCCAGCCTTTGGCCAAAACGATGGTGGCTTTAACCACCGTGCCCCGGTCCGGGTCCGGCGCCCCGGTTACGGCGCATTCCAGCACCGCCGGATGTTCGTGGAGGGCGCTTTCCACCTCGAAAGGGCCGATACGGTAGCCGGAACTTTTGATCACGTCGTCGGAACGGCCCACAAACCAGTAGTAGCCGTCCTCGTCCCGCCAGGCCACATCCCCGGTGTAGTACACGTCGTCGTGCCAGACGCTGGCGGTAAGGGCGTCGTCCCGGTAGTAGCCGCCGAACATTCCCGCGGGCTTCCGTTTGTTGGTGTAGATGACAATTTGCCCCTCCTCCCCCATTTCGCAGGGGCTGCCGTCCTCCCGGATCAGGCCGATGTCGTAGCCGGGGCTGGGCTTCCCCATCGAACCGGGTTTGGGTTCCAGCCAGGGGTAGGTGGCCATCGTAACGGTAAGTTCCGTCTGGCCGTAGGCTTCCCGCAGGGAAAGCCCGGTTTTGGCCTTGAACTGCTCGTAAATCTCCGGGTTCAGGGGCTCCCCCGCCACGGCGCAGTGCTTGAGGGCAGAAAAATCGTAAGCGGAAAGGTCCTCTTTGATAAAAAAGCGGTACACGGTGGGGGGGGCGCAGAAGCTCGTGACCCGGTATTTGCTGATGACGTTGAGCATCTCGGAGGCGACAAAGCGGTCGTAATCGTACACGAAAATGGCGGAACCGCAGATCCACTGGCCGTAGATCTTTCCCCAGGCGGCTTTGGCCCAGCCGGTATCCGCCACCGTCAGGTGGAGGCCCCCCGGCTGTACGCACTGCCAGTACCGGGCGGTAAGGATGTGCCCCAGAGGGTAGGCGAAGTCGTGGCGCACCATTTTGGGCATGCCGGTGGTTCCGCTGGTAAAGTACAGGAGCATGATGTCCTCGTTGCGGTTGACCTGCGCGGGCCGGGCAAAATCCTCCGCCGCCTCCCGCAGCCGGGCGTTAAAGTCCTCCCAGCCGGGAAACCGTTTATCCTCGGGGCTGTGGACCGAGCGGACAAAGGCCTTGTAACGCGGAAGAAGCTTCCCCCCGGCTTTTTCTTTAAGTTTGGCCTCCGCCTGGTCCACCTGCGCCAGGACCCGCTCATCGTCCACACAGATGATCGCCGCCACACTCGCGGCCTCGCAGCGGTAGGCGATATCCTTGGCGGTTAGGAGGTGGGTGGCGGGGATACCGATAGCGCCCAGCTTGTGGATAGCCAGGAGGACGGGCCAGTACTCGTGGCGGCGTTTGAGGATCAGCATGACCGGGTCCCCCTTGCCTATTCCCGCGGCCTTGAGGACATTGGCGGCCTTGCCGGAAAGCCGCTTCATGTCCGCGTAGGTAAAAGAAGCTTCCGCTCCCGCCTCGTCGCACCAAATCATGGCGGTGTCGTTGGCCTTGGTCCGGGCAAGCTCATCCACCACATCGTAGGCAAAGTTAAAATTTTCAGGCACGTTGGGGGAAAAACAGTTATAGTAATTCCCGGTAAAATCCTCGTAGGAACTAAAATCCCGGCGGCTCAAAAAACGGCCCAGCAGATCGCCGCAGTTCGGATCACTCATTTGATACTCCTGTTGTTAATGTTTCCCCAAAACCTTAGCCGTGGGAAAAGCTTGTTATATAAAAGGGATAGCCCCAAAACCAAACGGGTTTTGGGATACGGTCAGCTTCACATCACCACGGCGATAAACCGGGCCCGCTTGTCCCCCAGGGCCTTCATGCCGTGGGGCTCGCTGGAATCGTAGTAGATACAGTCGCCGGGCCCCAGTTCCATTTCATGGCCCCCCACGGAAACAAGGAGGCGGCCTTCCAGCACGTAGTCGAATTCCTGACCCGGGTGGGTGTTAAGGGCCAGGGGCTTGGTCCCGGTTTCGGGAGCGGCCTCCACAAGAAAGGGCTCCGCTTTTTTCTGGTGAAAGTTGTAGGCCAGGTTCCAGTAACCGTACATGGGCCGCCGGCTTACCTCCGGGGCCTCCGCGGCGCGGGTAAGGCAGAAGGTCTTCAACTTGCTGGTCTTTCCGGTGATAAGCTCCGACAGATCCACCCGAAAACGGGCGGCAATCTCCACCAGGGCGCCGATGGGGAAATCCTTTTCCCCGGCCTCCCACTGGCCGTACTCCGCCGGGTCAAAGCCCAGTTCCCGCGCCAGGGTTTCCCCGGATATTTCCTCGATTTCCCGCAAAACTTTTACCCGTTCAATAATTTCCCGTGACGTTTCCGACATGCAGCCTCCCGGCGGCCCGCCGCGTTTGGCCGGTTTCCGCGAAAGGCGCCCTCAGCGCCCCTTCACGCGAAAACCCCGGTTACCGGGCCGCTAATAGTCTGGTTTACCACAAAACTGGAGAATTTTCAACAATACGGAAAGTCCGGCCTGTTTCCCGGCCGGACCCGGAACTATACTTCCGGTTACCGGGGCTGTGCGGACATTTGGCCCTGACGGAATTTGCGGAACAGCAGGCATGATTTAAGCAGAGGAAATTACGATGATGAACGAACATAAGCGGCGGGGCCTGAAGACCCGCCTTGGAGGAATCGCCGCAGTGATTCTGGGATTATTTTTGACGGCGGCGGGCGCCTTTGATACCACGGGGGATCTGCCGCTGGCGCATACCGAAACCGTAGGCCTTGAGGGCGTAGAAAATCTCAGCATCATCTACGGCGGGGACAAGGTGATTCTGCGGGAAAGCGAATCGAACAAACTGGTAATAAAAGAGTACATGAGCCGGAACGATACGGGTTACTATGCCCGGGTTTCCCGTTCCGCGGAGACAGTTCAGATCAAACGGGGCAAACGGCCCTGGTTTAACTGGATATTCTGGAAAGCCAAGGCGGAGATTTACCTTCCCCGGTCCTTTCGGGGGGATCTGCGGCTTGTCCATTCCAGCGGGTCCGTTTCCGGAGACGCGGATCTTCTTGGATACAAGAGCGTCGATATCAGCATAAGCTCCGGGAACGCGCTGTTGAACAGCATCTCCGCGGAATCCGTTTCGGTCCGCGTTTCCAGCGGGAACATGACCGTTGAGCGGATTCAGGGCAGAACGGATGTTAACGTTTCAAGCGGCAGCCTGAAACTAAAAGAATTTTCAGGCGAAGGGACATTTGAGACAAGCTCCGGGGATTTGATTCTGGAACTAAAGGCTCTGGAAAGGGACCTGAATTTTAAGCTGTCCAGCGGCAGCATCACCATAACTACTCCCCCGGAACTTTCGTTCAACCTGGACGCGGTTACGGGGAGCGGCACGGTGCGGGTAAACGAAAACGGCAGTGAAACGCTTAACTTAACGGAGAACAGCACGGTCCTGCGCCCCCTGGGGCCTTCGCCGGAACGGACCATCTATGTCCGGACCAGTTCAGGAGACCTGACAATCAACCGCCGTTGACCCTGATCAAACAGCCCTGGGCGCGCAGTCTCAATACGCGGGAGGGGAAGAAAACCGGGGTTTAAAACAGCCCCGTGCGTTCGCGTCTAAAAACGCCCGGTCAAGCTTAGACTTTGGGACGGGAAGGTTCATTGCGGGATTCCGCCTTTTTGGGTAGACTGAAACCCATGTTGGATAGCGCAGAGGGCTCAAAATGCTGAACGTCGTCTTTACCGGCGGGGGCACGGGGGGACACATTTACCCCGGCCTCGCGGTAATCGCCTGCCTGCGGCAAAGCTGCCGGATTGTGTGGCTGGGTTCCGCGGCGGGGATGGACCGGGCCATTGTGGAGGCGGCAGGGATCGAATTTTACGGGATTCCCGCGGGGCGGCTGCGCCGTTACTTTTCCCTAAAAACTGTACCCGATCTGTTCCGGGTGCTGGCCGGTTTTTTCGCCGCCCGGTCGATCCTGAAAAAGCTAAAACCCGCGCTGCTTTTTTCAAAGGGGGGCTTTGTGAGCGTCCCCCCCTGCGCCGCGGCGGCATCCCTGGGGATACCCGTGTACACTCACGAATCCGATGTCAGTCCCGGCCTGGCGACACGGATAAACCTGCGCTTTGTACGGCGTACCGGGGGCCGGATCTTTACCAGCTACGCCGGGACTACCGCCTTTTTGCCCCCGGCCTGCCGTCCCCTGGTTACGGTAAGCGGAAACCCGGTACGGCCCGGTTTTCGCGGCGCGGACGCGGCGGCGGGGCGGGCCTTTCTGGGCCTGGGGGAGGGAGACCGGATCCTCCTGGTTCTGGGGGCAAGCCAGGGTTCGCTGGAACTCAACGCCCTGGTCCGGGAAGCCCTGCCGGAGCTGACCAGGTACTACACCGTGGTCCACCAGACGGGGCCGGGGAACAAGGGGGCGGAACCTTCCGAAAAGTACCGGCCTTACGCTTATTTTAAGGATGAGATGCCCCAGGTTTTGGCGGCGGCGGATCTGGTGCTGAGCCGCGCCGGAGCCGGAACGGTCTGGGAAAACGCCGTCCTCGGAAAGCCCATGATACTTCTTCCTCTCCGGGGCAGCGGTACGCGGGGGGACCAGGTGGAGAACGCGGAATTTTTCGAGAAGACCGGCGCCGCGCTCGTGCTCCGGCCGGCCTCCGGAACCGTTACCGCCGGCGATCTGGCCGCCCTGGTCCGCGCTCTGGCGGAGGACCCGGGAAAGACGGCGGCTATGGCCGCCGCCGCCGCCAGCGCCGCCTGTCTTGACGGGGCCGCCCTTATCGCCGGGGCCCTGGAAGACGCGCTTTCCGCCCGGGCCGGGGGAGATATTCCGTGATCCCGTTTAAGGTTATTGATTACGTGTTTCTCGCCCTTACCCTGCTGCTGGTTATCCGCTGTACCCTGCGGGGCTTTATCTCGGAATTTATGACGCTCGCGTCCCTGGTACTGGGGGCCCTGGGTTCCCTGTTTCTGTACCGGTCCTGCGCGGTCTTTCTGCGGGACCAGGGGCTTAAAACTTTTACCGAAAACATCCCTTCCCTCATTAAAAAACTGCTGCCGTCCCTGGTGCGGAACATTCCGGAAATCCTGGCCTTTATTCTGATCTTCGCGGTTATTTTTCTTACGGTAAAGCTGGTAGAATTCCTGCTCAAGGATATTGTCCAGCGGATAAGTCTGGGCAGCGTGGACCGCTTTCTGGGTTTGCTGTTCGGCATGGTGGAAGGAATAGCGGTAACAAGCCTGCTGCTCCTGGTCCTTAATGTACAGCCCATTTTTGACGCGGCGCCCCTGCTGGAAGGGAGCGTTTTCGCGGAACTTCTGCTTCCCTTCGTCGGCTGGCCCGAATTGTTGAAGCTGATTCCGGTGGATAATCTAAACGCCGCGTTTATGGCGGGGCTTCGATGTTCGAAAATATTATAGCCCAGGCCGCCGCCGCCCGGCTGCGGGGGGACATCGAGGCGGGGATTCTGGCGCCGTCCATGCTGTTTTACGGTCCCGCCGCCTCGGGAAAAGGGACCGCCGCCCTGGAACTGGGCCGGGTTCTCTCCTGCCAGGAAAAAGGGGACTGGAACTGTTCCTGCCCCAGCTGCGCGCGGCACAAGACGCTGCTCCATCCGGATCTTCTGCTGATGGGCCGCCGGGCTTTCGCCGGGGAAATTGCCGCCGCCGCCGCGGTAGTGCCGCGGGATCCCCGCCACGGGCGGCTTTTGCTTATCCGTTCGGTCAGGAAGCTTCTGGGCCGTTTTTCCCCCGCCCTTTGGGAAGGCGACAGAGAACTGGGGAAGCTTAACCCCCTGATCCAGGCCCTGGAAGACGATCTTGACGCGCTGGAGAGGGCTTCCGGGGACGATGGAGGCGGGGAAGCCCTGAGGGCCTCCATCATAAAAAATGCCCTTAAACTGGAATCCGAAGGAATTGCCGAATTTATCCCCGTGGCCCAGATACGGCGCGCCAGTTACTGGGGCCATTTGGCTCCCCTTGGCCTAAGAAAACTGCTTGTTATCGAAAACGCGGACCGCATGAAAGAAGAAGCCCTGAACTCCCTGCTCAAGATTCTGGAAGAACCCCCGGAACGGCTTACCATCGTACTCTGTACCGCCAGGAGGGAAGGAATCCTCCCCACCCTGCTTTCCCGGCTCCGGCCCTACCACTTTACGCGGCGGGACGCTTCCGCGGAGGGGGAACTGATCCGCCGGGTTTTCCGCGACAAGCAGGCGGGCCAGGCCCTGGCCGCCCCCGCGTTAAACGCGCCGGCCCGGGGCGCCGCGGGGCTGGAAGCGTATCTGGATTCGTTCCTCCCGGTAAACCGCGATACCCTTTATCCCCTGGCGGCTTTTTTTGTATCCTCCGTAACCCTGGCCGCGCTGGACGGTTTCCGCCGCCGCGGCATCGCCGTCCTGCCGGACGAACTGGTAGCCCTGGGTAAGCACTGCGCCCCCATCGCCGCTTCCGCGGGCCTGGGCCGCCCGGCCACCGACAGTAAAACCATTGTCGAAAAGGTATTGGCGGAAGCGCGGAATTTTCAGATTCGCGCCCTCTTTTTCTGCTTTCTGGCCCTGGCCCTCGATCTGGTTTCGGAGGCGCTACGGTCCGTTGAGATGGGCCCCCGCCGGATTGACTACCTCCAGATCTGGAAAAAACATGTCGAAACAGCCGCCGCCGCCGGAAGCCTGAACCAGAGTCCCGCCCTTACCCTGGATCGTCTGGCCGGCGATCTGAAAGGGGCGATCGCGGGGAGCGGCCGGTGAGGGATTTCATCAAACGGGCCGTAAAAAAATTATCCAAACTTACCCGGGAACAGATCGGAGATCTTTTTATCGCCGCCGCCGCGGAAATCGACCGGCTGGAGACGGTGCTGGAATCCCTGGGACAGGGGATACTGGTCTGCGACGCCCGGCATACTCTGGTCCTGGCCAACAAATGCGCCGAACGCTTCCTCCCCATCGGGGTTTCGGAACCGGGCGCCGATCCGGTCTGGACGCGGGTCTGGGATGAAAAGATCGCCGGCTTCCTGGAAGCAACCCTGAAAAGCGGGGACCGGGTGGAGGAGCGGGAATTCAACGCCGAATCCAAAGGTATCCAGCGGCTCCTTAGTATTTCGGTGCTGCCCCTGGTCCGCGAACACCGGGTAACCGGCTCCCTTGTCTACATCGAGGATATTACGGAAAAGCGGGGGCGGGAGGCGCGGCTGCGGCGGGCGGAAAACCTGGCAAGCCTGACAACGCTGGCGGCCGGGGTGGCCCACGAAATCAAAAACCCCCTGGGCTCCATTTCCATTCATATCCAGTTGATGCAAAAGGCCCTGCGGACGAATCGTGAACTGGTGGAACAGACCCTGCAGCCGGACAAAGCGTCCCCGGGGGAAAATTCATACCTGGATCAACTGGATAAGTACATCGCCGTAGTCAACGAGGAAATTGCGCGGCTTAACCACATCGTGGTGGATTTTCTTTTCGCGGTGCGCCCTATGGACCTGGACCTGCGGGAAGGGGATATGAACGCCCTTATCGTGGAACTGGTGAATTTTATGTCCTTTGAACTTTCCGACGCCCGCATTACCTGCGATCTGGAACTGGAAAAAGACCTGCCGCTTCTCAGGTTTGACGAGCGGTACATGAAACAGGTCCTGCTGAACCTGGTAAAAAACGCCACCGCCGCCATGTCCGCGGGGGGAACACTCACGATCAAAACCGGGCGCGCGGACAACGAGGTTACCATAAGCGTCCGGGACACAGGGCTGGGAATACCGGAGGAAAACCTTTCCAAAATTTTTGAGCCCTATTTTACCACCAAGGCCACCGGGTCGGGCCTGGGACTTACACTGGTATTCAAAATTATCCAGGAACACCGGGGGGAAATCTCCGTTAAGTCCAAAGAAGGGGAAGGCAGCTGTTTTACCATTTCCCTGCCCGTCCCGCAGCGGGAACGCCGGCTTATCGGTTTCGAGGAGGGCGGAAAGGCAAAATCCGCGGATTACGGGGGCATCTTATGAAATTCCGGCTTTTGGTGGTAGATGACGAAAAGAATATCCGGGAAGGACTGGCCGCGTCTCTGGAGATGGACGGCTACGAGGTAGTTACCGCCGTTGACGGAGACGCCGGGCGCGGGCGTTTCGACAAAGGCGACATCGACCTGGTGATTACCGATTTGAAAATGCCCGGTTTGTCCGGCGAGGAACTTCTGCGGCACGTTACCGCCGAGAATCCCGGCATTCCGGTGATCGTCCTTACCGGCCACGGCACAGTGGAAAACGCCGTGGAGGCCATGCGCCGGGGGGCCTGGGACTTCCTTACCAAGCCGGTCAACCTGGATCACCTGTCCCAACTGGTTAAGCGGGCGCTTCAAAACCGGGAACTGGCGCTGAAACACCGGGAGCTTGAGGAAGAACTGGGGCAGAAAAAGCGCTTTGAAACCATCATCGGTACAAGCGCCCCCATGCGCCGGGTTTTTGACACCATCAGCCGGGCGGCCCCCACCAGAGCTTCCATCCTTATCACCGGGGAATCAGGTGTGGGAAAGGAACTAGTAGCCGACGCCATTCACGGCCTTTCCCCCCGCAAAGACAAGCCCCTGATCAAGGTCCACTGCGCGGCCCTTGCGGAAAGCATTTTGGAAAGCGAACTGTTCGGCCACGAAAAGGGCAGCTTTACCGGCGCCGTATCCCGCCGCCGGGGCCGCTTCGAGCTTGCCAACGAGGGGACCCTGTTCCTGGACGAAATTGGCGAAATCGACCAGAACATCCAGATTAAGCTGCTGCGGGTCCTGCAGGAGAAAAGATTCGAGCGCCTGGGAGGGGAGGAAACCATCGAAACCGACGTGCGGATCGTGGCGGCCACCAACAAAGACCTAAAAGCGGAAATCGAAAAGGGAAACTTCCGCGAAGACCTCTACTTCCGGCTTAACGTCGTCAACATCCACGTCCCCCCCCTGCGGGAGCGCAAAGACGACATCCCCCTGCTTCTCGCCGCGTTTCTCAGGGAATTCGCCGGGGAAAACGGCAAGAGTATCGAGGGAGTAAGCGAAAAGGCCCGCGCCGCCATGTACGCCTACGACTGGCCCGGCAACGTGCGGGAACTGCGGAACTGCGTGGAAAGCGCCGTAGTTATGACCCCCGGCCCCCTGATCGGTCCCGAGGACCTGCCCCCCACCATCAGGCGGGGCAATGACGAAGGCTGGATCCGCATCCCCCTGGGCTCCACACTGGAAGACGCGGAAAAGATCATTATCCGGGACACCCTTTCCGCCCAGCGGGGAAACAAAAGCAAAGCCGCCGATATTTTAGGCATCGGCCGCAAGACCCTGCACCGCAAACTTGCCGGTTACAGCGCCGCCGGCCTTGACACCGCCGAATACTGACCCCGGCAATTCCTAACACACAACGTCATGCTGACAGCAGCTTTACCGCCGGGTTATCCACTGCACTTGTTCAATATATACCCACTCCGTCATGTCGTACTGAAAAGTCCAGGCGATTCCGCTGCGAGATGCGGCACTCTCCAGCGAGAGATGCGCTACTCATGCCAGAGAGATACGGCACACTCCGGCACGAGATACGGTATTCATGCCTGAGAGATGCGGGAGTCTCCGGAGAGAGATGCGACATAAAATCCTGAACATTTCTCGGAAAAATATGGGTTGACAAAGATATTGATTTATCGAATAATGGACTTGTTCGATAACCCGGTTGGTTATCTCACAAGTCTCCCAAAAAACACGGATTTTGCCGAAAATCCGTGTTTTTTGTTGTTTTTAAGCGGTTGTTGTTCAGAAACTGAAGTTT
>JAISLX010000161.1 GCA_031277045.1 Treponema sp.
GGCCATTATCAGCATGGTACTCAGAAACACCAGCGCCTCGCCGGACGCCAAAAACCCCGCCAAAAAGAGTAAGGCTCACTATGTCATTGCGGAGAACGCCAGAAAAGAAGCCCTGGAACGGGTTAAAAAGCTTCTGGAGCGCTTTCCGGTTTACCCGGAACTGGATTTACAGGTCTTAAAAGCCGCTTTTGTCCGTTAAAACCCGGCATACCACCAGGGGAAACCGGCAATTTTGTTCCGGGAATTGCCGCGTTTCCCTTTTTTGTATTAGAGTTGTTCAGAAACCTCAGTTTCTGAACAACAACCGCTTAAAACAACAAAAAACACGGATTTTTGGCAAAAGCCGTGTTTTTTGGGAGACTTGGAACCAACCTTTGGTTGGCAGATAACCAACCGGGTTATCGGACAAGTCCATTGTACGATATGCCGATTTAAGATATGCTATGGTATTTCTTTAGCGGTTTGTTAAAATAGAATTGGTTGGATTTTAAGCAAGCCGTTCCAAAAACTGAAGTTTTGGAATAGTCCCGGTTAAAAACCCTTTTTAAGGATGTGCGCACAGCGCGTTAAACCGCCGGGAAAGGCACATTACCGTTTTTTTTTGAATTTCGGGGGTATGTTATGAAATTGAGATTACGACTCACGCTGATCACGGCGGCGCTGCTTGTGGTGGCCGTAGCGGGGGTATCTATCGTTTTACTTATGCGGGCGCGGATTCTGCAGACGGAAGAAGCCTTTACGAATTTGGAGGGCATTACCGGAAAGTACGCCGTGATGGTGCAGAACCAGTATGAAAATTACATGACCGCCGCCAAAATTTTGTCGAATATCATGGATTCTTACGCGGGGGTTCCCGCTGAAGAGCGGCGGGTCCGCTACGACAATACGATCCTGTCCATCATGGAATCCAATCCCGAATTTATGGGGATGTTCTCCATCTGGAAGCCCAACGCCCTTGACGGCAATGACGCGGCGTTTGCGGACAATCCGGGAACCGATTCCACGGGCAGGTACATGCCCTGGTATTCCCGCAGATCGGGGATGCTGGAAAAACATTCCCTTGTAGAGTACGAGTATTACAACGATATAGTTGGCAACATCGACAGCCCCGATCCGGTCATAAGCCTCCCCTACCGGACTCAGAATACCGGAAAGTCGATCCTGGGCGTCAGGCTGTGCTACCCCATCATTACCGTCAATGGCATCGTGGGGCGGGTGGGAATCATGGTGGATCTTACCTCGTCATCCGATGTTATCGCCCAGATTAAGCCTTACGGGACCGGCCGGGCGGTCATGTATGCTACCGACGGGACTATCGTGGCCCATTACGATCCGTCCAAGGTGGGCAGTAAAATTAACGATCCCGATTCGCTTGCCGTGCTTGGCCAGCAGGCGGTCAGCGATACCATGGAAACCATAAGGACCGGGGCGCCGCATTCGGGGCAGAACAACGGGCGTATTTTTGAAAGCTACCCCTTTTACATAGGTGGGGTAAAAACCGCCTGGACGATCCTTTCCTCGGTTCCGGAAGAAAACGTATTCGATGCGGTAAACCGGCTTACCCGGATTGCCGTCATCATCATCATTATCGCCCTTGTCGTCGCCGGGATCATTACCTTCTTTGTCGCCGGGACCATCGCCAAGCCTATCGTCAACGTTTCCCTTACTCTGAAAGATATTTCCGAAGGGGAAGGGGACCTGACCAAGACCATCGCTGTACATTCCAATGACGAGATTGGTGATTTGGCAAAGTACTTCAACATGACGCTGGAGAAAATCAAAAACCTGATCATTTCCATCAAACAGCAAACCGTGGCCCTTTTTGACATCGGCAACGAGTTGTCCAGCAACATGACCGAAACCGCCGCGGCGATCAACGAGATCACCAGCAATATCCAGAGCATCAAGGGCCGGGTAATCAACCAGAGCGCTTCCGTAACCGAGACCAACGCCACGATGGAGCAGATCACTGTTAACATTGACAAACTTAACGGCAATGTTGAAAAGCAGAGCGCCAGCGTATCTAAATCCTCCAGCGCCATTGAGGAGATGATCGCCACTATCCAGTCCGTTACCAACACGCTGAACAAGAACACGGAAAGCGTAAAAAACCTTCTGGAATCTTCGGAGGTGGGCCGCACGGGACTTCAGGAAGTGGCCACCGATATCCAGGAGATTGCCCGGGAGTCCGAGGGGCTGCTGGAGATCAACGCGGTGATGGAAAACATCGCCAGTCAGACGAACCTCCTGTCGATGAACGCCGCCATTGAGGCGGCCCACGCCGGGGAAGCGGGGAAAGGCTTCGCCGTAGTAGCCGACGAGATCCGCAAGCTGGCGGAATCCAGCGGGGAACAGTCAAAAACCATCAGCGCGGTACTCAAAAAGATCAAAGACTCCATCGACAAGATTACCAAATCTACGGATAACGTGCTGAACAAGTTCGAAGCCATTGACAGCGGGGTTAAAACTGTTTCCGAGCAGACCGAGAACATCCGCAACGCCATGGAAGAACAGAGCGTGGGGAGCCGGCAGATTCTGGAAGTGATTGGGCAGCTTAACGAGATTACCCAGATGGTAAAGGGCGGTTCCGATGAGATGCTGGAAGGAAGCCGCGAGGTTATTACCGAAGGGAAAAATCTGGAAATGGCAACCCAGGAGATTACCAACGGGATGAACGAGATGGCTACCGGCGCGGATCAGATCAACGTGGCGGTAACCAGGGTGAACGAGATCAGCGGTAACAACAAAGAAAGCATTGACATACTGGTTAAAGAGGTAAGCCGCTTTAAGGTCGAGTAGCGGGGCCTTTTACCGAACGCGCAGCGGTACTACTCCGCCTTTAGGCGGAGTGGACTCCGAATATGTTACGTCGTATCCGCGCGTCCCGGCCTGCCGGAAAATACCGTCTCGTAACGGGGGCCGTCTTGTGCGCGGAATACCGCGCTGTGCGCTTCCCCGCAAACACCAGCCAAAGTTTTGCCGTGTACGGGTTTCGCCCACCTTAGAGGCTTTCCCAAAACTAACCGGGTTTTGAGAAAAGCTCCATGACTTTTCCCTTTCAGCAACATGTTCAAGCCGGGCTGCCGGTGACTTTGCCGGGCTGCCGGTTTTTGCTATACTCCCTCCCTATGAATCTGGATAAAAGCTTTATTGATAACCTAAAAGTTGACGAGAATTCCCTGCTGCGGCAGGTGGGGGAAAAGCTGGGCGTAAAAACCAGTCAGGCCGCGGCGGTTACCGGTCTGCTGGCCGAAGGTTCAACGGTCCCCTTTATCGCCCGTTACCGGAAGGAAAAAACCGGCGGCCTGGACGAGGTGCAGGTGCGGGACATCGAGCATCTTTTCGGCGCCGCGATGAACCTTGAAACGCGGCGGCTGGAGATTATCCGGGCTGTCTACGGACAGGGGAAACTTACGGAGCCGCTGTACGAAAATATCATCTCCGCCGCCAGCGCCGCCGAGCTTGAGGATATTTACGCCCCCTACAAGCGCAAGAAAAAAACGCGGGGTATGCTTGGCCTGGAGCGGGGGTTGGGGCCCCTGGCCGCGTTCATGAAAGAGGCGGAGACCGCGGCGCTGCTTGTCCGGGCCGCGGAGTTTGTGCGGCCTGAGCCGGACGAAAAGGCGGAAGACGGGGCCGGTCTTGCGGTTCCCACGGTCCAGGACGCCCTGCAAGGGGCTATGGACATTATCGCCGAGGAAGTGAGCCAGGACACGAAGAACCGGGCGGCGGTAAAGACATTCTACTACCGCGACGGGCGGATCATCGTAAAAGCGCGGCAGGATCGGGCGGAGGAAAAAAAGGGGGGCGAGGAGGCGAAAAAAGCCGCCACCTACCAGATGTACTGGGACTACGCGGAGCCGCTTTCCCGGATCAAGGCCCACCGGATTCTCGCCATTAACCGGGGCGAGCGGGAAGGTTTTCTTGACGTGACGGTTGATGTGGATGAAAACACCGCGGTCCGCCTGCTGCAGGAAAACTACGCGCCGCGCAACGACTACCACAGAACCGCTATCGAAGACGGCTTGAAACGCCTGCTTTCACCGGCGGTAATCCGGGAAATCCGGGGGGATCAAAACGAGGCCGCCGATGATCACGGCATTTCCGTCTTCGCCGAAAATTTGAAAAACCTGCTGATGCAGCAGCCAATCAAGGGCACGCGGGTGCTGGGGATCGATCCGGGAATCCGCACGGGGACCAAGTGCGCCCTGCTGGACGACACAGGGAAGTACCTGGGAAGTTTCGTGATCTACCAGCACCGCCCGGAAGAGGCGAAAAAACTGCTGCTTGAGGGAATTAAACGCTATGACATACAACTGGCCGCCGTGGGGAACGGCACAGGGAGCCGGGAAGTGCAGGAACTGGTAAGTCAGCTTATCACGGAAAACAGCCTGGAGCTTCTGTACACCGTGGTGGACGAGGACGGCGCGTCGGTCTACTCCGCCAGCGATATTGCCCGCGAGGAATTTCCCGATCTGGATTTGACGATCCGGGGGGCCGTGTCGATTGGCCGCCGTCTCCAGGACCCGCTGGCGGAACTGGTAAAAATCGATCCCAAGTCCATCGGCGTGGGGCTGTACCAGCACGACCTGAACCAGAGAAAACTTTCCGAAACGCTGGACGAGGTAGTCTCGTCGGTGGTGAACAACGTGGGAGTAAACCTGAACACCGCCAGTGCTTCGCTGCTGAAGTACGTCAGCGGCATTAACGGCTCCCTGGCGCGGAAGATCGTGTCTTACCGGAACGAGAAAGGCCGCATTGAAAGCCGCGAAGAACTGGTAACCGTCAACGGCATGGGGCCCAAAAGTTATGAACAGTGCGCGGGTTTTCTTAAAATTCCGGAAAGCGCCGAACCCCTGGATAACACCTGGGTTCATCCTGAAAATTACGGCGTCGCCCGGGAAATCCGTTCCATTCTGGGAAGCTCCACAATAACCGGCAGCCTTTCTTCCGTAATAATTACGGAACTAAAAGAAAAGTACGGAGTGGGGGATGTTACCATCAGCGACATTGTGGAGGAACTGAAAAAACCGAACCGGGATCCCCGGAGCGATTATCCCCAGCCGGTAACACGAAAGGGGCTTGTGAAATTTGAGGACCTGGCAGAGGGGATGACGGTTACGGGGAAGGTCAAAAACGTTGTGGACTTCGGCGCTTTCGTGGATTTGGGGATAAAGGAGACCGCCCTGGTCCATGTTTCCGAACTGGCAAATCACTTTGTCAAAAACCCCCTGGAAACGGTGAAGGTGGGGGACGTGCTGGAATTCAAAATTATCAGCCGCGATACGGAGCGCCGCCGCATCGGCCTTTCCCGCAAGATACTTTCCGGCGCGGAAACGGCGCGGGGCGAAACTCCGGCCGCCGCGCCGCGCAGGAAGGACGGGGTCCCCGCGGAGTCAGGCCGGGCGGGCGCGGAACCCCGCGCCGCCGGGGCCACGCACGCGGCACATCCCGGCGGGTCAGGCCACCGCGCCGCTACAGGCGCCCCGCCGCAGGCCCAGCCCGCCGGACCCGGCCACCGCGCCGGGACAGCGGGCCTCCCGGCCAATCCCCGCCCGGCGGCGCGCCCTCCCGCCGGACCCGGTCAGCGCACCGGAACACGGGACGCTTCGCGTCCCGCGCCGCGTCCCGCCGCGAACGATGACGGCACCATGTACAACCCCTTCGCCGAAGCGCTGAAAAACCGGCTTGTCCCAAAGACCGGACCGGGCCGGAACGCGCAGGGTAGCAGCACGGCGAACCAAAACACACAGGGCGGCAAGAAGAACTAGCCGTCATGGGCCTCACGCTGAAAGAGGGGCTCCGCCGCCTGGCGGACACCGCCGGGCGGTCCGCTGCCGGACACTTATCCGCCTTTACCGAACCCCGCCTGGACGCGCTAAACGCCCTGCTTGAGCAGTATATCGCCGAGATAGAGCGTTTTAACCCCGCCTACGGCCTTGTAAGCGTTAAAAACCAGGAGGAACTTGTTACCCGGCACATTCTGGATTCCCTTGCCCCCCTGGGGATTATCCGCGGACTGCTTGAAGCGGGGGGGCCGGCGGCGCACGCCGCCGACGTAGGCTCCGGCGCGGGTCTGCCGGGCATACCCCTGGCCATCGCCCTGCCGGAGTTCCGCTTTACCCTGATCGAGCGGATGGGCCGGCGCGCCGGTTTTCTGCGGAACACCGCCGCCGCCCTCGCCCTGGAAAACGTCGCCGTGGAAGAAGTGGAAATGGAGAAGGCCGCGCCCGGCCGCTTTACGCTGATCTGTTTCCGGGCCTTCCGGCCCCTGGAACCGGCCCTGCTCAAAGCCCTGTTCCGGCTTGCCGCCCCCGGCGGCGCAATCGCCGCCTACAAAGGCCGCCTGGACACAATCCGTGCGGAACTGGCGGCCCTTGGCCCGCCGAACCCGGACTGGGCCCCCGCTTCCCCGGAGATCCTGCCCTGCCCCGTGCCCGGCCTTGACGAAGAACGGCGCCTGCTCGTGCTGCGCCGTCCCGGCGATTGATCGCGCTGTTCCAAAAACGATACGGGTCTTTCCGAACATTGAAAAGTCCAGGCGATTCTGTTACGAGATGCAGGAGTCTCCGCTGGCAGGCAAAAGGGCAAACCCGCAACGTGCGCCCCGCCCCTACTTCGCGGGGACCGCAATCAGCGTGTCGTCTGTGCTGCCAATGTCGCTGCCGCCGGTCTGGGGCGCGCCGTCTTTGGTGTACGCGCCGCCTGAGCCCCACTTCGCCGAAGTGACATCTGGGGCCCACATATCCACATGGAGCGCCGCGCCGCGCTGATTACCGCCGGGGATGCCGCTTTTGGTGAAACCATCGCTGTCCGTACCGCCTTGTATCCTGCCGCCGGACATGGTGAATACAGCCCCTACAGCCCCATCGCTGCCGACACGCACCCCGCCGCCATTGGCCTCGTTTTTTTCCTCCACAATCACCCGGTTCCGCTCAGGGCCGGCCGCCTGCGCGTGGAGGGGCTTAAACGCGGCCAGGGCCGTGGCTGCGCCTGCAATTTCCGCGGCGGGAATTTCCCATTCCGTGCCGTGGGCCGTGATTTCCGCGGCAAAATTGTCCCCCAGTCTATCAGGGCGGCATCCTGCCGGGGCAGGTAGTCTCCTCGCTTTGACATCATATACTTCTTGGAAATTTAGGCAGCTTGACAAGCTTCGTTCGTCTGACGATTTGCTGCCGGTAACCAGACATTTGTTATCGTCAACCACAGGACGGTTACCAGTAACCAGAAGGCGGTTACTGGTAACGAATGGACGGTTACCGGTAACCATCTCATGGTTACTACTAATAAATGGCTCCCCGGTTGTTGCGGGCGGCGGAAATTGGGCGGCGTCCCTCCGTGGGGTTTGCGGCAAAGGGTCGCTGCCCGCGAATTTTCCCGTTTACGGGGCGCTTATGTTATCTTGCGGATACGGTGGTTACCCCTGTCCGCCACATAGAGGTTGCCAACGTTGTCAACCGCCATGCTCCAGGGCCCGCTGAACCGCGCCTCCTGAGCTGTTCCGTCGACATAATTCCCGTTGTTCCTGCCGGTATCCCCACCCCCGGCGAGGGTGGTAACCACGCCTTTGGGCGTTATCATGCGGATACGGTGGTTCCATGCGTCCGCTACATAGACGTTGCCCGCGCGTCAACCGCCACGCCGGAAGGCCAATAGAACTTCGCTGCCGCGCCGGTTCCATCGGCATAACCCTCCTCTCCGTTCCCGGCAAGGGTGAGCGTGCGGCGGCCCCTGTCGCTGCCGATGTTGAGCAGGCGGCCCTTGCTTGCAAGGCAGAGGGTCCCGGTTCCGTCAATGAGCGCCGCCACGGCGATACAGGCGAATGGAACAATGGCTTTCATGCATTTTATACAAGAACTCCTCTTTGTGTGATTGTACGATTCCGCTCCTGGCGGAAGCGCATCATTTTACGAAAGTATACTGTTTTTGGAGAAATTGTACCGACGGGGGCGGATCGTCCAGCAGGGCAGCCACGAAACGCTTGCGGCGGATACAGGGGGCAAGTACGCTGAGCTGTGGAACGCGCAGGCGCGGCATTACGCATAGGCGGGGGCTTGTTCCGGCCTTTCCATCTGTGCTAGAGTGTGCCCGCTGTTGGGGCGGATGCCCAGGGGGATCATGAAGGCCGCCATTATCTTTGGCTCAAAGTCGGATCAGGAGGTCATGAAAAAGGCCGCCGTAACGCTTGGGGAATTTGGGGTGGCCTACAGTTCCCATATCCTGTCCGCCCACCGGGCGCCTGAACTGCTGGAAGAGACTCTGGCAAAGCTGGAGGCCGGCGGGACGGAGATTATCATTGCCGGGGCGGGGCTGGCGGCCCACCTGCCGGGCTTTATTGCCAGCAGAACCCTGCTGCCGGTTATCGCGGTACCTATCGTGTCAGGCGGGCTGGGCGGGCTGGACGCCCTTCTTTCCATCGTGCAGATGCCCCGGCCCATTCCGGTAGCCGCAGTGGGCCTGGACAACGCGGCAAATGCCGCTTACCTGGCCTGCGAGATTCTGGCGCTCAAATACCCGGACCTGAAACAAAAACTTTTGAAATTCCGCGAAAACATGAAAGAAATTTCCGCCCGTGAAAACAAGGGAGTGGACCTATGATCGAACAGGGCCGGCAGCTCTACGAGGGCAAGGCAAAGACGGTTTACGCCACCAATCAGGAAGACCTGGTGATTATCCACTACAAAGATGACGCCACCGCCTTTAACGGGGAAAAAAAGGGAAGCATTGACGACAAAGGGCGGCTTAACAACGCTATCGCCTGCGGTCTTTTTGAGCTGCTTGAAAAGTCGGGCGTCCCCACTCATTACGTGGCCCGCCTTAACGACCGGGACATGCTCTGCAAAAAAGTAACGATAATTCCCCTGGAAGTTATTATCCGCAACGTAGCCGCCGGTTCCATGGCGAAACGTCTGGGCCTGGCGGAAGGTTTTCCCTTAAAAACAGTTGTGTTTGAATTATCCTACAAAAACGATGCCCTGGGAGATCCCCTGATCAACGATTACCACGCGGCCGCCATCGGCGCTTCCACATTTGAGGAAATTGAGGAGATCAAAAAGATCGCGTTCCGGGTAAACGATGTGCTTTCCTGTTTTTTCCTTGAGCGGGGAGTCAGGCTTATTGATTTTAAGCTGGAGTTTGGCCGGACCCCGGGCGGCGCCGGGAACGGAGAACATCTGGCGCTGGCCGATGAAATCTCCCCGGACACCTGCCGCTTTTGGGATGCCGCGACAAACGAAAAACTCGACAAAGACCGGTTCCGCCGGGACCTGGGAAATGTAAAGGAAGCCTACGTTGAAATCCTTAAACGGATTGAAAAACAGTAATACTGCCGCCGGCAGGCCCCGGCGCGGAGTTTGCGGCCCCGGCGGCAACGAACTTCAGCGCGATAACCGCGCCGATGACAAGCTGCACGAATCCTGCGGCGTTTTCGGCGTTTATCTGGACGACCCCGAACGGGACGCGGCGCCTCTGGTGTACTACGGCCTTCTGGCTTTGCAGCACCGGGGACAGGAGAGCGCCGGAATCGCGGTAATGAAAGACCAAAACATTGAGCTGCGCAAGGGCATGGGCCTGGTGGCGGAAGTCTTTAATCCGGAAACGTTGGATCAGCTTAAGGGAAGCGCCGCGGTAGGGCATGTCCGGTACTCCACCACCGGGTCCAGCAGCATCGAAAACGCCCAGCCCTTTGTAAGCCGTTTCAAGCTTGGCTCCATCGCGGTGGCCCACAACGGCACGCTGACCAACGCGGACGTGGTACGGGAACTGCTGGAAGATTCCGGAACGGGCTTTACCACATCGAGCGACAGCGAAGTTATCGTCAATTTGATTGCCAAGAATTACCGCAAGGGCCTTGAGAAAGCATTAACGGACACGATTAAATTTATCAAAGGCTCCTACGCCCTGGCGGTCCTTACCGGCGAAGCCCTGGTGGGGGCGCGGGACCCCAACGGCATCCGGCCCCTGTGCCTGGGGAAACTGCCCGCGCCCGGTTCCGCGCGGGGCGGGTCCGGCGGCGGCTGGATTCTGGCCAGCGAAAGCTGCGCCATAGACGCGGTGGGCGGGGAATTTATCCGGAACATAGAACCCGGCGAACTGGTAATCATCAACCGGGAACAGGTGTTCTCCTTTCTTTTTAGTGAAAAAACCCGGCGGGCGGTCTGTTCTTTTGAGTACGTCTACTTTGCCCGGCCCGACAGCATTATCGACACGGTCGACGTATACGGTTCCCGGGTGCGGGCGGGGGAGATTCTGGGCCGGGAATCGGCGGCGGCGGCGGACCTGGTGATCGGGGTTCCCGAATCGGGGATTCCCGCGGCCATCGGCTACGGAAAGGCTACGGGCACCCCGTTTGGCGTGGGGATCGTCAAAAGCCGCTACGTGGCCCGTACCTTTATCGCGCCGGATCAGGACAAGCGGGAAAAAGCGGTTTCCGTAAAGCACAACGTTATTAAAAGCGAGGTCCGGGACAAGCGGGTCGTGCTAATTGACGATTCCATCGTCCGGGGGACCACGAGCAAACGGCTGGTAACGATTCTAAAGGCGGCCGGCGCCCGGGAAGTTCATATCCGGGTCTGTTCCCCGCCGGTGCGCTGCCCCTGCTATTTTGGAATCGATACCCCCCACCGCCGGGACCTTATCTCCAACGGCGCCAGCATCGGCGAACTGTGCGCCTCGCTTGGGGCGGACAGCCTGGCTTTTATTTCTGTAGAGGGGCTGCTGGAATCCCTGGGAGCCGCGGCGGAAAAATCCTACTGCCTGGGCTGCTTTACCGGGGAGTACCCCATCCCCGTTTCGGGCGAACAGGGATAGCGTTATACTGGAATTCGCAGGCAACACCTGCCGGCTTAAAGCCAGCGGGAACCACAGTAACAAAAAACAAGCTCGAAGGATAATTATGGCCGATTGTATTTTTTGTAAAATCGCCGGGGGCGGCATTCCCTGCAACAAGATCTACGAAGACGGGGAACTCCTGGCCTTCCACGATCTGAACCCCCAGGCGCCGCTGCACTTCCTTGTCATTCCGAAAAAGCACATCCCCAATGTGATGGAACTGGACAGCGCCGATGTCCCGCTTCTGGGACGGCTTCTCAACAAGGCCCAGGAACTGGCCGCCGCCCTGGGCTGCGCCGAAACAGGCGCCCGCTTTGTGATCAACTGCAAGGCGGACGGCGGGCAGACGGTGGATCACCTTCACTGCCATGTTCTGGGCGGCCGCGCCCTGGGCTGGCCGCCGGGTTAAGGAGTTTCGCGATGCCAAAATACGTGCTTGCCCTCGATCAGGGCACCACCAGTTCCCGCGCCATTCTGTTTGATTCCGGTCAAAACGTGGTTGGCGTGGAACAGCGGGAGTTTCCCCAGATTTATCCGCGGGAAGGCTGGGTAGAGCATGACCCCATGGAAATATACTCCTCCCAGTACGGGGTGATGATGGAACTCCTCGCCAGGCGCGATATAAAGGCCGCGGATATCGCGGCCATTGGCATCAGCAACCAGCGGGAAACCACGATTCTTTGGGAAGCGGCCACAGGCCGGCCCATTTACAACGCCATTGTGTGGCAGTGCCGCCGCAGCTCCGGGATTGTGGACGAACTGGTCAGGCGGGGGTTTAACGATCACATCCAAAAAACCACCGGCCTGGTGCCGGACGCGTATTTTTCCGGCACCAAGATCGCCTGGATTCTGAATAACGTTGAAGGGGCGCGGGAACGGGCCGGCCGGGGGGAGATCCTCTTTGGCACCGTGGACACCTGGCTTGTCTGGAAGCTGACCGGCGGCGCGGTCCACGTAACCGATTATACCAACGCGAGCCGTACCATGCTGTTCGACATTCACAAACTGGACTGGGACGATACGCTGCTGGCAGCCCTGGACATACCCCGCGCCATGCTGCCCGCGGTCAAACCTTCCAGCCAGGTCTACGGCTCCGCCGCCATCCAGGGTGTCCAGGTTCCCATTGCCGGTCTTGCCGGGGACCAGCAGGCCGCCCTTTTTGGCCAGTGCTGTTTTTCAAAAGGGGAAGCCAAGAACACCTACGGCACGGGCTGTTTTCTGCTGATGAACACCGGGGAAGACGCCGTCATCAGCCAGAACGGCCTTATCACCAGCCTTGCCGCAAGCCTGCCCGGCAGGATCCAGTACGTTCTGGAAGGCAGCGTTTTTGTGGGGGGCGCGGTGATCCAGTGGCTCCGGGACGAGATGCGCCTTATCACCGAAAGCGCCGACGCCGAATACTACGCCCTCAAAGTCCCCGATTCAGGCGGCGTGTACGTGGTTCCCGCTTTTACGGGCCTGGGGGCCCCCTACTGGGACATGTACGCGCGGGGCTGCATCATCGGGATCACCAGGGGGACCAAACGGAACCACATCATCCGGGCCGCCCAGGAATCTATCGCATACCAGAGCCTGGACCTGGTGCGGGCCATGGAAAAAGACACGGGCCTGCGCCTTGCGGAACTCAAAGTAGACGGCGGGGCCAGCCGGGACCGCTTTTTGATGCAGTTCCAGGCAGACATCATGGGGAGCGTCATCAAACGGCCCGTAATCCGGGAAACCACCGCCCTGGGCGCCGCCTGCCTGGCGGGCCTGGCCGTGGGGTTCTGGAAGGACAGCGGGGAACTCCTTGGCCGCTGGAAGTGTGACGCCGCCTTTAGTCCCGTCATGGACGCGGCGGCGCGGGAAACCCTCACAGCCGGATGGCACAAAGCCGTGGGCCGCAGCCGCGCCTGGGCGGAGTAGACGGGGCGGCGCCCCGCAGGGCGGGCGGAGAATCAGCCGGTAATTTGTTTAGAGGCGGAGGTTTTCCCAAAACTGAAGTTTTGGAACAAGCTCATTTATTAAAGGTCTTGCACAAATTTTTGAAAAATACTACATTTTTTCCATGCTTAAAACAGTGTCCGTTCGGCCCGTAGCTATTTCCCGCGCTGCCGCCAGTGCAATTACCCGGCAATTCCGCGCAGCGGAATCGCCACGACCCACGACCCACGACCCACGACCCACGACCCACATTATACTTTAAATAAACGACAGCGTGTCAAGTCCCCAATACCCCTTTCCCCGGCTTTAGGCAAATCTAACCTGACCGGAGGCAATTTCGCCCCGGAATTAGGCAAATCCACGGCATCCGGAGGCAAATCCATCGCATCCGGAGGCAAATCCGTCCCGGAATTAGGCAAATCCGTCGCATCCGGGGGCAAATCCACCCCGGAATTAGGCAACTCTGCCGTACCTCACACTAAGGAGCAATCATAATGTCGGCAACCAGAGACTGGCTCCCGGCAAACCGGGATACCCAGTTGCCAATGGCGAAAGACCGGGAAGCCGTCATGACCGCCAGCGCGGCCTCCTCGATAGAGACCTGTCTGGTAGGCCGCCATGAATTAGGCGTCAAGATGATCTACATGTCCGGAAATCCCAATGACTCAGGCAAGACGGCGTATTTTGCCGTGCAGATAGAAAACGAGGGCAAGAAAGGTCCATGGGGCCCTTTGGTTTCCGCGCTGATAGCGTGATTAATGAGCGATTAGCAATGAGGAATGAAAGAAGAGCAGTAAGAATGAAAGACAGTACGGGAGAGCGGGGGGCGCATTGTAAAGGCCTCCTGGCTTTCGTACATCAATCTTCACTGCTCACCGCTAATTCCTCATTACTCATTGATAACCGGCTGGAGTACGCGCAGCATTGCGTACACATGGGGTTATGTGTCATAAAACCGGCAATTATGGGGGCGGGGGTATTCGTGCCGCCGCCGCGGAACGCCCGGAAATAACGGTTTTATAAAATTCAACACATAACTAAAAAAACTTTGTTGCCAAAGTGAAGGAGAAAACAATGGCAAAGAAAAGAATGTTTTGGGGAATGTTGGCGATGGTACTGGCGCTGAGTATGTTCATGGCAGGCTGCGCAACGCGGCTTGGTGATTTTACCCTGATGTCCAGCAAAAATGTTGAGCTAAGCCGGGTCAGCGAATTTAAACGGTCAAATCAAATGGTAAAGGGTTCAGACTCAATGATCACCGTGTTGTTTTTTATTCCCATAAAAAGCAAAATCGACATGAAGGTAGCTTTGGACAATGCGCTCAATAAAATACCCGGAGCGCAGGCGATTGTTGACGTGAGGATTGATTACCAGAAATTGAACTTCGTTTTGTTTCAAGTCGAAGGTTACGTTATAAGCGGAACCGCGCTGATTGATATGGGGGTGGCAGACGCGTCCGAAACTACGCCGGATAAGCCGTATTTGGTTATGGACACCAAAGACGGCGAACATTTTACAAAACGTTATGTAAGCGAGCCTGAGTATCAAAACTTGCTGGCGCAGGTAAAATAATTCAGCAAACACCAAGGCGCCCGCCCCCCTTGAGGGGGCGGGTTTTTTTATGGGTCGAGCCAAGGAAGCCGGCCTTTGGCTGAGGGCGGATCAGCCGGTAATTTGTTTATACCGGGCCGCACGGTAAGACCGGGTATCGGGAACCTTGAACTTGTACAGCGTGTTCCGGGCTTTTTCCGTCCGCCGCGCCGGGCTGGGATGGGTTTTGATCAGGCCGCCGCTGTGTTCCCGCTGGTTCCTTTCAATCTGCTGGAGCATGGAAATCAGGGCGGCGGGGTCGTAACCCGCGGCGGCCAGCAGACTCATGGCGGCGGTATCGGCCTCGAATTCCTGTTCCTGGGAATAGCCTTTGTCGATCAGAGTGGTGATAATCTCGTTCACCGATTCGTCCATGACGCCGGCCAGTTCTTTCAGTTCCGCGCTCCCCAGGACTTTCGCGGTGGAACTCGCGGTTGTTATAATGGCGCTGGTAATCCGGCTGTTTTTGATCGCCTTGATACTGTGCTGCAACTGGATATGGCCAATCTCGTGGGCAATGACCGCCGCCAGGGCGTCCTCCGAATCCGCGCAGGCAAGAAGCCCCCGGGTAATAAAGATGTGCCCCCCCGGCGTGGCAAAGGCGTTAAGTTCCATGCTGTCCAGAATCGCCACGTGGTAACCGTTGTAGATTTCAGGACGGGGGGAATTAATGACGATAACCGTGCATATCTCGTTCAGGTATTTGGTGAGCGCGGCGGCATCCTGCCGCATTTTGTAACGGCTGAGGATATTGGCCCCCACCGCGCGGCCAATGTAGTATTCCTGTTCCGGCGTAATTTCCTCCGCCGCCCGGCTGATGGCCTGGCCGGAGCTGCTGATAGAATCCGCCGCTTCCGGTTCCATAACCCCCAGGGCCTTGGCCGCCTGGGCCCCCATGCTGATGGTTTTCCCCAGCGATTCGCAGGACCAGAGCAGGAAAAACGAAACAAACAGCGGGACCATTCCCGCCGCGATGGCCCGGCGGCCGCGCCGTCCGCCCGGTTTTGAATGTCCGGTCATTTATTCATCCCCTATGCCAAAAAGATGGCCTTCGCCGATAAACACCATCATGTCTTCATCGGGAACCTTTACGGTTTCCAGCGCATCTACCGCGTCAAAATCCACGCCGGTAGTTTCCCGGTATATGTTTTCCACTTCCTCGTTAAAACCTTTCCCGGCCATAGCCACTTCCCGGGAAGAAACTGATCCGGTTCTTCCCGCGGCGGTGATTCGTTTGGTAGTTAAATTGGCCTGGGCGGTCCAGCCGATTATCGTTGTCCGGCCCCAGTGCTCCACCTGCGCCCATTTTCCGTTCAACTGGATTACTGTTACCTTGTCGCCGTAGACCAGGGTGCCCAGAGTTCGCGCGAAAAAGCTGGTCCCCGATTTCAGGGGCAGGGATTTGGCGGTTACGTAGACCGTCTGCCCAATCGCTATCTGGGCCGCCGCAGCGCCGGTAATGATCAGCGCCATACATACTAAAAGTGCCGTTCTTTTCAACATGAGCCTCCTCGATATTTTCGCGCCGCATGCGCGGAGATTTATACGCCTCATTTTTCAGTGAGATTATCCACCCCGCTTTCCCAGACATCGTCCGGCGGCGGGGAGGCGCGGTATTTGACGCAGCGCTCAAGGTAGAGCCTGGCGGTCAAATCGCGGGGGTTCCGCCTGTAGATGGCCGTAAAGGCGTTTTCCGCCGCGGCGAAGTTACGGCGTTCGTAGTTGTCAAACGCGGAACCCCACGCGGCCGTCATGTCCAGCAGTTCCGGCGGGGCCTCTTCCCGGATATCCAAAAGTTCGTAAAGACGGATAGGGATGTTCTTTCCCACAACCCGGACTCTGCTGAGGGGGCGCAGAACAAATTCACCGCCCAGATGCGCCATTGTGTATTCGCTTATCAGGCTTCCCCCCGTGTTGTACTGTTTGTTGATGCCCTCAAGCCGGGCCGCCAGATTCACCGCGTCTCCCATGATCGTGTAGTCCATCTTGCTGGGGGTTCCCATGTTGCCCACCACCATATCCCCGGTGTTGACCCCCAGCCGCGTAAACAGGGGGTTGGGATCGGCGGGACTTTTCAAAATTCCCTTGCGGACCAGGGCATCCATAACCTCCCGGGTGATAAGACCCCGCGCGATAACTTCCCGGTTTATATCCTGTTCCGCCCGGCGCATTAAAACCGCGGAACGGCAGGCCAGGCGCGCGTGTTCCGCCGTATGCACCGGCGCGCCAAAAAAAGCTATGATCGCGTCCCCTTCGTATTTGTCGATGGTCCCCCCGTTTCGCAGCACAATATCGCTCATCCGGGTAAGGTAAAAATTGAGCAGTTCCACCAGTTTGCCGGGATCGCCGAGCGCCTCGGAAATCGTAGAAAAACTGCGGATATCCGTAAAAATGGCGGTCATTTCCCGTTTTTCACCCCCCAGGTTAAGCTGGGACGGATCGGCGATAATCTGATCGATAACCGCGGGGGAAAGATAGCGGGAAAAGGCGGATTTGATAAACCGTTTTTGGCTGCCTTCGGTAACATAGCTGTAAACCGTGGAAACAAGAAAGGCCAGCGCGAGCGCGGCGACAGGGGCCGCCATGGGAAGCCACAGATTGCCGAAATGGTAGGCGGCGGCGCTCCCGCCGATGATCAGCGGCAGCGCGGCAAGGGATGCCCCCACGGAAACCGGGGCCCGTCCCGGAAACAGGGACAGCAGCGTAATAAACACGGAAACGGCGAACAGGAAGAGCATGTTGACCCAGAGGGGGCTTTCCCGGATAAAATCCCCGGAAAGCAGGTTGTCCAGCATAGTAATGTGCATCCCAACTCCGGGGTAAACCGAAGAAATGGGGGTACTGAAAATATCGTAAAGCCCCGGCGCGTAAAGTCCAAAGAGTATGTGCTTGTCCCTAAAATCTTCCGGGGGCAGAGCGGGAAGCTGCCCGGCATGGTACGCTTCGGCGCTTCGCAGAATTTCCCAGATATTGTAGGGGGCGTAGCGGCTGATGTCCCCCCGGAAGCGCAGAATAAGGCTGCCGCCGGTGTCCACGGGCAGCGGGACCCCGTCCCAGCGGATGACCTGTCCGGGGGCGTCAAAGTCCAGTTCCCGGGATCTGCTCCCGCACACCAGCAGGGAAGCCGCCGCCAGGGAGGGAATCAAACGTCCGTCAAAAAGGTGGAACAGCCTGCCCCGGCGCAGAATCCCGTCCACCCGGTCCGGGGTACCGTTCAAGGTGCCGATAATTCCGCTGGGGTTCCGCAGTTCTTCTATGGCGAACTGGGCGCCAATCAGGGCGGCCTCCCCCTGTCCCAGCTTGTGAAGCCCCTCCCGCGGAACAAACAGCGGCTTATCCAGGTCCGCCGACCAGGAACTGTCCTTGCCCGGCGTGTCGCTCAGAAAGACCGTCTGTACCACGCGGCCGTAATCCTGTTCGGCCCGGGCGAAGGAGGCGTCGTCTTCCCGGCCGCTTAGCTCCCGCAGGGCCCCGGCCACGGCGCTAAACGCGGATTCCATAGACTGCCCCTCCGCCGCCATTTCGCGGGCCCGGTCCAGCTGCGTTACCGCCCGGTCAATAATCTCCTCCTGCCGGGGGCTCCGGTACACCGACGGTTCGGTAAACAGCATATCGAAGGCCACGGATTTGGCGCCGGCGATGTTCATGTAATCCACCAGTTCCGCGTAGGCTTTCCGGGGCCAGGGCCAGGACCAGCCCCGTTCCCGCAGGGCCCAATCCAGGCTGTCCTGCGTTAAAAGCACAACGACAATATCGTCCGAAGGCCTGGACTGATTGGCCAGCAGCCGCACCCGGAAATCGTAGGTTTTATATTCGGGAAAATCGAGCGCGCCGGACAACATTAAAAGAGCGGTTAGGGCAAATACCAGCAGACTGATGATGCCGGCCGCCGCGTATTTGGAAACATGCCGTAACACCGTTTTCTTCATGCGATATATATGCTAAATGAAAACGGCGGGAAAGTACAGCCTGCGGGCGCGTCCGCACGGGGAAAAAATTAACAGGCGGCCCGCTTAAACTGACCCGCCTTTGGCGTATCCGGAAAACCCGCGCCAAGCAGATCCCGCGCCGTTTTTTTCAGCCCATCGTGAGCTTTTTGTTGTTTTCGTAATCCGGGCACTGGTATAAAGCTTTCTTTCGTGTTATAATATTGTATATGTTTCAACGCATTTGGAAAAAATGGCTGTGTCATATCCTGGTGGCGGGCCTTGTCCCCGCCGTCATGGGAATGTTTGCCTTTTCAATTGCGGAGAATTTTGATCTTTTTTACTTTGCGCAAAATCCGGCGGTTCCGGACGGGGTTTTCAGCTCCCTGGAGCATGACATCGACTGGCTGATCGAGGACACGGTCATAATCAGCGGAGTCAACGGACGTTCACGTTCTTCCCCGCACGGCGGAAGTGTTCGCATATTCATGCCGCCCGGCATACAGAGCGCCGGGACTTTTCTTGTTCAACCGCCGTTGGCGGCCGGACAAAAACAATATTTCAATATCAAACCTGCTATTCTTCTTAAACTGCGAATTTGATATCTTCGGGGATATTTTCCCCTCCGGGTTTCGGGCCCGGACATTCCGGGGCTTTTCCAAAATCATGGTTTTGGAATAAGATACTTTCGTACCGTAGTTCCAAAACGCACGAAAAGGAAGGAAAACGATGTCGTTGAGTGATATTTTTGTCAAGCAGTCAATAGGACTGAACATGGAAGCCGAAACAAAAAAAGCGGCTTTTCTCGAGCTTATCGATCTGATAATGACTGCCCATCCCGAATGCAACCGCGATGAAATACTCGCGGCAATAACCAACCGCGAAGATAAAATGAGTACCGGCATTGGTTCCGGTATCGCGGTTCCACACGGGTATTGCCAGAGTGTTGATGCTGTTGCCGGGGCTATCGGTATCTCAAGGGCCGGCATTGATGACTACGGTTCGCTTGATCAAAAACCAGTTCATGTATTGTTTATGCTGGTGATGAACGATACATCGCGGGAAGCCCATCTGCGGGTTTTGAATCAGGTTTTTACAATGGCCAATTCCGAGGCGATTAACCTGATAATGTCGGCAAAAACCACCGAAGAAGTGGCCGTCATTCTGTCCCGCTTTTGTTAGCAGAGTTGTTTAGAAACTTCAACTTCTGAACAACAACCGTTCAAAAACAACACAAGCGTGGATTTCATCAGGAAATCCACGCTTTTCAGGGCGTGGAATCTTTTGCGTTGAAAGAGAATCAACCGGGATTCCGGGTACGTCCATTTAGGAACATTATAATGACCATTCTTGAAATGCTGCAGCAAAGCGCTGTTTTAACGGTTCTTGGCATGACGATTGTTTTTCTGTTTTTGTGGATTATGATCGTCTGTGTCAATGTGGTAGGAAAACTAATTCAAAAAATGGGTCTGGACAAGGACATACAGCAGCCAAAGACCGCGATGCCTAAAACCGCCCGCACAGTAACGCCGGAAGTTACCGCGGTAATATCGGCGGCGGTGGCGGAGTACCGCAAGGATTAGACAACAGCAGGCGGCACGGTCCGTTCTCCGGAACCGCCGTTCCGCCCCCGAAAAACCGGCGGCAAGACGCGCTTCGCGGACAAAGCCTTTGCGGCGCTTTGCCGCCGCAGCTGGCGGGTTTGGGGATCATGCTTTGCCCAAGGATGCAGCATGCGCTGCTTTCAGGCATTGGACTTGTTCGATAACCCGGTTGGTTATCCGCCAACCAAAGATTGGTTCCAAGTCTCCCAAAAAACACGGATTTTTGACAAAATCCGTGTTTTTTGTTGCTTTTAACCGGTGGTTGTTCAGAAACTGAAGTTTCTGAACAACTCTCTTCCCCCGGAAAAACAAAACCGCCTTCAAATTAATCGCGTTCTGAAAGCGGCTTAGCAATTCAGCCTTTCCCTTTTTGTTTTCTTCGCCTTTGCGGGTAATGCTTCGTTCCGCCGCGGTTATACGCCGACGACCGCGGTAACCTGCGGAACCTCCTTTTTCAAATAGTTTTCTATGCCCATTTTCAGGGTCATCTGCGCCATCGGACAGCCGCCGCAGGCGCCGGTCAGTCTAACGGATACGGTACCGTCATCGGAGACCGACACGAATTCCACATCCCCGCCGTCAGCCTGGAGGGAGGGACGTACGTTATCAAGGGCGCTCTTTACCTGTTCTTCAAACATGGGATTCTCCTCTGTATAAAACCAGTCTCACAACCTGCTTTGGTCGTGGAAAGGCCGTTTTTTTGTAAAATCAGTATAACACCGGGACAGGGGAAAAAGGAAGGGACCGCCGGGACCGGTTTCCCGGGCCGCCCTGTCCAGGAACGCCGCCCGCGCCTACGATTCCCAGAGGGTTTTTAAATCCAGACTAAAAGGCGGAAGTACGGATACCGGAATAACGGCGTCCTTTTTGTAGACCGAGGAAATGTAGCGGCCTTCCCGAAAGACATGGACATGCGCTTTCTTTTCTTCCGGGTCCAGAACCCAATACTCCCGCACGCCGGCATTGAGGTAATGCTCAAATTTCAGGAACATTTGTTTTTGGGTATTGGAAGGGGAAACTATTTCCATCACCAGATCGGGAGGGCCGTCAACGGAACCTTTGGACAACTTGGATGAATCGCAGACCACGAGTATGTCGGGTTGAACCACGGTATCATCGGAATGATCTTCTTCGGGAAAAAGGCGGACATCCAGGGGGGCGGCAAAAACCTTACAGGGTTTGCCCCGGAGAAAATTGCCGAGCTGTAAGTAAATTTCCCCGCTTATGGCCTGGTGCTCTACCGTGGGAGAAGCCATCATAAAAGCTTTGCCGTTGATGATTTCGTACCGTTCGGGACCTTCCCACTCAAGGTAATCCGCGTAGGTAAAACGGCTGTTATCGTTCACGGACTGTAAAGGGTCGGACATATCAACCTCCGCTCTCTATTTTAGCCTCTATTTGATTAGGTTACAACATTCCGGTATACTAACGGCCTGATTACCGGGGCTGCTTCGGTGTTTCAATACCGGAACACTTTCATGGACGCAGACGGATACGGCGGTTTATTTTTACGGGCGGCAGTTATGAATAGAAATTCTACTCATTGCCGGATCGTCAATTTCCGCATTCGCTATATTGGATTTTTAACGGAGGAAGCGATGGCGGTGCGGCAGGTTTTTGTGGAAAAGAAGCCGGGTTTTGACGGGGAAGCGGCGCGGCTGCGGGAGGACCTGGCGAATTTCCTGGGCTGCCCGGAACTCACCGGCCTGCGAAGGCTGAGGATACTGAACCGCTATCTTGTTGAGGGCCTGGACGACGGGCAGTTCCGCCGGGTTACGGCCCTGGTTTTTTCCGAACCCCAGTGCGACCATGTCTTTGATGATGCGCCGCTGGAACCGGGGGACTGCTGTTTTGGCGTTGAGTACCTTCCCGGCCAGTACGACCAGCGTTCTGATTCGGCGGAGCAATGCGCGGAACTGGCGGCGGGAGTCCGGCCCCGGATCCGGAGCGGACGCTTGTATATTCTCAAGCCCGGCGATCTTCCTGTTTCCGGCGGGACTCTGGAAACGGTTAAGCGTTACCTTATCAACCCGGTGGATTCCCGGGAGGCTTCTCTCGAAGTTCCCCCTTCTCTGGAAGACGGGGAAAGCCCGGTGGAAGAAGTTCCCGTCCTCCGGGGCTTTACGGACGATCCTGAAAAACCGGGCGGGGAATGGGCCCGTTCTCTGGGCCTTGCGATGAGCGCGGAGGATCTGCGTTTCTGCCGGGACTACTTTGCCTCCGCCGGGCGGGACCCCAGCCTGGCGGAACTGCGGGTCCTGGACACCTACTGGTCGGATCACTGCCGGCACACCACCTTTACTACCATGCTGGAACAATTTGATATTGAAGACCCGGCGGCGCGGCGGGCCTGGGAACTGTACGAGGCAGCGCGGCGGGAAGTATACGGTCCCCGGACAAAGCGGCCCCGCACCCTTATGGATATTGCCACCATTGGTTTAAGGGTTCTTAAAAAGCGAGGACTTGCCGGGCGGGTGGAAGAGTCCGCGGAAATTAACGCCTGTACCATCAGAGTAGAGGCGGAGTTCGGCGCAAGCGTCCGTGCGGACAACAGTATTACTGACGGCGAAGCCAATGGCAAAGCCAACGACAGCGATACTACGGAACCCTGGCTGCTGCTTTTCAAGAACGAAACCCACAACCACCCCACGGAAATTGAACCCTTTGGGGGGGCCGCAACCTGCCTGGGGGGGGCCATCCGGGACCCGCTTTCCGGCCGGGCCTACGTGTACCAGGCCATGCGGATCAGCGGCGGGGCCGATCCCCGGGAAAGGCTGGAACACACCCTGCGGGGAAAACTGCCGCAGATAAAAATCGCCCATGACGCGGCGGCGGGCTACTCGTCTTACGGCAACCAGATAGGGCTGGCCACGGGCCAAGTGGCGGAATTCTACCACAGCGGGTTCCTCGCCAAACGGCTGGAACTGGGCGCGGTGATCGCGGCGGTCCCCGCGGCCTGGGTGCGCCGGGAGGAACCGGCCCCCGGCGATGTGGTGATCCTGGTGGGGGGAAAGACCGGCAGGGACGGAATCGGCGGGGCTACCGGCTCCAGCAAGATGCACTCCGGCGCTTCGGTAACAAGCGCCGGGGCGGAGGTGCAGAAGGGGAACGCGGTGGAGGAGCGCAAGCTCCAGCGGCTTTTTCGCAGCAGCCGGGCCGCCGCCCTTATCAAACGCTGCAACGATTTTGGCGCGGGGGGTGTGGCGGTGGCGGCCGGCGAGCTGGCGGCGGGCCTGGACATCAACCTGGACGCGGTTCCCAAGAAGTACGCCGGGCTTAACGGCGTCGAACTTGCCATTTCCGAATCCCAGGAGCGGATGGCCGTGGTGGTGGCCGCCGCAGACGCGGACGAATTTATCGCCCTGGCGGCGGCGGAAAACCTCGACGCCGCGATCATCGCCGAAGTTACGGGGGCGCCCCGGCTCCGGATGTTTTGGCGGGGCAAAGCCATCGTGGACCTGGACCGGAAATTCCTGGACTCCAACGGCGCCCCCCGTTCTGCCCGGCTCCGTATCCCCCCGGCGGAAGCCCTCCCCCCGGCGCGGGGTCCCCTGGCGCAGGGCTCCCCCAGGGCCATGCTGGAGGCCCTTGAACGGGAGCTTGGCGCTTTGCGCTCCGGGAGCCGCCGGGGCCTGCAGGAACGCTTTGACGGGTCCATCGGCGCCGCTTCAGTGCTGTTCCCCTGGGGCGGCGCGGAACAGGGTACCCCGGAATGTGGTATGGCGGCGCTTCTGCCCTCCCTGGACAAGCCGAGCCGCACCGCCAGCCTTTTCTGCTTTGGCTATGATCCCGATCTGCTGGCCCAAAACCCCTACCTGGGGGCCAAGGGCGCCGTCAGGGAGGCCCTGGCAAAGATTGCCTGCCTGGGCGGGGATTACCGGGAGGCGTATTTAAGCCTGCAGGAGTACTTTGAGCGGCCCGAAAGCCCGGAGACCTGGGGCAAGCCGGCCCTGGCCCTGCTGGGGGCCCTGGAAGCCCAACTGGAACTGGGGGTCCCCGCCATCGGCGGCAAGGATTCCATGTCCGGCAACTACCGGGACCGGGAGCTTGGCATCGATATTACCGTGCCCCCCACCCTGGCGGCCTTTGCGGCGGGGACCTGCGCCGCCGAATCGGTCCGCTCCGGCGCGCTTGCGGGCCCGGCGGGGGCCCCGGTTATCCTGCTGGCCCAGGGCCGCAGGGCTGCGGAAGGCGGCCCCGGAGACAGGGGAGGCCCCCCGTTCCGCCAGGCCCGGTCAATTTCCGGGGCCCAGGACATTCTGCGGGACATCACCCAAACAAACAAAGCCTTTACCAACCGGGCGCGGAACATCACCGCGACTATTTCCGGCAACTCGATAGGGAAACTGGGAAGCGAAAAAGCGGTCCGGAAATCCGTGTCGGCCCTGGTCCATGCCCACGCCGTTGCCAATATTGACCGGCTCTTTGAACATGCCGGCATAGCGGTTACCCATCCGGACGAGCGGGGCGACACCAACATAAACCACATTCACCGTTTTGGCACGGTGATGGAGTACAGCGGGGAATACTACCCCGTAAAAATAACGGTTAAAGAGTTTGAGCAAAACAACGACGGGACAAGAATCTATTCGGTAGAAGTGCTGGACATTGAAAAAATGAAAAAGTCCGCAGGGCAGTTGGTGCCCAGCCTGGATAAACCCGGCAGAGACACCCCGATTGCGGACTTCAATAACAGTTTACTCGATCTATACCGGCGTGTCAAGGGCGAGGCACAGGACGAGTGGGGGATCTTCCGGGCCAACATGGCCGCCCTGGGGGAACTGGGCAGGGCGGGGCTGGTAACGGCGGCCTACCCCGTGCAAAGCGGGGGGGCGGCGGTAAGCCTGGCC
>JAISLX010000176.1 GCA_031277045.1 Treponema sp.
CCCCCCCCCCCCCCCCCCCCCCCCCCCCCCCCCCCCCCCCCCCCCCCCCCCCCCCCCAGAACTAATTGAATCGAACTTATTCATGCTCATAAGCGAATATGGTAATCCCATCACACGAATACGTCAAGCAAATTTTCAACATTATCACTGATTTTTTACGCGGCAGGTTCGCCGGCGCGGCGGCGCAATACGGCGATGTTTTACCGCAAGGGCGCCGTCTGTGCGCCGGGGCCCTTACTTGACACAGAAAGTATTCCTCCCTATACCGGATATATGAGTACCGTATCCATTCGTCCCGTCTGGGAAAATCCCGAAATTCAATCTTACAACCGTCTGCCCATGCGCAGCCCCCTCCTGCCCTTTTCCTCGCCCCGCGAGGCCCTTGCCGACGCCGTGGCGGGGCCCGAATTTCCCGCGCCGGAAAAGAATTCCAACTTCCTCAGCCTTGACGGCGTCTGGACCTTCAATCTTCTGGACAACCCCGCCGCCGATTACCGCGAGGGGGACCCCGCGGACGCCGGTTCCGCCGGCTTTGGCGTTCCCGCCTGGGCGCGGCCCTCGTTTGCGCCGCTAAAAAACGGGGGGCTTGCCGACGGTAACATCGCCGGGAACTGGGGGGACATCACGGTGCCCGGCACATGGACGCGGCAGGGCTACGACAAGCCTCACTACACCAACGTGGAGATGCCCTTTACGGCCCTCCCCCCCAGGGCCCCGGAGCACAACCCCACGGGGCTTTACCGCAGGAATTTCAAGCTGCCCCCCGGCTGGAAGGGCCGCCGGACGGTCCTGCACATAGGCTCGGCGGAAAGCTGCTTTTTCATTTACATCAACGGTATCTTCGCCGGCGCGGGCAAGGACACAAGACTCCCCTCCGAGTACGACATCAGCCCCTGCCTGCGGGAAGGCGAAAACCTCATCTGCGTCAAAGTAGTACGATATTCGGACGCAAGCTATGTGGAAGACCAGGACCAGTGGTGGTACGGCGGGATTCACCGGAGCGTGTTCCTCTACTCCACCGCCGAAAACTATATCCAGGATATACGGGCCTGCCCCGGCTCCTGCGGCGAAGCCGAAGGGAAGCTCAGCCTTGCGGTAACTCTGGGCGGAAAAGCGGCGGAAAGCGGCGGGGACGGGGAAAGCCCCTTCGTTATCGAATACGCGCTCTACCCCTTCGCCCTTCCGGAAAGCCGGTCCGGCGCGGAAGACTACGCCGGAAAGATCATGGACAGCGGCCCCCTGGCCGGGGGGCGCGTGGAATTTACGCCCGCCTACCGGCAAAACACCAATATCGCCACAGCCGAAATTACCGTGCCCCGCCCCAAAGTCTGGTCCCACGAAACGCCCAGCCTCTACGTCCTGCGGGTAAGCCTGAGCCGGAACGGCGGGCATATCGAAAGCGCGGCATTTCTTACAGGTTTCCGCAGCGTAAAGATCGCGGACCGGGAACTCCTTATCAACGGCAAAATGGTGTACATCAAGGGCGCAAACCGCCACGAACACGATGAAAAAACCGGCAAAACCCTGTCCACCGCCGCCATGAAAAAGGATATTGTCCTCCTCAAAACCCACAACTTCAACGCGGTCAGAACCTGCCACTACCCCGATGACGAGCGCTGGTACGATCTGTGCGACCGCTACGGCATCTACCTTGTGGACGAGGCCAACGTGGAAAGCCACGCCTATTCAGGCCAGCTCTGCCGGGAACAAAGCTGGAGCTACGCCTTCGCGGCCCGCATCCAGCGCATGGTCGAGCGGGACAAGAACCACCCGTCCATCATCATCTGGTCCCTGGGGAACGAAAGCGGCTGCGGCGACAACCACGCCATGATGACCGCCTGGATACACAGCATCGATCCGTCCCGGCCGGTAAATTACGAGGGCGCCATCACCGGCGGAACCCTTGATATTCTGAACAGCGGCGCGGAGATAACCGACATCGTCAGCCCCATGTACTCCCAGATTGAACGCATTACCGACTTTGCCAAATACCGGCTGGACAACCGGCCGCTTATCATGATCGAGTATTCCCACGCGATGGGGAACTCCAACGGCAGCCTGGCGGATTACTGGAAAGCTATCGAAAACCACCACGGCCTGCAGGGGGGCTTTATCTGGGAATGGATAGACCACGGCCTTGAGGCGTTTACGCCTGAAGGGATCAAATACTGGAAATACGGCGGCGATTTTGGCGACGAGCCTTCGGACAGGGACTTTATCGTGGACGGCCTTATCCTGCCCGATCAGAGCCTAAAACCCGGCATGGCGGAGTGCCGCCAGGTTCAGTCGCCGCTGCGCCTTAAAAACGTGGACGGAAAACCCTGGACCTTCATCGTGGAGAACCGCCAGGATTTCAGCGGCACGGAAGGCTACGTCCTTGAATGGAAATTACTGCGGGACGACGCCGCGCGGGGCGGGGAAACCGTGCTGGACAGCGGGGCCGCCGGCCTGCCGGATATAAGGCCCGGCGCGTCCGCGGAAATTACGCTGAAACCGCCCGCAGGCTTCAACCTGCAGTCCCTGGGCGGTACGGTGTACCTTCACTTTGACTTCAAACTGAAGAACAGCACACCCTGGGCGCAGGCCGGCCACATTACCGGCCAGGCGGAGCGCATCCTCAAAGAAACCCCCCAGGCCCTTTCCATCGCCGGGGCGAAGGTCCTTTCCGCAGAAGCGGCCCCCCTTGCGGGGGAACTGGCCGCCGCGTTCAGGCCCTCCCTGTTCCGGGTGCCCACCCAGAACGACGGCCTTAAAACCGCTATCCCCATGAGGGGGAAGCCCGGCATGGAGTTTTACTACAAGAGCAAAGCCATGTTCGTCTGGCTGGACTACGACCTTCCCCACCTGAGAACCGCGGATGAAACAACCGAACGCATAACCTGGGAGGGCCGGCCCGCTTCCCGCTACACGGCCGCGCTGCTGGCCGGAACAAACGCCCTGGCCGAATACCGGAACGCCGTACTCGGCGTTTACACCGCCGTACTGACGCCCGGCGATCCTTCAGACGGGAGCCCCTTTATCCTGGACATTACGTTTGACCTTGACCCCGGCCTGCCGGAACTGCCCAAAATCGGCGTAACCGCGCCGGTAAGCGCCGCCTACGACACCATCTCGTGGTTCGGCGCCGGCCCGGAAGAGTCCTACCCCGACCGCCTGGCGGCGGCCTTTCTGGGCCGTTACCGGCACAAAGCCGCCGATCTGGAAACCCCCTACGTCGTGCCCCAGGAAAACGGGAACCGGAGCTTTGTGCGGAACCTGAGCATGATAACCGAATCCCCCGCGCCGGGAAAACCAAAGGCGCTTACAATCTGGTGCGGCGCGCCGCTGAACATGAGCGCCCTGCGTTACACCCAGGATAATATGCTGAGCGCCCTGCACACCTGCGACCTTGTGGACACCACGCAGGGACCCAGCGGCTACTTTACCCTGAACCTCGACATCGCCCAGAGAGGGGTGGGCACCGCCACCTGCGGCCCCGATACCCGGAACGAGTACCGGGTACGGGCCGGCCTGTACCGCATGAAACTGTACATCGGGGGGGCCTAGCAGCCGCCGCGCCTCACGCAAAAAACGGCCCTGGCTTTAACTTTATAGGCCAGGGCTTTTTTTTCTTGGGCCAGGGCCTAAACTTTGTAGGCCACGGCTTTTTTTCTTGAGGCCAGGGCCTAAACTTTTTGGGCCAGGGCCTTTTTCACTTGAGGCCAGGGCCTAAACTTTTTAGGCCGTGGCTTTAATTTTGCAGGCCAGGGCTTTTTTTTCCTGGGCCAGGGCCTAAACTTTCTAGGCCACGGCCTTTTTTCTTGAGGCCGGGACGTAAAAACGCGCGCGGGGCCTTTTTTCGTCAGGTTTTTTCGTCCAATTCCTGTAGTTTCTCGCTGATTACGCGGCCTAAAAGCTCATACATGTCCTGTAAAGCCGCTTTTTGGTAGTTCCGCATAAGGGCCGCGGGGTCTATGTCCCGTGAAAAAAGGTCGGTGGGGTCAACGCCCAGGGCGAAAGCCAGTTTCTGTATCATTTCAGACGAGGGAAATTTGACGGTATTCTCCAGCATCCCGATATAATTCGTTGAAGTTTCCGCTTTTTCAGCCAGGACAGCCTGACTCCAGCCCCGGGCTTGCCTAAATCCCTTCAGGTTAGAGGCCAATACATCTCTGATATTTGTCATAGGAACGCCGCATCTTAGCTTCTCATCGTAAATGATGGGCTTTCCATGACAACATTCCAAAGGTGTTGACTATTTTATCATTTTTCAATACTGTGGGTGTGAGTTCACGGGGATGCGTGCCGGTCCCTGTGGAGCGGCCCGTCTTTCAGGCGGGAAACCTGCTCTTGCGGGCGGGAATTTAAGGGGGCGCAGGCCCCACAAGGAGTTTTTCGCATGAAAAAATTTGTATTGGCCGCGGTTCTCGCGGCGGCCGCCGCGGGAGGGGCGTTCGGACAGGCGTGGTACAACAGCTACGCGCCGGGGATTGAAGGCTCGAAGATCTTTGTCAACGGCGGGATAGGGTTTGGCGTTCTTCCCTACAAGATGTCGCTTCCCCCGATCTCGGCGAGCGCCGAGTACGCTCTGGACAAGATACCGCTGTCGGTGGGCGCGTATTTTGGCATTACCGGGTACAACGAGGAATTAAGCGCCCACAGTTCGTACAAGGGGTCGCTGACGGGTTTTGGCGCGAAGGCGAGTTATCACTTCAACTTCATAAAAAACCTTGATCCCTATGTTAGTCTTACCCTGGGCTGGCTGGTTTATAAGCAGGAGGTAAAGAGTTCTTATACTAGTTATAGTTCCCCTTCTTATACGCCGAAGACTACAACCGTCACCGCGGAAAACGACCTGAGTACGTTCTTCTACGGCTTTAACCTGGGGGCGCGGTACTTCTTTACAAAAAACATCGGCGCCTATGTTGAACTTGGGTACAGCGCGGTATCGGTTGCGAGCGCCGGGCTTGCGCTGAAATTTTAACTAGCGTCTGTCCACAAAGCCGGTTACGCTGCGGCCGGACCTTGCATGTTCGCGGCCTTTAGGCTGCGGACATGCGTTTTTTGGGAGACTTGGAACCAACCTTTGGTTGGCAGATAACCAACCGGGTTATCGAACAAGTCCAATGAGCATCCGGAAAAAACACTTGACGCCGGAACGCCGCTTGGGGCGTTTATTCAATCGCGCCGGGAATGGCCGGGGCATCGCGCGTAACGTTTCTGTTTACGGTCATCAGCCGGACCGCCAGGGCCGCGGAGTTCTTTAGGTCCGTTACTGTTTCCTGCTTTAGCACCGTAAGGCGGAAGATGGCCGATTCGATAAGCGGGTACAGCAGGTCATCGGCGGCCTTTACGTCCACCGGGACTATCTCACCGGCTTTGATGCCGTCAATCACCATTGTCGCCAGGATATGCCGCAGTCTTAGGGTGCGCCGGCGGACCCGGTAGTTCGGATCCCCGTTTGTCCCGGAAAGGTGGCGCAGGTAATCCAAAATCACCGTGAGCAGGCGGCGGTTTTTTTCCAGCAGATCGATGATCCGGGAAAGAACGCGGATAAGTTTATCGGCCGTAGTCAGACCGGCGCCGCAGCGTATCTTGGTCAGGTCCGCCTCGACCGTAAGCAGGAACTGTTTGATGCTGTAATTGAATATCTCTTTTTTGTTTTTGAAGTAGATGTACAGGGTGGTCCGGGTTATGCCGCAGCGGTCGGCGATTTTCTGGAAGGTGGCGTCCTCGAATCCTTCGTCAACAAATACATCCAGGGCCCGTTTTAAGATGTCTTTCCGCCTTTTATCGTGTTCCACAACGATGGCCATGCCGTTCTACCCCCCCTTACAAGTTTTCATACTGGAAAAAATACGAGCATAGTACCCCGCTGGTTATCTCCCGGCAGGAGGCCGCCGGACGGCCAAAGAACGATTCAAAGCCCGGATGATCGGTGATTACGGCCAGCTTCCAGCCGGGGAAACCCCGGCCCAGGGCGGACATGGCGGCGTAGCGGAGTTCGGCCTCGCCCGGCTCCCCCATCCGCCTGCCGTAGGGCGGGTTGGTGATAATAAAACCGGCGGCCCTGTCCCCCCCGCCGGATGCCGGGCCAAACGGGGAACGGGCCTCCTTCATGGGAAGGCAGCGCAGTTCGGGCAGTTCCGGCAATTCGGACGCGCCGGGCGATACTTCGCCAGGCGATACCTCGCCGGGCGACACTTCGCCGGGCGATACTTCGCCGGAGGACACGGCCCGGTTTTCCGGGCCGCCCTCCCCCGCCGGTCCGTTCAGCCTGCCCAGGGCCAAATCCCGGACCTGTCTCATTGTGGAGGCCGCCAGGGAAACGGCGCGGGGGTCCTGGTCGCTGCCGCCAATCCGTATAACATGATTAAAATTTATCCGCCCGCGCAGTTCGGCGCGAATCGATTCTTCCAGAACCGGATCGGCGATCAGGAGATCGGCCAGGGCAAAACGCCGCCCCAGGCCGGGAGCCGCGTCCCACGCATAGAGCAGCGCCTCCGCCAGGATCGTTCCGGAACCGCAAAAAGGATCGTACAGGGGAAACCTGCGCCGCCACAAGGACAACTGCAGCAGCGCGGCGGCGGTGGTTTCCCGCAGGGGGGCAATCCCGCCCCGGGGACGGTAACCCCGCTTAAACAGCGGCTCCCCGCTCAGGTCCAGGAGCAGCGACACCTGGTTCCTGTCGATATAAACCCGCAGGTTCGCCGTCTTCCCCCCTTCGGGCAGCCGGTTCGTACCGTAGGCCGCGCAGAGCCGCCCCGCCGCCGCCTTGTGAACCACCGCCTGAACGCTTGTCTCCGCTTTAAGAACCGAGCGGCTGATCCGCACCTTGTCCACCGCCAGGCCCATGCCGGGGGGGATCCACTCCTCCCAGGCCGCCGAACGGGTCCCTTCAAACAAGGCGTCAAAATCTCCGGCGGGGAACGACGCGGCTTCCAGCAAAAGGCGGTCCGCGGCCCGCAGCGCCATCAGGGCCCGGTAAAGCCCCCCCAGCCCCGCGTAAAACCGGACCCTGCCGCCGCCCGATTCCTCCACCTTGAGGCCGAGCTTTCGCAGTTCCCCGGAGACAACCCGCTCCGCCCCCACGGCGCAGAAGGCCGCCGCGCGAAAGACCGTTCCCCCCTCATTCGCCCCTTGTTCCGTGTTCACGGGGATAGTGTACCACACAATGCCGGCATGGTGGGAGAATTGCGGAACAAGTTCAAAGGGCGCGCGGAACAAGCCGGCCGGTTATCCCGCGCGCCGCGCGGTTTTCACGTTATGTCCGCTAAAAACAGCGCGGGTAAGGGAGGGACCCTGAATGAGCCTCCGCGGAGCAAGCTCCGCGGTATTAAACCAGACTTTGCGAATAATCCATGACCGCTCCCCTGCCCTTCGCGCTTAATTACCCAGGGTCCGGCGGACCGCCGCCGCCCGCCGCTCCGCCTGCCGAAGGTCCCAGGCAACACACTCATCGTAACCAAATCCTTTGGCCTGGTTAATCATATCCGCCACCAGGCGGCTATACTCGGCATCGTCCCTGGCATAGATGGCCCGCCAGGTTCCGTCTCTAATCGCGGTGGACACCTGCTTATATTTCTGTTCCAGTTCCATGGACATGGTTTCCCTGACAAAATCGGAAGCCACCACTACCGCTTTTAGATTGTGGAGTTCCAGATATTCATCCTCGGATTTGGCGCCCATAGCGTCCTGCCAGATCTTCCGGGCCCGGGAAGGCTGCCGGGAAAGTTCCGATGACCAGAATTCCCGGTTGTACTTTTCTCCGGAAATGGGATTGATCTCATCCAGGGTAAAGGTAGTGTTGTTGATCTTGTTCTGTCCGTCCACCCAAAGACCGCCCCCTGCCGCCGCGGGCATTTCCATATTGGGGTTCCCATCCTGGATTGCGATACCAAGGGGGGTCAGGTAGGGTTTGTCGCGGGCATCGTAGTCCCAGGTAATCCCCTGGGGGCCGTAGGTAGACTGCATGACTCCATCGGGGGTGGCGAGCCAGTTTATCAGTTCCATGATCCGTTCAGGGTACTTTGCCTTGGAACCGATGGACCAAATTCGGTCGCCTCCGTACACGGAAGTTCCATAAACGATGTTTTTCTGATCTTTCGCCGGTACGCCAAACATCCCCTTTCCTTCCGCAAGCCGTTCCGGGGTATTGTAGTTGGCGGGCCCCAGCCAGGAGAAAATACTCCAGTACACCCGTCCGTCGCTGTATTTATCGGCCACATCGCTAAAGGTTTGGGTGGCCGAATCGGGGTCCAAAATACCCATCTGGTAGGCCTTGTTAAAGAACTTAAGTCCCTTCATGTAGTAGCTGCCCGGATCAAGCACCGGCTGGGCGGTATTTTTTTCCACGTCATAAAGGGTAAAGCCGAATTCATCGTAGCCGTAGAAGGCGCCCATAGCCTTGACGCTCATTACGGTATCCCCATCCCAATCGCTGAACAGGGAAATGGCATAGGCAGGCAGTCCTGAATCTCCCACAGGCTGATGGTCTACCATTCGCTTGAGAACATCCAAATATCCCATGAGATCAGGAATTTGCGGAGAACCGATGGCCTGGTAAATATCAAAGCGAATATCCGGATGGTAGAAGGCGGCCTCGGTAAAACTGGAACTTGAGGCCACATTATGCCCAAACCCATAACAGGCAGTACCGTTACCGAATACATCGGCGTTTTGCCGCAGGGCCCGGGAAAGATTTGCTTTAATATCCTTACCGTATTTTTCCAGCAAATCCCCCTTGTTCCAGTCCAAGAGCATTCCCGCTTCGATGGCGGTAGTAAACTCCTCGCCGTTATGACCGAACACCACCAGATCTCCCAGGTTTCCCGCCGCCATCCGGGTGGAATACACCCCCTCGGAGGTAGGAATAATGTTCAGTTCCATGTTGAATTTGTCTTTGACCAGTTTCGCAAACCAGCCGACCTGCATACCCGCATAATTTGCCAACTGGGTATACACGTCTATGCGGTACAACTCCCGGCCTCCGGTACCGGCGTTTCCACGCTGACCGCCCGCAAAAGCCCCGCCCGCTATTATCGTAAGGAACAGCGCCGTCACAAGCCCTTTCAGCGGCATTGTCCGGGAACAAAATTTTCCGGACCACTCTGCTACGTTCTTTTTCATTTTCATAAAAATCTCCTTAGCGTATATTGCGGAAAACCTCATGAATAAAGGTGTTCCATCACCGGGAAAATCCCGGATTGTCGCCCTTATCCCTTCACCGCGCCGATCATGATACCCTTGATAAAAAACCGCTGCAAAAAGGGATATACCAGCAGGATGGGAAATACCACCACCATAGATATAGTCATCTGAATAGTCCGCGGCGTAAGAACCTGGGCGGCAGTCGCCATGCTGCCGGTGGTGCCGGAACGCATAATTGAAGCCAGATAATTTGCTTCGTTCAAATACCGGTACAATACAAATTGCAGCGTAAACAACCGTTCATTGGTCATAAGAAAGAGGGTGTCCGTGAAGGAATTCCAGTTTCCCACTGCGGAAAATACCCCGATGGTTGCCAGAATGGGGACCACCAGGGGCCATATAATGCTTACGAATATCCGCAGAGTCCCCGCGCCGTCTATCGCGGCGGACTCCTCCAGGGACGCGGGAATGGATTCAATGTAGGTTTTAACCAGAATAATGTTAAAGGGCGCCACAATGCCGGGCAGAATATAGGCCAGGAAATTATTGGTCAGGTGGAGAAATACCATATTCATGTACCAGGGCACCAATCCCGCGCTGAAATACATGGTGATGATGATAAACCGGTACCAAAACCTGCGGCCCCACATTTCCTTTTTAGTAACCAGATACCCCACAAAGGCGGAACCAATCACCGTAGCGGCGCTGCCCACCGCGGTCCGGGCCACGGATACAAGCGCCGCGTTCCCCAGCCCCCGGAGCTTAAATACCTGAATGTAATTGTTGATATGCAATCCCCTGGGAACAAGGGTAATAAGACCCCGCTTGGTAAGATCATTGTCACTGATAGTATTGATAAGCAAATAATAAAAAGGCAGAACGCATATAACGGTGAAAAGGCCGAAGAAAAGATAATTCAGTCCATTGAAAACCATGTCCCCGGCGGAAAGCCTTATTCTATTCCGTTTCATCAAATCCTCCGTCAGAATTCTTATGCTTTCTCAAAACCAACCGGTTTTGGAGGAAAGCTTTTTTACACAATATTTTCCCCCCGCAGCAGCTTTGACAGGGAATTGGAAAAAACAAGCAGAGTCAGACTAATCACCGATTTCAGCATACTGACGGCGGTGGCAAAGGGAATTCCTGAAGTAGAATTCCCTCCGAATCCAAGGTTGTATACATAGAGATCCAAAACTTCTATGGTATCCTTATTCATCGCGTTTCGAAACACAAAATACTGGTCCATTCCGTTATTGACCAGATTGGCCACTGAAAGCATGAGGAGTACAAAATAGGTGGGCAGCAATCCCGGCAGGGTGATATGCCATATCTGTCTAAAACGGCCCGCTCCGTCCACCCGGGCGGCCTCATAAAGTTCCTGATCGATTCCGGCAATCGCGGCCAGGTAAATAATCGCCCCCCATCCCAAGCCTTTCCAGATACTCCAGGCAGTCATCTTGATCCAGATATGCTCCCCGGAAAGCAAAAAATTGATCCCTTTGTCGATGACCCCCAGATCAATCAATACCCGGTTTACCAGCCCGGCATCCACCGAGAACAGGACAAAAGCGAAAGAATATACCAGTACCCAACTGATAAAGTTGGGGATGGTAGTCAGGATCTGGATGAGTTTCCGGTAGCGCAGGCTACGGATTTCCGACAACAAAACGGCGAACGCGATGGGAAACCAGGAGGTTAGAATTCCCAGACCGCTGATGGCCAGAGTGTTCTTCATAACTCGGAACACTTCCATCCGCCGGACCTCCGAGGAAACAATGGACTTGAACCAGTCGAACCCCACAAAGCTGGACAGCTTGAGGGGCAGTCCCGGCCGGTAATTGAAAAAAGCGTAACGCCATCCGTAAAGCGGCAGATACGCGAAAAGCGTAACCAGTATTATAAAAGGCAGCAGCAGCAAAAAGAGCCGGTACTTTTGCGGAATTTTCCAAGCGGCGGTTTTACTATTCACCACAGTCCTCCCGCGTCTGTTAGAATGTTTCGCCGGATTGTTAAACAGCCGCTTTCCAGAATTGGCAACAATTTGTTTTGCCTTGCGGATGCATAATATCCAGCCACGCACATGAACCGGGGAGATGTTTTTTCTTTACGGAAGGAGTTATTGGCGCTATTTTTTCCATAGCGCGGCCCCTGCGGGAACCTATTTGTTCGGGGGGGGGGGGGGGGGGGGGGTAAAAAACCGCTGTGGAAAAAAAGCTTAAAGTTTTTAAAAATGTACGCGCCTATCCGTTTGTACAATGGTCATG
>JAISLX010000017.1 GCA_031277045.1 Treponema sp.
TTCATGCGGCAATGGCCGGCACAAGCCGCCGCCTGAAACTTCTTTGCCTCGTCCCTTTTCCCGGCCTTCCGAAAATGTACCCGCCCAGCGGGCAGGCTATCAAAACGCCGGTGCAGCCCCATACAAGGCCGCCCGGAGATTTTGCCGAAAAATAACCCAAAAAGTGAAATCCCCCTTATCGAAAACCGCCGGATTGGGCTTTATCTTCTTTGGGGGCAATGCTTCCTTTAAGACAGTATTTTATTTATCTTGCGGAAGTTGTCAATGCCCCCGGAGAGCCCAAAAAATAACTTTTGGGCGGCAAGCTAGGGTATGACAAGTTTGAGATCGGTATTGGCTTTTAATATGAAGGTTCAACGGAAAATTCTGGGAATTTCGCAGGCGCAGCTGGCTGAAAAAGTAGACACATCGACCCACTACATAGGCATGATTGAAAGCGAAAAGAAGTTCCCCACCCCGGAAATGCTGGAGCGCATCGCCGCCGCCCTCGAAATCGACGCCCCGGCCCTTTTTTCAACCAATTCCTATCCAAAGCCCGAAGCCGGAACGATGGCGGATTTTCAGGAGCAGGTGCTTAATGACATTACCCAGGTGCTTGCCTACCGGATAGCGAAACTTGACCGGGAACCCCCGCCGGACTGTATGGCCGGCGCGGACAAAGCCCCTAAAATGACTTGACTGCCGGAACGCAGGCGGCCCTGGGCTTGGCGGCGCGTTTGTTCAGGGTTTATACCCTGCCGCTATGGCCTGGGAAAGTTTAAGTTTGAGAAAGCTGTTTTCTTTCTTGATTTTGGTTATTTCCAGCTGCTGGGTTTTGACGGTTTCCACCAGGTCCCCGGGGCTCAGGGTGCCTGAGTGGAGCAGGTCTTCCACATAATCCATTTTGTTGTCAAAGTCGATTTCCGCTTCCGCCCCGGCTTCCTGAAAGCTGTTTTCGATATCTTTGTCGTCCAGGGGTCCCGCTTCTTCGCCGGCGGACATGATTTTGTCGGCGATGCGGTAAATGCCCTGGGCGATAATGGACTGTGGCTTGTAGAGCAGTACCGGAAGCCGGGAGGCAAGGGCGGTGTTTTGTACGCTGTCGCGGTATACCACGCCCAGGTGTTCGATTTTCAGGTCCAGGTATTCCTCGCAGGAGCGGCGGATCTTCATGGCTACATCGGCGTCTTTGGGGTCATCGATCATGTTCATGACAAGCTTGGGGTGAAAACATTCCAGATGGTTCATAAAATTGGCGTGGGAATCCGGATCGCGGGCCTTGATTTCCGGCAGCATTTTGGGGATGTACAATCGCTGCGGGTCTGAACCTTCTTTGCGGGCCTGTTCCAAATAGGCCAGCGCGGGGCTGCCTTTTGGGAAAAAAGTGTACATCATTCTAAAAACGATGTTTTTTAAGAACACGTAAGCGTTGAGTACCGCGGTAACCGCGGGGGCGGTAATCACGATGCCCTGGCCGGAAAGAAGAAAAAAATCAAGGATGGACTGGTGGCTCCCCGCCCCCAGGTCCAGGATCAGGTAATCGGTTTCGTCTTTCAGGGCCAAAAGCCGCTTAACCAGCGCTTTGCGCTGGGAGGCTTTAAGATTGGCGGCTCCGGGAATTTCCTGGTCCCCCGGAATAAAGCGGAGCCCCCGGACACTGGTACCGGCGATTACCTCGTTAAAATCTTTCCGGGTATCGTTCAGCCAAAGTCCAATTCCGGTCTTGGGGGACCGGTGGCCCAGCACCAGGTGCAGGTTGGAGGCTCCCAGGTCCAGGTCCGCCAGCACGACGCGCTGGTCCGCCTGGGCAAAGGCCACAGCCAAATTCGCCGCCAAAAGGGATTTGCCGACTCCGCCCTTCCCGCTTGCTACCGGAATGATGCGCATCAAATCCCCCCGTTTTCCCCGGCTTTTCCGCCAGTTTCGGTGTTTTTCTCTAAAAATTCCACGGCTGTTTTAATGGTTTTATCGTTTTTTTTCACATTTTCAGCGCGCCGCAGGGCCAAAAAAATACCGCCGCCCGCCGAAAGAAGATCGCCCAGGGTAATTATCAAAAGATTCTGTATCAGCGGGGCCGCGTCCCGCAGGATGATCGCCTCAATTATCGCGTTCCACCGGAAAAACCCACAGCTTATCAGGGTAATCACGCTTACGATCTTGCCGGCGGCGTACAGGGAGGCGTAGACGGAATAACGGTAAAAATCCGCCGCCAGGAACAGGGCCATCAGGACGAACAGGGTATTGGCTGCCCCAAAGATCAGGCTGGGAAATGCTCCCCCCACCGTTTCTCTGGTCATAACGCGGATAAGAACTACCAGGCGGAACGTCTCGTACGCCAGGAGTCCCCAGCGCAGGGACCGGGAGACAGACATTCCGCTGGTATTTTGAACATTCATAGCAAAAAATCTAAGGATATACTCCGCTCCGGTCAAGCCTTGGGCTTTGCGGCGTCTTTTCCGGCTTGAATAATTTTAAGATAATGCGGCGCATTGACAAAGTGGTTGGCTTATTTACAATGAAGTGATGAGCCGCCAAGAATATCTTCCCGCACGCGGGTTACCCAAGGTGCCGCCTCTGGTCTTGTGGACCGCCGCTACCCTTGTTATCGGTATTGTGTTTATCCTTGCCTCGGCGCCCTCCGCCCAGGCCCAGAGTAACGCGCAAAACACCCAGCGTTACAGTACAAACCTCCAATATGTCTTTGACTATATTCAGCGTCATTATGTTGACGAGGTTGACCCCAAAGTGGTTTTTGAAGGGGCTGTAAAGGGCATGTTCAACGCCCTGGAGGATCCCTATTCCGCTTTTTTGCCGGAAACCGAAATGTCCGACATGAACGAAACTACCCAGGGAAACTTTGGGGGTGTCGGCCTGTACATTAACGCCGGGGAGCCGCAGTACGATGGTACGATGAAATACGTGGAAGTGGCGGCTCCCATGGAAGACACCCCCGGCTGGCGCGCGGGGCTCAACCCGCTGGACCGGATTCTCGAAATTGACGGAGAATCCACCGATGGCCTTACGATGGACGATGTCCTTGCCCGGCTGCGAGGGCCGCCGGGACAGCCGGTAACGGTCCTTGTTGGCCGCGGCGAAACCCTTGAGTTTCCGGTAACGATTATCCGGGAGGTTATCGAGGTTCCCACCACCAAATTCGCCATGATCGGGGATGCCGGTTATCTTAAACTCCTCACTTTTACGCCGATGACGGCGGAACGGGCGCGGGAAGCCCTGGCCTATTTTGAGACGAACAACTACCAGAGTCTGATTCTGGATCTTAGAAACAACTACGGCGGCCTGCTCCAGTCCGCGGTGGAAATTTGCGAATTATTCCTGGATTCCGGCCTTGTGGTCAGCACCAGGTCCCGTATCGCCTCTGAAAACATGGTTTTTGGCGCACATTCCTCCGCGCTGGTACCCGCCGGCATCCCGGTTATTGTGCTTATCAACCGGGGTTCCGCCAGCGCGTCGGAGATTGTGGCCGGCGCACTGAAGGATCGTGGACGGGCCTACCTGGTGGGGGAACGTTCCTACGGCAAAGGATCGGTACAAAAGGTCTACGCCTTGGGCAGTACGGGTTTTAAGCTTACCACCGCCCGCTACTACACCCCCAGCGATGTCAACATTGACAAGATTGGCATACCCCCGGATCAGGAGGTAAAATACCCGGACTTTACCGAAGAAGACGCTGTGGAACTAAACCGCCTGCTGCAAAGCAACAAGATACCGGAATTTATTACCGAATATCCCGATGCCGGCAGTCTGGAAATCTCCGGTTTTGCCCAAACCCTTAAACAGGATTATAAGCTGGATCTCGACCTGCTGCGGCGGTACATCCGCAGTGAGCAGATCAGGAAGGTGATCGCTCCGGTGTACGATCTGGAATACGATATTCAGCTTCAGGGGGCGGTCAATATCCTTAAAAGCGGGACGTATTCCACACTGATGAGGGATACAAAAACCCTAAAAACCTTACAAGAAGAAGCGGCCCAGGAAGAAGAATTCGCCCAGGCGTCATAAAAAGCCCGTGAAACAGTTCATGCTTCCCGCTCCGCCGGACAGGGATGGTCTGGTCCGGGTTTCGGGAGCGGATTTTCATTACCTGATCCACGTCCGGCGTCTAAAACAGGGGGACCGGTTTAGGGCTGTCCTGCCCGGCGCGGACGGGGAGTTTACCTCCGGTGATTCGGTGCTGGCGGAAGTGGCCGCGGTTGGGGCAGGAACCCTTACGGCCGTCATTGCCGCGCCGGGGGAACGCCGCGCCGGGGACCCGGGAATTCAGCCCCCGGTTCAGCCCTCCGGGGCTTTGTCATGCGGGGCTCTGCCCCCTATCCTGCTGTTTCAGGCCCTGCCCAAAGGCTCCAAAATGGACCTAATTGTCCGTCAGGCGGCGGAGGGCGCGCTGAGCGAGGTAGTCCCCTTTGTTTCAGAACGTTCGGCCATACGGGAAAAGGATGCCCGGCGCGGCGAAGGGGAAAAACCGCGCCGCTGGGAACGGATTATTCGGGAAGCCCTGCAGCAAAGCGGTTCTCCGGTGTTTACCGTCCTGCGTCCGGTTCTGGATTGGGACGGGCTTTTTGCCTACTGGAACGAACTCCGCGCCGCGCATCCGCGGTCCCTGGGGATTTTTTTACACCAGGATCCGGCGGTTTCCGGGGATACCCCCCTTGCAGAGGCAAATTTACACTGGTATCTTAGCAATGTTCCCGGATTATTGGCGCTGGCGGTAGGCCCGGAAGGAGGATTTTCGCCTGGCGAGGTGTCCCGTTTTGCCGCGGAGGGTTTTAAGCCCCTCAAAATTGGGAATACAGTTCTAAGGGTGGAGACAGCCGCCCTGTACGGCGCGGCAGCGGCGCGGGTTATACTTTTGGAGCATTCATCATGGACAGGGAACGGATAGATTTCTTAAAAGTCCCCATCGACATTGTACCCCATGAGCAGTTGGGGCTTGTGGTGTATGAACTCCTCGGCAAGGGGAGCGGTCAGAACGTGGTACTCCTTTCCCTTATGGACTTGCTCAAGGCCCGGCGGAACGCCGAGTACCGCGAGTATGTGCGGAACGCTGCCCTGGTTATCCCCATAAGCAAGAGCATCGTGGGGGGAATCCGCTTTCTGACGGGGAAACAGGCGGTCCGCTACATGCCTTTTGACTTTGTTGTAAGCTTGTTGGGCATCCTGGAGGAGCGGGAATTTTCCGTTTTCCTGCTGGGGGGAAAGTTGAGGGTGCTGCGAAAGACCGAAAGCAACATCCGCCAGACCTTTCCCCGGCTTAGGGTAGTGGGGCGTTTTCCCGGCTCGTTTAAAAAGCAGGAAGAAGGCCCCATTGTGGAGGGTATTCGCAAGACCACGGTCTCCCTGCTGCTGGTAGGTAAGGGGGTTCGGGGGGAAGAACGCTGGATCGCCCGTTACAGCGGCGCCCTTAACGCCGGCATGCGGCTCTGGTGCAGCGATCTCTTCGATGTGTTCGCCGAACGCTACCGCCGCCCTTCCCGAAAAACCTTTGACCGGGGCCTTGAGTTTATAGGGTACTGCTTCCGGAGCCCTATCAAATTCTTCCGGATTTTTGCGTATATGTATTATAAAATGCTCCTGCTGTGTTATAAACTGTTTGTGCGTCAACATGGGCCAATGGGTAAAAACGGTGAACATTAAAGAATCGCTGGAAGAATTTAAAGTTGTCTTTTCTATTCCCCTGCCGGAGGGTCTGTCTTTCGAATTCCTTGGTCAAACTGTCAATTCCATTGATATTACCGAAACCGTTTTTGTCTCCTGGGTGGTGATGACCCTGCTGATTCTGGCTTCCCTGCTCCTTACCCGCCGGCTGAAGGAAATTCCCCGGGGTTCCCAGGTTTTTCTGGAATGGACGGTGGAATTCCTGAACAAATTTTCCCGGGAGCATTTTGGGAAGCGGGCCCAGGTTTACGGCCCTTATATCGGGACGGTGTTCCTGTTCCTCCTTCTGTCCAACATTATTCCCGCCATTTCCCCCCTGGCCGTAGGGGCCCTGGGTTTGGAGCCTCCTTTCGTTATCAAGCCCCCTACCAGGGACATCAATCTTACCGCGGCCCTGTCCCTGCTTTCCATATTGCTGGTTCTGTTTGGGGGTATGCGGGCGCGGGGTATCAGAGGCTGGGCGAAGAATCTGCTCCACCCGGTGCCCATGATGCTGCCCTTTAACCTGCTGGAGTACATTATCCGTCCCCTGTCCCTGTGCCTGCGGCTTTTCGGCAACATCCTGGGGGGCTACATCATTATGCTGCTGGTGGAACATGCCCTGCCCGTGCCTCTGGTGGTTCCCGCGGCCCTGTCCCTGTACTTTGATTTTTTTGACGGCCTTATCCAGGCGGTGGTGTTCTGCTTCCTGACTACCCTGTTTGTGGGGGAGGCTGTGGAAGTGTAGGCTAAAAGAGGGCAGTTTTAAACTATGCGGAAACCGCCCTTTTGGTATATAAACGAGAAGGAGAAGACGCTATGACCAGCTTTTTGTTTCTTATCGGCGCGGGTATCGCGGTATTCACCGGCATTGGCGCCGGTATCGGCATTGGTCTTGCCACCTCCGGCGCTTCCCAGGCGGTCAGCCGGCAGCCGGAAGCTTCGGGGAAGATCATGACCATTTTCTTCCTGGGTATTGCCCTGGCGGAGGCAACGGCAATTTACGGTTTTGTAATCGGTATTCTGATCGTTACCAAGGCTGTGTAAATGATTACCCCGTCAATCGCTACGTTCCTGGTTACGCTGATCAATATCGGCCTCCTTTTTGTGATTCTGCGGGCGGTGCTGTTTAAGCCGGTTACCAGGTTCATGGCGGAGCGGACCAAAAAGATCGAGGAGAGCTTGTCCGGGGCGGACCGGGAACGGACTGAGGCCCGGCGGCTTCTTGAGCAGTACCAGGGGCAGTTGAAAAAAGCCGGAGAAGAGGCGGAGACGATTATTAAAAGCGCCCGGGAAAACGCGGACCGGGAGGCGGAGTTGATCATTGCCGGGGGAAAGACCCGTGTGGAAAACATGATCGCCGCCGCCCAGGAGCGGATAGCCGCTGAACGGCAGGCGGCCCAGGCGCAGTTCAAGGCGGAGGCCGCCGCCCTGGTGATTGCCGCGGCGGGCCGGCTCCTGATGCGGGACCTGAACCAGGAGGACAACCGCCGTCTGGCTGCCGGCCTGTTCGCGGAAGTTTCCGCCGGAGAGTCCTAGGGGATGTTTGTTCCGTCACGCTGGGCCCAGGGTTTTGTCAACGCCGCCGGCGACACCGGGACGGCGGCCCGGGCTTTGGAATTTGTCAAAGTCATGGGGCCGGTTGTCCTTCCCACCCACGCGGCGGGCACGGTGGAAGCCCATCGTCTGGAACAGATGTTTTACCGGGCCTTTGCCGCTGTCCCGGTAAGCGCCGCTGCCCCGTCCGGGACTGCGGAGATGGAGGACCGGTCCCGCAAACTGGCCCTGAGTCTTATCCTCCTGCTGGTAAAAAAGAACCTGCTGTGCTGTACAGGCCGGGTTATCGGGGCCATTGAACAGGAATTGGATGCCCGGCAGGGAATCCTGCGGGCCCACCTGGAGTTTGCCCAGGACCCCGGCGCCGAGTTTGTGGAACAACTGAAGAAGTCTCTTGGAATAAAGACGGGGGCCGCGGGGATCAGGCTGACAACAAGCGCCGCCCCGGAATTGCTTGCGGGCTGCCGTCTGCGGATTGGCAATGATAGCATTGACGCGAGTCTGCAAACCCGGCTCAAGCGGCTGGGGACGGAGCTTGCCAGGGCGTACTTCGAAAGCCCTGTGTGCTAAAGCGCGGCAGACCGTTGCTTTCGGACCCGTTTACGGAGGTTTTTGATGGCCGATTATGAGAACCTGGCCAGGGTTTTACAGGAACAGATTGCGAACTGGGAGGGGAAACCATCCTCCGATTCGCTGGGCTTTGTGGTCCAGGTTGGGGATTCAGTGGCTACTGTCTATGGTTTGGACAAGGCGGTGTACGGGGAACTGGTGGAATTCAGCTCCGGGGCCACGGGAATAGTCCTTAACCTGGAGGAAGAGGGGGTGGGTTGTGTACTCCTTTCCGGGGAGTCGGTGGTAAAAGAGGGGGAAGAAGCCCGGGGTACTGGCAAAGTAGTGTCGGTTCCCGCCGGGGCCGCGCTTTTGGGCCGGGTGCTGACCCCCCTGGGGGAACCGGTGGACGGCAGGGGACCTGTCGTCGCGGAGGAATACCTGCCGGTAGAAAGCCCCGCCGCCCCGGTTATTGACCGGGGTCCGGTGAATCAGCCCCTGCAAACCGGCGCCCTTTCGGTGGACGCCATGATCCCCATAGGCCGGGGTCAGCGGGAACTTATCATCGGGGACCGTCAAACCGGCAAAACCGCCCTGGCTGTTGACACGATCATCAACCAAAAGGGAAAAGGCGTGTACTGCGTGTACTGCGCCATCGGCCAAAAGTCGTCCTCCGTGGCGGCCATTATCAAGAACCTGGAAAAATTCGGGGCTATGGACTACAGCTTTGTGGTCCTGGCCTCGGCTTCGGACTCCGCGGCCCTGCAGTACCTGGCGCCCTATTCGGCGGTGGCTATGGCGGAACACTTTATGCGCCGGGGCAAGGACGTACTGGTAATCTACGACGATCTTTCCAAACACGCCGTGGCTTACCGGACCATCTCCCTGCTGCTTCGCCGCCCGCCCGGACGGGAGGCTTTTCCCGGCGACGTGTTCTACCTCCATTCCCGGCTTTTGGAGCGTTCCGCCAAACTTTCCGATGCCCAGGGCGGGGGTTCCATTACCGCCCTGCCCATTGTGGAAACCCAGGCGGGGGATATTTCTTCTTACATTCCCACCAATGTCATCTCCATTACCGACGGCCAGATATTTCTGGATTCGGAACTTTTTAACTCCGGTTTCAGGCCCGCCGTTGACGTGGGACTTTCCGTAAGCCGGGTGGGAGGTTCCGCCCAATCCAAGGCAATCCGCCGGGTCTCCGGCCGCCTGCGCCTGGACCTGGCCCAGTACCGTGAAATGGCCGCCTTTGCCCAGTTCGGCAGCGACCTGGATAAGTCCACCCAGGACAAACTGGCTCAGGGGGAGCGGCTCATGGAGGTCCTCAAGCAGCCCCAGTTTTTACCCTATGCCATGGAAGAACAGGCCGCGATCCTCTTTATCGCGGTGGGCGGGTATTTGATGGATATTAAGGTCGAGGCGGTGCCCGCCTTTGTTTCGGCCTTTCTTGAGTACCTCAAGGCCCGGTTTGCGGACACCCTCAAGGCCATCGCCGAAACCGGGAACATCACCGCGGAGATGGAGCAGGTTTTGAGCTCGGCGGTTGAGGAATTCAAACAGCTTAAGCGGTAGGGAAGGGTATGGCGAATTTACGGGATGTCCGCCTGCGGATGCGGGCCATAGAACAGACCCTCCAGGTCACCAAGGCGATGAACCTTATTTCCACGGCCAAATTGCGGAAGGGCCGGCGGGTTCTGGAGGATACGGAACCTTTTTTCCGGCGGATTCAAAAATCCATGTACGATATTTTGGCCGGGGCCGAAACCATGGAAAGTGAATATCTGGGCAAAAAGAAGCCCGGGGAACGGGGACGGGTTGCCGTACTGGTGCTCACCAGCGACAAGGGCCTGGCCGGGGGCTATAACGCCAATGTTTTTAAGGCGGTGAATGAGTTATGCGCCCAACACGCCAATCCCATCCTGATCCTGATAGGGGCCATTGGATACCGGTATTTCATTCATTCCCCCTATCTGATCCTGGAGAATTTTTCCTTCCGGTCCCGGCTGCCGGAGGTGGAAAACGCCAAGGAAATCGCGGATTATATTATTTCCCAATACCTGTGGGGTATGTTGAATGAGGTGTATGTGGTTTACACCCACATGTACAGCACCATCAAGCTGCTCCCCGCGGTACGGCGGGTTCTTCCCCTGGACGCGGAGGAAATTCAGCGCGAGCTGGCCCAATTTGAAAGCCAGAAACGGACGGAGCTCCGGTTTGAGTATCTGCCTTCGGAAGAGGCGGTTTTTAATTCTCTGGTACCCCTGTATATCAAGGGCGTCATCTACGGCGCCCTGGTGGAATCCTATGCCAGCGAGCAGAGCGCCCGGATGGCCGCTATGGATGAGGCGTCCAAAAACGCGGAGGATATGCTTGCCGTTCTGCAGCTCCACTACAACCGGGCCCGGCAGACAAGCATTACCCAGGAAATGACCGAGATAATTTCCGGGTCCCAGGCCCTGGGTGAGGAGTGAGGAATGGGCAATATTGGTACGGTTACGCAGATAGTTGGTCCCGTGGTGGATGTCCGGTTTGAACCGGGATATATCCCCTCGATTTTGAACGCCCTGGAAGTTAAAGACGGGGATAGGACGGTGGTGTTGGAGGTCCTGCAGCATATCGGGGATAACCGGGTCCGCTGTGTCGCCATGGCCGCCACCGAGGGCCTGTCCCGGGGCCTGGAGGTGCGGGATACCGGCTACCCCATCCGGGTGCCCGTGGGGGAGGCGGTTCTGGGGCGGATGTTTAACGTAACCGGCCAGCCCATCGACGACCGGGGGCCCTTTACCCATGACAACTATGCCTCGATCCACCGGAGCGCCCCCAGCTTTGAGGAGCAGAAACCGGCTACCGAGGTGTTTGAAACGGGGATCAAGGTCATCGACCTCATTGCCCCCTATGCCAAGGGCGGCAAGATCGGCCTTTTCGGCGGCGCCGGGGTGGGTAAAACCGTGTTGATCATGGAACTTATCCGGAATATCGCCATGGAACACGCGGGGTACTCGGTCTTTGCCGGGGTGGGGGAACGGTCCCGGGAAGGGGCCGACTTATGGAAGGACATGAACGAGTCCGGGGTGGTGGAAAAAACCGCCCTGGTGTTTGGTCAGATGAATGAACCCCCGGGGGCCCGGATGCGGGTTGCTTTGGCGGGGCTTACCATGGCGGAATATTTCCGGGATGAGGGGGGCCAGGACGTGCTCCTCTTTGTGGATAATATCTTCCGCTTCATCCAGGCGGGGGCGGAGGTTTCCGCCCTGCTGGGCCGGATCCCCAGCGCCGTGGGGTACCAGCCCACCCTGGCCAACGAGATGGGGGCCCTCCAGGAGCGGATCGCCAGCACCTCCAGGGGGTCCATCACCAGCATCCAGGCGGTCTATGTCCCCGCGGACGACCTGACCGATCCTGCGCCGGCCACCACCTTTGCCCACCTGGACGCGACCATCACCCTTTCCCGGAAGATCGTGGAGCTGGGGATCTACCCCTCGGTGGATCCCCTGGCTTCCAGCTCCCGGATCCTGGACAGCTCCATTGTGGGGGAGGAGCACTACCACACGGCCATCCGGACCCAGCAGATCCTCCAGCGCTACAAGGAGCTCCAGGACATCATTGCCATCCTGGGGATGGACGAGCTTTCCGAGGAGGACAAGCTCACCGTAGCCCGGGCGCGGAAGGTGCAGCGTTTCTTCAGCCAGCCCCTGAACGTGGCTTCCCGGTTCAACGGCATGGCCGGCGTCTACGTGCCGGTCAAGGAGACGGTCCGGGCCTTTAAGATGATCCTGGACGGCGAAACCGATCAGATCAGCGAACAGGATTTCTTCATGGCTGGGACCATAGACGATGTCCTTGCCAAGGCCAAATAATGGCGGAGCTCTTTACCCTGGAGGTGCACACCCCCTATCGCCTCTTTTTTAAAGACAAGGTCCAGGCCCTCACCGTGATGCTTGCGGACGGCGAGATCGGCGTCCTTGCGGGCCACGAAGCCGTCACTGCCCAGGTTCGGGCCTGCCTGTTAAAGATAAAGGACCGGAACGGCCTATGGAAAACCGGCTTTGCCTCCGAGGGCATCCTGGAAGTGGCGGGGGGCAAAACCGTGCTCATGGCGGACGCCGCGGAGTGGCCCGACGAAATCGATTACGACCGGGCCATGGATGCCAAACGCCAGGCCGAGGAGACACTGCAAAACCCCGGTTTTAAGTTCGAGGCCGAAACCGCCCGCCAAAGGCTGGAACGGGCGAAGATGCGGCTGAAGGCATGGGAGCTTAGAAGCGGACAGCCCCAGGAATAAACAGAGACTTTGTACTGGCGATGCTTTATTCGCGCTGAGGGGTTGAATACCCATCTATTAGGTGTGAAATATTTCTGCCTGGATTTTCTAACATTGCTATGGCAAGCTCTGCAGCCAGTCTTTCAATGCTGCCGGAACGAATATTTAGCAAGGAAGATGCAAATAAATCAATAGCATTACCTTTGCCATTATATGCAATTCCGTTCTTGTTGGGGGTCTTTACGTCAACATCATTTATGGTCAAAGCAAGCAGCATTATCTGAAATCAATTTTAAGAATTTTCTAACATTAACAAAATAATCTGTTAAAATAGTTTTATCCCGGAGATCCGCAAGTAAGTCCATGGATAAAAACTGCGTTGGTATAAATGAAACGGGTATTGCTGCTGTGGTATTCGGTAAATTATTTCGTCTTCGATAAAAATCCATATTAAACCTGTCAAGATACAAAGGGCGATCCCTATATGCGGGTGAAACAATTTGGATGGTCTGATCGAGATTGTGGCTTATTTTAACCATACTATAACATTTAAGGTGTGTCAATACAGCGCACAGAGGGCAAAACAACTTTGAAACACCGTATAAAGAAATAGACACCGAAAGGAAAAAATCATAAAAACTTGAGGCTGTCCCAAAACTTCAATTTTGGGGAAACCTCGCTCGTCTGAGCTTGTTCCAAACCCGGGCAAGTTTTGAACAAGTTTTTAAAAAATTTTGCTTGCTTTTTCCCCGGAATGTGCTAGACTATAGGTGTAGCCAACATCTACCCTAGGGCACGACCCTGTAACATCCGGGTGAACGGCCGGATGATTTGGCCCTCCGCCTTTATAAGGCTGGAGGGCCCTCTTTTTTACCGGCCTTCCTCCGGGTAGGCAGGCCGGGACCTTCCCTGCACGCCCAGGGGCAGTTCCAGCCCGATGGTTTGCAAAAAATGTTCGTTCAGCAGCAAGCCGGGGACCGGACAGTCCCCGGCGATGCGTCCCCGGTGCAGGAAAATAATCCGGTCCGCAAGCTCCAGGGCCATGTCAAGGTCGTGGCTGGCGATGATAATGGTGGCGCCGCGCCGGTTTTTCAACAGATCGATGAGGTTTTTCCGCGCCCGGGGATCCAGCGCCGCGGTGGGCTCGTCGAGCAGCAGAATGTCACGCTCCAGAATCAGCGCCCCGGCCAGGGCGGCGCGTTGCTTTTCCCCGCCGGAAAGGCTGTGGGGAGCCCGTTCCGCAAGATGCGCCGCATCGACTTCGGAGAGCGCCTTAAGGGCCCGCTCCCTTGCCTCCTCCGGGTTTGTGCCCTTCTTCATAACGCCAAACGCCACATCTTCCCAGACGGTGGGCATAAAAAGCTGGTTGTCCGGATCCTGAAACACAATTCCCGCCCTGTCTCCGGCGCCGCCGTTTTCGACCCCCACTTCGCCGGAGGAGGGCTTTACACAGGCGGCAATAATGTGCAGCAAGGTTGATTTGCCCGATCCATTGGCGCCGGCTATGCAGACACGCTGGCCCTGCTCAACGGAAAAGCTTACGCCCTCCAGGGCCTGCGCCCCGGCCGCGGCGTTGTCGTAACGGTGTGAAATGTTGTTGATGATCAGCCGGGCCATACAAGCCCCGCTAAAAGACCGGCGCTCATCGCCAGCAACGCTGTGTCCCGCAGCCGCCACCTGAAAGAAACAGTAACAGGAAAACTGCCGTCAAAACCCCGGTTCGACATGGCGATCCGGATTTTTTCCGAACGGAGGGCGGCGCGGGTCAGGGTGGCGGCAAACACCGCCCCCAGGGAACGCCACTGATAGAGGGTGGCATGCTCCGGCAGGCGGGAGCGCATTGCCGTGAGGGTCGTGGCAAAACCTTCGTGCAGTAAAAATATATAGCGGTAGGTCAACACAAAAAGTGAAACAAGTTTTTCCGGCAGCCTGAGCGCGGACATTGACGAGGCGATAAGGCTTATGCTCATGGGCGCCACAAAACGCATATAAACCAGGGCGGCGCAGTTAATGCGCAGGGTGTAGAGCAGGGCGCTATGGGGGCTAAACCCGGCGATAAGGGGCAGCCATAAAGCGGCGGCCATCATATTGACCGGAACAAGCCGACGGATGGTCACCCTGAATTCGCCGGGCGCCGCGCAGAGGCACAACAGCGCCGCCGCGCCGGGCAGCGCCGGCTTTGCTGCGGTTACCACGGAAATTATGACCAACGCCGCCGAAAGTAGCCGGCAGCGCCCGTCAAAGGATTTCAGCGGATCTTTTTTAAATTCGAGCCGGTCGAGATACATAGCCGGGCAGCATCTTTGCCAGGAAGGCCACAATAAAAACCGACATGATCCCCTCCACCGCGGCCAGGGGCAGGTTTGCCGCAAAAAGCAGCGCCGCGGTTGAGCGCAAATCCTTGTCGGACAGGGAAAGGGCGGCCACAACAATAAGTGTCCCCACAATCACCGCGGCAAAACCCCCGGCAAAGGCGCCGAGGAGCTTGAGCCTTTCCGGTATGACGCGGAACACCAGGCCCCCCGCCAAAGCCGCGGTCCCCATGGCCACGGTGTTTACCCCCAGGGACAGGAGGCCGCCGAACTGGAACAAAAGCCCCTGTAAAAACAGCGCTATAAAAAGCGCGGGGAGGGCGCTCCAGCCCAGCATGATCCCCGCAAGCCCCAGCAGGGTGAGGTGTATGCTCGACGGGCCAAGGGGCACATGGACCAGGGACGCCAAAAACAGAACCGCCGACACCAAAGCTGTTTCCGGCAGCTTTTCCACCTCCGTCTTTTTCAGCCCCAGCGCCAGGCCCCCCGCGGCCAGGGCCCAGCCCGCGGCAAGAACCGGGGGCGACAAAACTCCTTCGCTAATGTGCATGGACGGCTCCTTTTTTACGCAGCCCCAGGAAATGCCACAGGGCAAAAATGTTAAGAATCAGGCTCATCCCCAGCATGGCGGCAACCGGGCCGGGCAGCCGGGCGGAGCTGGCGGGGGCTTCGTTTGACATCGCCGCAGTTGGCGCTGCCTCAGCCGATGCTGCATCGTCCGCCACGGCGATGATGATTTCGCCCCTGTGGCCCATGCCGTCCTCCGCGGTGAGCCGCCAATCGCCGCTCTCGAAGGGGACAAAGCTAAAGTAGCCGTTGACATCGGCGACGCTTTCCTGCGCCGCCGCGTCCGGCCGGGAGGGGCTGAACACCTTGATTTTGGCAAACAGCATGGGCTCCCCGGTGCTGTACATAAACCGCGCCGTGCGAAGCGCCACCTGCCCTGTCGCCTCGGAGAC
>JAISLX010000004.1 GCA_031277045.1 Treponema sp.
TACGAGGGGATCCGGGGGGGCTGCGGGACCGGCGGCCCGGACGAAATAATCGAAGATCTGACGGAAATGCTCAACGTGGTGCGGCTCATGGACGATCTGGGGATGGATTACGTCAACGTCTCCGCCGGAATCCCCGCCCTGACGGGGGCCATAACCCGCCCCACGGAGCCCTCCAAATACCTGGCCTACCACCACCTGCGCTACACCAAAACCGTAAAGGATCTGATACGCGGGGAGAACCGGGGACTCAGGGTCATCGGCTCCGCCTACAGCGCCTACAAGGCGGAGGCCCCGGCCATGATGGCAGAAACGCTGGGCAAGGGCTATACCGATCTTTGCGGCTTTGGCCGCCAAATATTCGCCGATCCCCTGACCCCCAACAAATACCGGAACGGCGGGGCGGTAAACTGGTGCGTCCTCTGTTCCGGCTGTTCGCGGCTTATGGCGGCCCAGCTTAACGACGGCTGCGTGGTGTACAACGATTACTACAAATCGGTGATGAAAAAAGCATGAAGCCGCAAATACGGTTTCTGGGGAAAACAGTAAAAGTAATCGGCAGGGTGTACGACTGCCTGGTGGCCGGCAGCGGCGCGGCGGGTTACAACGCGGCGATCCACCTTGCTGACTTCGGCGTCGGGAACATCGCCGTCCTTTCCGAAGACCGGCTCAACGGGACCTCCCGCAACGCCGGCTCCGATAAACAGACCTACTACAAGGTCGCCTGCGCCGGGGCGGAGGGGGATTCCCCCCGGAGCATGGCGGAAACCCTCTTTTCCGGGGGGGGTATGGACGGCGACATCGCCCTCTGCGAGGCCGCCCATTCCCTTGAAGAATTTTTTCACCTGGTATCCCTGGGAGTACCCTTTCCCCACAACGCCTACGGCGAATTCCCCGGTTACCAGACGGACCACGACAGCCGCCGCCGGGCATCCTCCACCGGCCCCTACACCTCAAAGGCCATGACCGAGGCTCTGGAACGGGAAGCGTTCCGGAAAGGCATAGCGGTTATCGACAAAACCAGGGTCGTCAAGATACTCCGCTCCGGTGAAGACGGCGGAGCGGGGACAGGGGACCGCGGCGGGAACGGCGCCAAAGACCGGGCCTTCGGACTTTTCTGCATTGAGGAGGGGAAGGACTTCAGTCTGTACCTGACGAAAAACATTATCTTCGCCGGCGGCGGGAATCCCGGCCTGTACCGGCAGACCGTCTACCCTCCGGGACAGTTCGGTTCATCGGGGGTCCTGGCGCGGGAGGGGGTCCGCTTCGCCAATATTACCGAATGGCAGTACGGCATCGGGTCCGTCAAATTCCGCTGGAATCTTTCGGGGAGTTACCAGCAGGTAATCCCGCGCTACGTTTCCATCGACGATCAGGGGGAAGAAGATGAATTCCTCAATGACTACTTCCCTTCCATTCGGGAACTGGCGGCCGCGGTTTTTCTTAAAGGCTACCAGTGGCCCTTTAGCGCGGAAAAAACGAAAAACGGAGGCTCCTCGATCATCGACATCGCGGTCTACGTTGAACGGCGCGTCAAGGGAAAAAGGGTGTACCTGGATTTTACGAATAATCCCCAGGGCAGCGGTAAAATTGGGAACTTTGATCTTTCCGCTGTTACCGGGGAGGCCCGCGATTATCTGGCCGCCTCCGGGGCCCTCCTGGGGGCCACGCCGGTGGAGCGGCTGGGGCAGCTTAATCCCCCGGCGATTGAACTCTACCGTTCGCACGGCATCGACCTGGCCGCCGAATACCTGGAAATCGACGTGCTGCCCCAGCATCACAACGGCGGCGCGGAACTGAGTATCTGGTGGGAAACATCGGTCAAGCATCTGTTCGCCGCGGGGGAATGCGCCGGGAGTCACGGGATTCGCCGGCCAGGCGGCAGCGCCCTTAACGCCGGGCAGACGGGGGGCCTGCGGGCGGCCACCTACATCGCCGGTTTTTACCTGAAAAACGACCCCTGGTTCGGCCCAGCCGAAAACGGGGAAAAACCGGGGGACAGGGCGCTGCGGGCGGCGGCGGAAGAACTGGCGGCTTTTGAACGGGGGCTCAGACTCAATTACCCGGCGCGGGGGAAGCGGAATGTCGCGGAAAAACTGCGGCGGCTCCAGGAAATCAACAGCGGGACGGCGGGTTTTCTGCGAAACAAGGGGGAGGTAGAACGGAGCCTGGCTCTTATCGAAACCCTGGACCGGGAAAGCCTTGACGCCGCCGGGGAAGAGCTGGATTTGGCCCTCAAATACCGGGAAATCCTGCTGTTAAGCCGGATGCTCCACCAGGGGATATGGTACTACCTGGATTGCGGGGGACTAAGCCGGGGTTCCTGCGCCGTCATCGCAGGTGATTCCGGTATTAGAAGCCAGGCGGAACGGGGCTTCCTCGCGGACAGCGCCTTTCAGAACCAGGCGCTTATCACGCGGTTTGACGCCGCCACAAACAGCGTCAGCTCCCTGTTCCGCCCGGTGCGGCCCATACCCGCCGCCGATCTGTGGTTCGAAAAGGTCTGGGCCGATTACCGGGAGGGCGCCATATTCCATTAGCCCCGGTATCCGGTAATGGGCGCATTTTTTGCGGGGCGCGGCCGCGCCCCGCAAAAAACCGGGCTATCCGCTCCAATTTTTGCCCCTGCGGGTCAAAAATTCCGCTCCTATCCCTTGCGCTGCTCAAAAATGGCCTCCGTGCCATTTTTGAGCTTTAAGTTTTTGCAAAGCAAAAACTTAAAAGTCCATCCAGCCGGCCTCCCTGCCGGCTGCTTCGCAAAACTCCAGGCATGGCCTCCATGCCGGCAGGCTGTACTTGCGCAAATTCGGTATCGCGGCGCGCACAAAAAATGCCCCGTATTTTGATTTGCCTTTGGGATGTTCCGGTATACGGGGAATATTCCATCAACCGGAAGGAAAAGGGCGCTATATATAGCGCCGCGCTTTCCAATAGCGGTACATATAGCGGCACGAAATATTAAAAAAACATCGTAAATTCCGGAAAAAACGCCTCACGGTTTAACCTCTATGTTTGAGACGGAGGCAGGCTATGCAAAATTTACAGGATACACAAAACCGGGTGGCGTGCTGGACGGACGAACTTTTGACGCAAGCCCTTGCCGGCATGGCGCGGCGCTACGGTACCGGCGTTACCGAAGCGGACGATCAGGAGCTGCGGCGTTTGATACTGGCAAACACCGAGGAGAAAGACGCGGCCGAAACCAGCCTATTCTGGAGCAGGGAAATACTGCACGAATTACGCCGGCGGGTCAAGACCGGCAAAATAACCTGGCCGCCGGAGGATAGCCGGGAATAGTCTTTGTCCTTGCCGGTAAAACCGGCAGGGGGACAAATATTTTGGAGAAACATCTCCGGGAGGTTCATTATGAGGAAGCAAGGCATCGCTTTGTTCATGCTCGCGTGGTTCGTCGCTGCCGTGTTTGGGCAGAACGCGGAGGATTTTGAATTTACGGTAAACGGTTCGGGAAATGCCCGTACTGTCACCATCACCGGATATAAGGGGAATCTGAGGGATATCCGCATACCCGGGCAAATAAACGGTATCCCCGTAAGGGTCATCGGGAAAGGATCTTTCCGCAAGGGAAATCTGACCGAAGCCGAAGTACAGTCAAGGGGGCTTGTTTCCGTGGTAATCCCGAATGGGGTAACCACGGTTGAGCAGGAAGCCTTCGCGTTCAATACCCTGACATCCGTATCCCTGCCCGGCAGCCTGACATCCATTGGCACGGGGGCGTTCCACTGGAACCAGTTAACCAGCATCGACATTCCGCGTTCAATAAAAGAGATACCTGAAAAATGTTTCTCCAGCAACAGGTTTAGCGCCGTCACCATACCCGCCTGGATAACCGGCATCGGCGGCGAAGCCTTCGCCAATAACCAACTCACAAGCCTCAGCCTGCCCGACAGCCTTGCGTTCATCGGGGTATCGGCTTTTAGCTACAACCGGCTGACCGAGGTAAAAATCCCCGCCGGGATTACCTACCTCACCGGTTTCGACAACAATCAAATCCGGTCTATAACCATACCGCCTACGGTGACCACCATAGGAAAATATGCCTTCTCCGGTAACCTGCTGACTCGTGTAACCATCCCTTCAACCGTCACGGAGATAGACGATGGCGCTTTTTCTTATAATGAGCTTACCGGTGTTACCCTTTCAAACGGGATTAGGGAAATAGGTGACAGCGCGTTTTTTCACAATAAGCTGACCGGCATCGTTTTTCCCCCGAGCGTTTCCTCTATCGGATCATCAGCCTTTGCGGTTAATGAACTGGCTGAACTGACCATCCCGGTCAGCGTAACATCCATTTGGTCCCGTGCGTTTATGGCCAATAATTTGAGGAATGTCATTATAGCGCCCAGTAACGGAACAAGGCCCGCAAAAGAATACAAAGACAATAAATGGGTCGATGTACAAATTCCCAATGGGCTAATAAGGCTGGATACGGAATTGTTCGCCGGAAACCAGCTTTCGGCCATAACCATTCCAGAGAACGTTAAGTATATCCACCATGGCGCACTGAGAAATAACCCCCTGACCAGGGTGACCATCGGCCAAAATGTGGATGTCCATGTTGACGATTATACAAGCTGGATAGGCGGAGATCCCCTTCCCGATGATACCCAGAAAAATTTTGCGATTTTTTACAACCAAACCGGCAAAAGGGCGGGGACCTACCGGCTGGCCAACGGCCAGTGGCGTTACGGAGGCTGAACGATGGAATACGAAGACCTTTCGTGCCGCATGGAAGAATTATTCGCGAACCAGGTTTTTGACCGTGCTATCATTACCGACGACCTGTTCGATCTGTTATGCCACCGGGAAGCCGGCGGGGGTTCCGAATGGAAAACCGTCGACATCGGGGGCTTCAGATTCACCCTCATATACGTCAGGTCAAGGGGCTTGCGCCATGACCAAACGACGCTGGTTAAGCTGGGTATCAAAAACCCGGACGCCGCCAGGTATTATGAGTTTGACCCTTCCCCGGATTTCCCGTATGTACGGTACCGCCCGGAGCAGGCTTACCAAGGGCGGGATCTTGAAACGCGGAAGCGCGTGAAATTTTCCCCCTTTTATAATTACATCGATGCCAACCCGAAGTCGGAGTCCCTGGAAATAACCCTCCATGGAAAAGATGGGATTTCACAGCGGTTTCATATTAGCCCTAACATATCCCCCTTCTGCGATAATCACTTTTTGGTCTGGCCCGAGCCCGAAAATTGCCTGGGGCTGAAACAAGTTTATCATGAAAGCCTTTTCTACTGGATTGACGACCTGTTCTCCCGGCTCGACAGCCATTACAGCCTTTTTTTCTCGGCAATAGGCGCGGGAAATTCGCTTGATACATTGCATTTCCAGGTTCTTCCATTGCCGTTCCCGGCTTTCGATTACCTTGGCCGGCGCTACGGAGACACGGGTTCCGGGCTGATAGAGACAAGCGCGGAAATATGGCCCCTACCCGGGATTTTCGCCCGGTACAATTCCGGTACAAAGACTGTGGTCCTCGTGGAGTTGGACCGGTATATCCGGGGCTGGCTTTCCCGCGACAAGGCCCGGACGTTCAACCTGATTTTCAGGAAAAAAAACGCCGGAATCCGGGAAGCGTTCTTTATCTTCCGGAAGAAAGGAATAGCCCGCCTCCCCGGGGTCCCAAATGAATTCGCGGCCAGTGAGGCGGGGGGAAATATCATTATTGAAAGCCGCACGGATTACGCGAATTTCCCCAGTATAACAGATCGGTTTGAACTGGTAAATGAGGCCGGACAGCCTGTGTACCGGGCAGACAGGCAAGATCTTGTGAAAACCCCGGGCCAATCCTAAAACCCGGTTAGTTTTGGGAAAGCCTCAACCTAATGATTCCCGTTAAAACGGGGGAATTCGTTCCCCGTTTTAACGTATTTACCAATAACCCGACCCGGCCCGCCTGATCGAGTGGGACGGTTTATTCGAAGGGGGTCGGCCTGTCCCCGCCTGTTCATTTATCGCTCCCGCGATGTCAGCAGCTTCTTGTTCCGCGGCCCGGTCAGGTCCGCAGGGCCTGATGCCCCCTAGAACGCAAGTTTAATCGTGTCGGGATACTAGCCCTCCGACAGAATGTCGTAGGGATCGTCCCCCCGGCGGCGGTGTTCCACCGCTTCCAGTATATGGTCCGTGTCGATGCTGTCCCGGCCCTCCAGATCGGCGATGGTCCGGGCGACCCGGAGGATGCCGTGGTAGGCCCTGCCCGAAAGGGCCAGTTTGGCCGCCGCGCTGCCCAGGGCCCGCCGCCCCCCTTCGGAAAGGGGGCAGCAGCGTTCCATCAGGTCCGCGGGGAT
>JAISLX010000068.1 GCA_031277045.1 Treponema sp.
AACGCTTTGGAACGCCGGATTGACGAGATTTTGGCAATAGAGGGGATCCGTTGATGGAAAAGAGAAAACTTCTGCTGGTGGCGGTTTCGGTCGGGGTATTCCTGGTCATCGTATTAAGCGCCGCCATTTTGATATTTACCCCCAGCGGCGAGGGTCCGGTTCTGGCCTCCCGGACCGTGTTTCCGGAAACCGCTGTTCAGCCGGCCGTTTCCAGTTCCCCGGCGGCTGCCCGGGAGCCGGCTTCCGTCGACGCCGCCGACATAGTCCGGAACCCCGGCGAAATTCAGGGGCTTATGGTTCCACCCTCCGCCAATGTTTCCTCCCCGGGCACGGAAACCCCCGATCCCGCCGCCCCTGCCTCCACGACTCCCATTCAGGGAACCGCGGTGGTTCAGGAGAACAATTCGGCAGACGCGAATGCGGCCAATGTGGTAATCAGCGTACCGAAACCCGCCACACCGGAAATCCCTGTTCCCCAGAACAAAACATCAAGCGCCCCGGTTTCACCGGCGAAATCCGTCCAGCAGAAAACCGCAGCTTCCGCGGCCGTTCCGGCCCCGGCTGTTACGGCGGCAAAGCCCGAAACCCCCGGCGCGGAAAGTCCGGCGCGGCAAACGCCCGCAGGCTCCGGGGCCAAAACCGCCGCGGAAACTTCTTCCCCGGTCCCGGCGCGTCCCACGCCGGCGGCCCCGGCCAAGAGTACCGCGGTTTCCGCCGGCAGGACCGAAAGCGTCTCCCGGTCAGTCCAGGATTACTGGATACAAACCGGCGCTTTCTCCGCCATGATCCGGGCCGAAAGCGCCAAAGAAAATTTGGCCGCCAAAGGTCTAAACCCGGTCATTGACAACAGGGAAGTGGACGGCCAAATCTGGTACCGGGTACGGATCGGCCCCTACACATCGGAGAACGAGGCCAACTACTGGCTGGCCCTGGTCCGGGCCGTTGACGGTTTTGCGGAAAGCCAGGTCCGCAGCACCCAGCGCTGACAGCTTGGCGCGTAAAATCCAGCTATTTTGATGCGGTTCTAAGATTTGACAGTTTGGAACCGTCTCCCTTGATAGGAACCCCTGTTTCCGGTAGTATTCCTCTGCCCCGCGGCCAGGAACCATGCGAGGAGAGAACGCCTAATTCCGTCAGGTCCGGAAGGAAGCAGCGGTAAGCGAATCTTTTCTGCGCCGTGGGGGCGCAAGCCCTTCCTGGCGCGGGGTTTTCCCCTAACTTCACAGAGACCCCGGCAATCGCTATACTGAAAGTATGGCTGTTGAGGCAGAGGGACCCGCAAAATTCGAAGTAACCGCCACCAGGCGGCGGCCCAAGACATTGGATGAACTGGCGGGCCAGGAATTCGTGGTCTCCACGCTGAAAAATTCGCTGGAAAACAAGACCATTGCTCACGCCTATCTGTTTTCCGGCCCCCGGGGCTGCGGTAAAACCAGCGCCGCCCGGATTCTGGCCCGTTCCCTGAACTGCGAAAAAGGGCCGGGCCCCGTACCCTGCGGTGTCTGCGCCAACTGCCGGGAGATAGCCGCCGGTTCCAGCATGGACGTTATCGAGATCGACGGGGCCAGCAACACCTCGGTCAACGATGTGCGGCAGATCAGAGACGAGGTGCTTTTCCCCCCCCAAAGCGGAACCTACAAGGTCTACATTATCGACGAAGTCCACATGCTTTCCACCAGCGCCTTTAACGCCCTGCTTAAAACTATTGAGGAGCCCCCCCACTACATCGTCTTTATTTTTGCCACTACGGAACTCCACAAGGTACCGGCCACGATTAAAAGCCGCTGCCAGCAGTTCGCCTTCCGTCTTATCCCCCTTGAGACCATCAAGTCTATCCTCAAAGATATCTGCGCCGAGATGAAGATAGAGGCCGAGGACGAGGCCCTGTTCTGGATAGCCCGCGAATCTACCGGCAGCCTGCGGGACGCCTTTACCCTTTTTGATCAGGTTGTCTCGTTTTCCGGGGGACATATCCGCACGGAACTTATCCGGGAAAAACTGGGCCTGGTGGGGCTTGAGCGGCTCAACGAACTGGCGGAAGCCTGTGTGGAGGGGGACGCCGCGCGGGGTTTCGAACTGCTTGACCGGCTCCTTTCCTCCGGGGTGGCCGTGGAGCAGTTTGTTATCGACCTGGCCGCCTATTACCGGAGCCTTCTTCTGCTGAAAAATTCGGTAACCCGCGAATCGCTTTTGGGGTATCCGGCGGAACGGTTTTCGTCCGTGGTCCTGGGGGCGCTGGATTCGGGGCGGCTTGAGCGGGCCCTGGAACTGATTCTTGCCTGTTACCGGGACATCAAATATTCCGTATCCCCCCGTTTTGAACTGGAAACTCTGGTTTCCAAACTTTCCTGGTTAAAAAACTGGGTTTCTCCGCCTGAGCTAAGAGCCGCCGTGGAAGATGCCCGCAAGGCCCTGGAAACCGGGATCCCCGGACGCCCTTTCGCGGAGGGGAGGGCTCTACCGGCGGCCCCCTCCGGAACGGAGGATCATAAGCCGGCGGGAACTTCTTTAAGCGAGGAATGGCGCCGCCGCGTGGCGGCGCGGGAAGTGCGGGAACCCCAGGAACCGGCCCCTGAGCCGGCGGCCCGGCCCGGCCCGGATCAGAGCGGCGATGAGGAGGACGTGCCCATGTGGAGTACCCTTGGCCGCGATGACCCGCCGGAAGAAGCGCCCCCGGATCCCCTGGCCCAGCGGGTATTACAGGTTTTTCGGGGAACTGTCGTTTCCACAGGGAACATTGTTTCCGCCGGAAGCGGCGTTTCGGCGGGGAACGCCGTCTTCGCGGAGGCGGCGGTGAAGGGAGGAGTGGATGAATATAAATCCTTTTGAGCTTATTAAAAACGCTCAAAAACTGCAGGAACAGATGGGAGTTCTTGAGAACAAACTTGCCGCCATTGTGGTTACCGGCCAGTCGGGCGGCGGAATGGTAGAGGTAGACCTTAACGGTAAAATGGAGATACGGGCGGTTCGCATCGCCCCGGAGGCGGCGGAGGATATTCCGATGCTGCAGGACCTGGTGATGGCCGCCTTTAGTTCCGCCCTGGAAAAGGCGCGGGAACGTACCGGCGCGGAGATGGGGACCCTGGCCTCCGGTATGGGCGTTCCCCCAGGGAGCATTCCCGGTTTTCCGGCGGGGCAATGAACGGCGCCCCGGATCTCCGCGTAAACCACGAAAGCGCCATTGACCGGCTCGTATCCCTGCTTTCCCGGCTTCCCGGCGTCGGGAAAAAAAGCGCCGGCCGCATGGTTTACCACATTCTGGACGGGGATCCCGCCTACGCCCGCCTGCTGGCCGGGGAACTGGGGCTTCTGCACCAGGCGATTCGCCGCTGTTCCGTCTGCGGCAGTTTTACCGAAACCGACCCCTGCCCCGTCTGCGCCGATCCGGGCCGGGATCACAGCCTTATCTGCGTGGTTGAGCGGCCCCAGGATGTGCGGATCATCGACGAGTCCCGGGAATTCCGGGGCGTTTTTCACGTTTTGGGCGGGCTTATCGCCCCCCTGGACGGTGTTGGTCCGGATAAACTGCGAATCGGCGATCTGTTAAGCCGGGTCCGCCGGGGCGGGATTCGGGAACTGATTCTGGCCTTTAACCCCACTGTCGAGGGGGACACGACCGCTTTGTACCTGCAAAAACTCCTTAAAGACCTTGAGGTAGAAGTAAGCCGCCTGGCATCGGGGCTGCCTGTGGGGGGGGATCTGGAGTACACCGACAAACTCACCCTGTCCCGCAGTTTCCGGGGCCGGGTCAGGTTATAGCGGCTGTTTCAAACAAGCGGCCCCTTAAAACCAAAATTTTGAGCCGAATTTCACCGGGAACACGGTACTGATATATGTTAATGGCCGCCCGGCTCCGGCCTGCGGCGCACAGGTAACAGAAGCTGTTCCAAAACTTCAGTTTTTGAAACAGCTTCCTTGGATTTCAACAGTAACGTTCAATATCAGGATCACTGCCGGAATGGAGATAAGGATACTCCAGCCGGAATAGTTCGTCCCGCATATCCTTAAAATCCATCAACCACGCATAAAATTTTCAACCCTCTTTATGTAATAAAGTGTCCCTGTTATGATATAACCATGCGTTATACCAGAAAATTTTGGAGAATTCTCGGCGCGGGGGGACTGATTTTGGTCCTGATAAGTGGATGTACCCAGAAGGGATCGTCTGACCAGAAGGGATCGTCTGAATCGCGGAAAGCCGCCGGTTCCACGGCACAGGAGGACAGCGGCCTGGGAGACGGCCTTTTCGCCCGGATCAGCACGAACCGGGGCGATATTATCGTCCGTCTGGAATACGAAAAAACCCCCCTTACCGTATGTAATTTTGCGGCTCTGGCGGAAGGCCGGATGAACGTGGCCCAGGGCAGGCATTTTTACGATGGTTTAATCTTTCACCGGGTTATCAAAGACTTCATGATCCAGGGGGGGGACCCGGCGGGCAACGGCAGCGGCGGTCCGGGATACCAGTTCCCCGACGAGTTCGATCCCAGCCTTAAACACGATGGTCCGGGGGTGCTTTCCATGGCCAACGCCGGGCCGGGGACCAACGGCAGCCAGTTCTTCATCACCCATGTGGAAACTCCCTGGCTTGACGGCAAACACACGGTCTTTGGCAGGGTGGTAAGCGGGCAGCAGGTGGTTAACGCGATTGTCCAGGGGGACAAAATTCAAACCATCACGATTATCCGAAACGGGAGCCAGGCCAACGCTTTTGAGACGGATCAGGCCGCCTTTGACATACTGCTGCGAAACGCCGCGTCGGCGTCCGCAACCCAGCGGCAGGTTCAGCGGGACGCGGATACCGCCCTAATCAAACAGAAGTACCCAAACGTTACGGCAGCCCCCTCCGGTATCCTCTACGAAATTCTGGCCTCCGGTTCGGGCGTCAAACCGGAGGCGGGAAATACCGTGCAGATGAACTACCGGGGGATGTTCCTGGACGGCACGGTGTTTGACTCATCGGACCTGCACGGCGCCCCGCTGGAATTCGCCGCCGGCCGGGGGCTGGTGATTCCCGGGTTTGACCAAACCGCCCTGGATATGCGATTGGGGGAAAAGCGGCTGGCGATCTTTCCCCCCGAACTCGCCTACGGCGAACAGGGCGCCGGGGGAATTATCCCCCCCAACAGCTACCTGGTATTCGAGGTAGAGCTTGTGGGGATTAGCCGGTAATTCCCGCCGTTCAGGGTAAAAAGTCCGGCCGCCCCGGAACTTAACGTTACGGTCCGGTCCTGGCTCACAAAGACCGCCTCCGTGTCCGGCAGGCTTTCCACAAGGGCAAGCCCCCGTTCCGGGCCCAGGGCAAAGCATGCGGTGGAAAGGGCGTCCGCGTCTATCGAACGGTCCGCCACAATGGTTACCGACAAAAGGCCGTTTTGTACGGGGTAGCCATTGTCTGTGGAGAGGATGTGGTGGTAACGCTGCCCCCCTTCCTCAAAGTAGCGTTCGTAAACTCCGCTGGTAACGACGCTCTTGTCCTGTACCCGGATAACTCCCAGGTAGTTTCCCCGTTCCTCCAGCGGGTCCTGAACGCCGATGCGCCAATTTCCCCGCTCCGGGCCTTTCCCCAGAACAAGAATATTGCCCCCCAGATCGATAATGGCCCGCTGTCCACGGCGCAGGGCGGCGGCGGCCTGATCCGCGGCATAGCCCTTGGCGATGGCCCCCAGATCCAGGGACTGCCCCCGGCGCCGTAACAGAACCGTCCCCGCCGCCCGGTCAATTACCAGGTCCCGCCAGTCCACCAGGGCAAGGGCCCGTTGTATCTCTTCCGCGGCTGGAACACGCGGGTTTTTGTTCCCAATCCCCCACAGCGTTACCAGAGGGCCAATCGTGGGATCAAAGGCGCCCCCCGAAAGTTCCGCGTAACGGAGGGCCTTTTCCAGCACGTCCAACAGTTCCCCGCCGACCTCCACGGGCCCAATTCCGGCGTTCCGGTTAACCAAATCAAGTTCCGTAGGTTCCCGGTCCCCCGTCCCGGCGGAGGCCGGGGTAAAAGCCATCAAATCCTGGATTTCCCGCAGCCGGGCGAATACGGCGTCGGATTCCGCGCCGGAACCCCGTTCAAACAGGGTAACGCCGCACAGCGTGCCCAGCGCGAATTCCACGCGGGGGCGGGGAGTCCGGGAGCAGGCAAGACACAGAAAGGCGAAAACAAGGGGAACGGCGAAACGTTTCATGGCGCAAGTATAGCATCTTACCCCCGTTTGAGCTAAACTAACGGTAAATATGAGCAAAGAAGACAGCGCGGTTGATCTGGCGGGCAGAAAAATATTTTTTCTAAACCCCCTTCCTTCGATTCGGAACATAGTCATTGATGAACTGATTCAGCGGGAATACGAAACCTACGCGGTCAACGACCGCGTTATCCTTAGACGGCTGCTCAGGGATTTCCCCGGAAGCGTTATTTTTATTGACATCGATCAGATTATTGGGGAAAAAGAATGGGAAGCCTGGATTCGGGAAGTAACCAAGGCCGGCGATTTGACGGATATCCGGATTGGCATACTAACCGCCAACCGGAACGACGCCCTGCAGAACAAGTACGCCAACATGCTCCGCCTTCCGTGCGGCTATACGATGATCCACCGGGATCTGAATATTACCATAGCGCAGATCGTAAACATCCTTAACGTCAACAACGCCAAGGGAAGGCGCAAATACCTGCGGGCCAGCATAGAAAACGAATCACAGACTGTGGTCAACTTTCCGCAGGGAAGCCAGTTTGTCAGCGGGGTCATACGCGACATCAGTACCGCCGGTTTTTCCTGCTCCTTCACCGAAGATCCCAATTTCCCCAAAAATTCATCGTTTTCCAATGTGCAGATCAAGCTGAAACACACTATCCTTAACGTGGAAGCGGTTATTTTCGGTTTCCGCGCGGAAAAAAAAGACAGGGTGTATGTGTCCCTGTTCACCGACCGGATATCCCCGGATTCCAAAGTAAAAATCCGCAAGTATATCCAGGGCAGCCTTCAGGCCAGGATGGACGCCCTTATGGGGCAAAATTAAAAATCCCCGGTTTTACACAGATTTGACAATCGCTCCTTACGGATTTGACAGGCCCGCAGGTATAGTTTTCGTAAGAAAACGCGGGATAATCCCGCGGGATTTATCTGTCCGGCGTCTTGCCGTGTTTCCGCGCGAACAAAAACAACGGGGCGCGGCAGGCCGCCTGAAGACAGAAATCCAAAGTCCAACACAAGGAGTATATCATGAAAAGACTGGCTTATCTGGCGCTGATTATTCTGGCGGCGGGGAACGTGTTCGCGGCCGGAAAGCGGGATTCCGGCGCCGCTTCCGGATCGTCCGGCGGGGGCAGCATTGTTGTCATATCCCGGGAAGATGGTTCGGGAACCCGAAGCGCCTTTACGGAGCTGTTCGGAGTTCTCGACTCAAACAAAAAGGACGCCATTACCCCGCAGGCGGAAATAACCAATAACACCGCCGTTATGATGACCAGCGTGGCGGGCGAACGGAACGCCATAGGCTATATCTCCCTGGGCTCCCTTAACAACACGGTTAAGGCCCTGGCCATTGACGGGGTAACGCCTAGCGCCGGAACCGCCGCGAGCGGGGAGTACAAAATTACCCGGCCCTTCTACATCGCTGTCAAGGGAGAAGTAAAGCCGGCGGCCGCGGATTTTATCGCGTTCATCATGAGCCGGGCCGGGCAGGACGTTATCGCGGCAAACGGCTACGTCCGCAGAACCGATACGGGGGCCTTTACCAGCGCCATGCCTTCCGGCAGGATCATCATCGCCGGTTCTTCTTCGGTTACGCCGGTCATGGAAAAACTCAAGGAAGCCTACGCGAAGATCAACCCCGGTCTTAACATCGAGATACAGCAAAGCGACTCCTCCACCGGGATGAACGCCGCGATTGACGGTATCTGCGACATCGGCATGGCGTCGCGGGAATTAAAAGCCACAGAACTGGAGAAGGGACTTACCGGTACGGTCATTGCCATCGACGGTATCGCGGTGATCGTCAACAACGCGAACCCCCTAAACGGCCTGACCAGGGACCAGGTAAAGGCCATTTACCTGGGACAGGTGGAAAGCTGGGGCGAACTGACCAGGTAGCCATGAAAGAAAAAATACTACACGGCATTTTCGCGGCTGCGGCCTGCGTGTGCGTTTCCTGCGTGGCCCTTATCTGCCTGTTTCTCTTCGTCAACGGTATTCCCGCCATCGGGAAAATCGGACCCCTGGCTTTTCTTCTGGGCACGACGTGGAAACCGGGAAACGATCTGTACGGCATAGCCCCGATGATACTGGGTAGTATTTATGTTACCGCGGGGGCCGTCATTTTCGGCGTGCCCCTTGGCGTATTTACCGCGATTTTTATGGCAAAGTTCTGTGGAAAAATTCCGCACAAGGTGTTTTCACCGCTGGTGTCCCTGCTCGCGGGGATACCGTCAATAATTTACGGCTTTTTCGGCCTCGTGGTCATGGTTCCCGCTCTGCGCTTCCTCTTTGGGGGCAGCGGGAAAAGCCTCCTTACCGCGTCCCTTTTGCTTGCCCTGATGATCCTACCCACCATCATCAGCATATCAGAATCCTCGATCCGCGCGGTTCCGGAAAGTTTTTACGAAGGGGCCCTGGCCCTGGGGGCCACCCACGAACAATCGGTTTTTTTCGCCGTCCTGCCCGCCGCCCGTTCAGGAATTATGGCGGGGGTTGTTCTTGGCATAGGCCGCGCCATAGGGGAAACAATGGCTGTCGTCATGGTCGCCGGGAACCAGGCGATTATCCCCCGGGGTCTTTTCCGCGGACTGCGTACCCTTACCGCGAACATCGTGCTGGAAATGGGCTACGCGGCGGACCTCCACCGGGAAGCCCTAATATCCACCGCGGTTGTCCTTTTCGTGTTCATCCTGATCATCAACATCCTCCTGTCCCTCAGCAAAAAGAAGGTCCAGGGATGAGCCGGGCCAGGTTCCTGTCACGGATATTAAAATTTCTGGTGATCGTGTCGGCGCTTGTTACCGGCCTCATTATCGTGTTCCTTATCGGCTATATTCTGGTAAAAGGCATTCCCCATCTTTCATGGGACCTTTTTTCACCGGACTACTCAAGCGAAAACGTTTCCCTGTTTCCGGCCCTGATCAACACCATCATTATTACGGTAACAGCGTTGCTGGCGGCGGTTCCCGTGGGAATATGTTCGGCCATTTGGCTGTCGGAATACTCCCGGCGGGGCAGCAAACTGATTGTTCTGGTCAGGCTTGCCGCGGAAACCCTGGCGGGCGTCCCTTCCATCATTTACGGCCTTTTCGGCATGCTGCTGTTTGTTATATTTCTCGGCTGGGGGTATTCCCTGCTCGCGGGGGCTTTTACGCTGGCGATTATGGTGCTGCCGGTCATCATGCGGACAACCGAGAACGCGCTGCTTTCCGTTCCCGATTCACTGCGGGAGGGCAGTTTCGCCCTGGGGGCCGGCAAACCACGGACCATTTTTTCCATTGTTGTTCCGGCGGCCATGCCGGGAATCCTTTCGGGGATCATCCTCTCTATCGGACGCATCGTGGGTGAAACCGCGGCGCTGATCTTTACCGCCGGAACCGTGGCGAAAATACCGGACAGCCCTTTCGCTTCGGCGCGGACCCTGGCGGTTCACATGTACAGTCTTTCCAGCGAGGGCCTTTACATAAAACAGTCCTACGCCACCGCGGTAGTGCTGCTTGTGCTTGTGGCCGCCGTTAATGCCCTCGCGGGCATGGGGGCAAAAAAAATAGGATCGAATATCAATGGATAAACTGAGCATAACGGAACTTAATCTGCGTTACGGAACCTTTCACGCGCTCAAAAACATTAACCTTGCCGTGGGCGTCCGCGAAATTACCGCCCTTATCGGGCCTTCCGGCTGCGGCAAGTCCACGCTTCTTAAAACCATAAACCGTATGAATGATTTGATTGAAGACTGCCGAATTGAGGGGAAGGTTCTTCTTGACGGCGAAGACATATACGGCGGCATGGATGTAACGGTACTGCGAAAAAGGATCGGCATGGTTTTTCAAAAACCCAATCCCTTCCCCATGAGCGTCTACGACAACATCGCCTTTGGCCCCCGTACCCACGGCGTTAAGTCGCGGATAAAACTGGATGAGACGGTTGAAACATCCCTGCGTTCAGCGGCGATTTGGGACGAGGTAAAAGACCGCCTGAAAAAGAACGCCCTTTCCCTTTCCGGCGGGCAGCAGCAGCGGCTTTGTATAGCCAGAGCCCTGGCTGTGGAACCGGAAGTCCTGCTTATGGACGAGTCAACCAGCGCCCTTGACCCCATAAGCACGGGAAAAATTGAGGACCTTGCGGCGGAACTCAAAAAGGATTATACCATAATTATGGTGACTCATAATATGCAGCAGGCGGCCCGCATATCAGACAGGACGGCGTTTTTCCTTCTCGGCGAAATGGTAGAGTATAATTCCACGGAAACGATTTTTTCCATGCCCAGAGATAAACGCACCGAAGACTATATCACCGGGAGGTTCGGCTGATGAGGGAAAGTTACAGGAAGCAGCTTGATACGCTGCACAGTGAATTGATACGCATGGGGGCCCTTTGCGAAGACGCCATAGGCTGCGCCGTGAAAGGCCTCTTACAAGACGAGCCTGTACTCAGAAACAAGGCGATAGAGCTTGAAAGAGACATTGATTTGAAAGAAAGGGAAATCGAAACTTTTTGCGTGCATCTTTTGCTGCGCGAACAGCCGGTCGCGGGGGATCTCCGGCAGATAACGGCGGCCCAGCACATGATCACCGACATGGAACGCATAGGGGACCAGGCGGAAAACATCGCGGAACTTTCCCGCTTCCTCGAAGGGAACAGCATAAAAAACGGCGTCCATATAGGCGATATGGCTGACGCGACGGTAAAAATGCTTACCGACAGCGTGGACGCCTTTGTCGCGGCGGATATTGAGCAAGTACATGCCGTCATTGAGTACGACAGAAAAGTTGACGAACTGTTCAGAAAAATAAAGGGCGAACTAATCGACATGATAGCGGAGCAAAGCAGGGATACCGCCGAGGCGTGCCTGGACCTCCTGATGATCGCGAAATACCTGGAACGCATAGGCGATCATGCCCAAAACATAGCCGAGTGGGTGGAATATTCAATTACCGGGCAGAGGAAAGGAAATTGATTTATTTGGTTGAAGACGAACCGGGTATCAGGGAACTGGTGATCTACACATTACAAAATACCGGATTTGAGGTGAAAGGGTTTGAATCCGGAGACGGTTTTTGGAAGGCCATGGAAGAACAGGCGCCCGGCCTTGTGATATTGGACATCATGCTGCCCGGAGAAGACGGGCTCTCCATATTAAAGCGGCTGCGTTCCCGGAAAGGGACGCAAAAACTGCCGGTTATCATGCTTACGGCAAAGGGGGCCGAATACGACAAGGTTTCCGGGCTTGAAAACGGCGCCGACGATTACCTTACAAAACCCGCGAGCATGATGGAACTGGTCGCCCGGATAAAAAGCCTTCTGCGCCGCGCGGGGATGACGGCCGGGGAGGGTAAAGATGAATTCCGCGCGGGATCTCTCTGTGTCAGCGTTTCCCGCCATCTGGTTACGGTAAACAACGCGGAAGTTTCCCTTACCTTAAAAGAATTCGATCTTCTGGTGTATCTCCTCTCCAATACCGGCAGGGCGCTGTCCAGGGATCAGATCCTCACCGCCGTATGGGGTTATGACGGAGGGGCGGAAACCCGGACGGTGGATACCCATATCCTTACGCTGCGCGCCAAACTCGGCGCGTCAGGTTCCCTGATACGCACGGTGCGCGGCGTGGGGTATAAAGCGGGAGAAAGCGAATGAAAAAAAAGATACTTTTTTTTGTCTGTACCGCAGCCGGCCTGTCCGTTATTTTAACGGCGGTCCTGATCCACATGGCGGTATATCAGGATATTTCAGAAGATTTGAAACATAACATCAGCGCCGCCGCGGAATACATAGTCGCCGCCTGCGAATTAAACGGGACAAGCTATCTGGAATCCCTTCCCCGCGAAAACCGGGGCATGAGGATCACCCTCATCGCTTCCGGCGGCCGGGTGCTGTACGACACGGCGGCGGACCCCGGCAGCCTCCCCAACCATCTTGACCGGCCCGAGATACAGGCGGCCTTTGAAACCGGTTCCGGCGAAAGCACCCGGCTGTCCGAGACCATAAGCAAAGAGACATACTATTACGCGGTAAAACTCAGCAACGGTTATGTCCTGCGCATGGCAGCTACCATGGACAGTATCTTTATCCGTATGCTCAACCTGATCCTTGTTTCCCTGGTAATAGCGGCAGTTATTTTTATGATTATCGCGGTAACAGGTTCCCGGCTGACGGAAAAAATTGTGGCCCCCATAAACCGCATCGATCTTGACAATCCGGAAAACGGCGCCGTTTACGACGAGCTTACTCCGCTTCTTTCGCGCATAAAAAAGCAGAACGACGCCATGGCGGAACAGCTTGAGGAGATGCGGAAAAAACAAAACGAATTCGCCGCCATAACCGACAACATGAAGGAGGGCCTTCTGGTGCTTGATCAGGACGGCCGCATCCTTTCCTGCAACAAGAGCGCCGGCAGCCTTTTGGGAATTCAGATGAAGCGCGTTGAATACCAGAACGCCCTCGCGGTCAGGAGGGACGAACCCTTCCGGCGCGCCCTGGAAAAAGCCCTGCGCGGGGATCTCGCGGAAACGGAACTTTCGGCCGGGCAGCGGCGCCTGCGGCTTTTCGCAAACCCGGTAACCTACAGGGGCGCCGTGCAGGGGGTCATACTTGTCATATTGGACGTGACGGAACAGGCGGAACGGGATAAACTGCGCCGGGAATTTTCCGCCAACGTATCCCACGAACTCAAAACGCCCCTCATGGTCATATCCGGTTTTGCCGAGATCATGGCGGGGGGCCTTGCGAAACAGGAAGACATGCCCCGTTTCGCCGGGAAAATTTACGACGAAGCCCAGCGGCTTATTAACCTGGTAAACGACATCATGACCCTTTCCCGGCTTGACGAAGGCGGCGAGGCCCGGCCGGAAGAAGAGGCGGACCTCCTTGCCCTTGCCCATAGCGCCGCCGGGCGCATAAAGGGCGCTGCGGAAGACAAAAAGATTACCCTTGCCGTTGACGGCGAACAGGCGCGCATTCCCGGCATCCCCCATGTCCTGGATGAAATGATATTTAATCTGATTGACAACGCGGTTAAGTACAACATTGAAGGCGGCAGCGTGCGGGTTTCCGTCGAAAAGAGCGGGGGAGAAACCATCCTGTCCGTGGAAGACACGGGAATCGGCATTCCGGAAGACGAACGGGAACGGATTTTTGAACGCTTTTACCGGGTGGATAAAAGCAGGAACAACGCCGTTGAAGGTACGGGCCGGGGGCTTTCCATAGTCAAGCACGGCGCCGCCCTGCATGGCGCGAAAATCGAGATACAGAGCGGCGCGGAAAAAGGAAGCCGCTTTATCCTGCGCTTTCCCCGGACGTGAGGGCTTCCCCGCCCCTCCCGCGCAAATTTCCCCAGGAATCCTGCGGCTAGACCCCCGTGCCGAAAGGGCAGTCCGGGTACCGGCACCGGGGGCAGGAAAGGCAGAGCCCCCCCGCCCCCATGCGGGTAAAGTCCTTC
>JAISLX010000126.1 GCA_031277045.1 Treponema sp.
CTGTAGGCGATGTCCCCCCTCAGCGCGAAATTCGCCGGCATACCCCCGGCTGTTGATACGGAGCCCATTTTTTGCATACTATTGGCATTATCTTAGGTTTTCAAGGAGATGAGGATGAGAAAAATTCTAATGGTGACGCTGGCCCTGGCCTGCGCGGTTTCCCTTTTTGCCGGGGGGAAGAGGGCGTCTTCCGCGTCCCAGGCCCCGAAGGTGAAAGTGGGCTTTGTGTACATCGGGTCCATCCACGACGAAGGCTACACCCAGGCCCACGACAAGGGCCGCCTGGCGGTAGAGGCCCTGGGGGTGGAGACCCTCTACATCGAGAACGTGCCGGAAAACTCCGACTGCGAAACGGCGATCCGCAACCTGATCGATCAAGGCTGTAACGTGATCTACACCACCAGCTTCGGCTTTATGGACTGGACCATCAATGTGGCCAAGGATTTCCCCAACGTCAAATTCGCCCACTGCTCCGGCTACAAACGGGCGGACAACGTTTCCACGTTCTTCGGGAAGATATACCAGGCCCGTTACCTTTCGGGGATCGCCGCGGGTTATAAAACCAAGGCGAACCGCATCGGCTACGTGGCCGCCATGCCCATCCCCGAGGTTATCCGGGGGATCAACGCCTTTACCCTGGGGGTCCGGTCGGTGAATCCCGGCGCCACGGTGGAAGTGGTGTGGACCAACACCTGGTACGACCCGGCCCTGGAAAAGCAGGCCGCCATCGAGCTCCTCAACCGGGGGGTTGACGTGATCGCCCAGCACCAGGACACCACCGCGCCGCAGATCGCCGCCCAGGAACGGGGCGCCGCCGCTGTCGGTTACAACGTGTCCACCCCCAACGCCGCGCCGGCGGCCTACCTGACCGCCCCCCTCTTTCATTGGGACGTGTTCTACGTTGACGATGTAAAGCACGTTTTGGCGGGGGACTGGCAGAGCCGGGCCTACTGGGAAGGCTTTAGCAACGGCCACGTAAGCCTGGACGCCCTTACCGCTAACAACGATCCCCGGGCCGCCCCCGCCATTGCCCAGGCGGAGGCTAAAATCAAGGACGGCAGTTTTGATCCCTTCACCGGGCCCCTGGCCGATCAGTCAGGCGCGGTTAAGGTTCCCGCCGGGACCCGGATGACCGATGACGAAATCTGGAACATGGGCTGGTTTGTAAAGGGCGTTATCGGCGCCATCCCCCAGTAGATCCGCAGTAACGGAGGAACCATGCCGCTGGAAGAATTCCCCCCGGTAGAAATGCGGCATATCTCCAAGTCCTTCGGTTCCGTCAAGGCTAACGATGACGTAAGCCTGCTGGCGGCGCCGGGGGAAATACTGGCCCTCCTGGGGGAAAACGGCTCAGGAAAGAGTACCCTCATGAATCTCCTCGCGGGGATTTACCTCCCCGACGGGGGTTCAATTTTTGTAAACGGTGAACGGAAAGTCTTCCGCAGCCCCCACGACGCCATCGCCGCCGGAGTCGGCATGGTACACCAGCACTTCAAGCTTATCCCCGTGATGAGCGTCTGGGAAAACATCAGCCTGGGCGAGGGGGGCGGCCCTTTCCTGGATTCGAAAAAAATAAAAAACAGAATCGTTGAAATCGGGGAACGTTTCGGCCTTGCCGTTGATCCCGGCAGGCGGATCTACGACATGCCGGTGGGCGAAAAGCAAACCGTAGAGATCGTCAAGGTCCTCTACCGGGGGGTCCGGGTCCTGGTCCTGGACGAACCCACCGCCGTCCTCACCCCCCAGGAAACGGCGGGCCTCTTTGCCATGCTCAAACGCATGAAGGAAGACGGCCGGGCCGTGATCATCATCACCCACAAGCTCCAGGAAGTCATGGAGATCAGCGACCGGGTAACGGTGCTGCGGCGGGGGAAAAACGCCGGTACGGTGAAAACCTCGGAGACAAGCCCCAGGGAACTGGCGGACCTCATGGTGGGGGGCGACGTCCCCTGGACCGATGCGGGCCTGGAGGTCCGCCGGGCGGAGGCTGAACGGAGCCCGGAGCCCATGCTGCGGGTCCGGAACCTCTCCCTCTCCGCCGCCGGGGGGCCCCGGCTTATCGACAATATTTCCTTTGACATCCACGGCGGCGAGATTTTCGGGATCGCCGGCGTCGCGGGCAGCGGCCAAAAGGAACTCTGCGAGATCATCACCGGCCTTGCCAAAGCGGATTCCGGTTCCATCCACTTCATGGGGGAGGAGATTCTGGGCCTCTCCCCCCGGAGCATAAAGGCCCGGGGGATCGGCATGAGCTTCATCCCCGAAGACCGGCTGGGCATGGGGCTGGTGGGGGGCATGAGCATCACCGACAACGTCCTCCTCAAGTCCTACGATTCCGGCCGGGGGCTCCTGGTGGACCGGAGCGGCGGCCAGCGGCGGGCGGAGGAAATTGTGGACCGTTACGGGGTGGTCACCCCCTCGGTGCGGAACCTGGTAAAAAAATTGTCCGGCGGGAACATCCAGAAGGTCCTCCTTGGCCGGGAAATAGAAACCCGGCCCCGGCTCCTCATCACCGCCTACCCGGTCCGGGGTCTCGACATCGGCGCTTCGATGAGCGTTTACCGGCTCCTCAACGAGCAGAAGGAGCGGGGGGTGGGAATTCTTTATATTGGGGAAGACATCGACATACTCCGGGAACTCTGCGACCGGATCATGGTGATTCACGCCGGAGCGCTCATGGCCACCGTGGATCCCCGGCGGACCGCCAAAGAGGAGATCGGCCTTTTGATGCTGGGGCGGCGGCCTGAAGAAGAAACGGCCTCCCGGGGGGCCCGCTGATGCCGCGGATCGTCCCCCGCGCGGAAAGTTCCCCGCCGCTGGAACACGCCCTGCGCCTGGCCGGGGTTCTGGCGGCGCTGGCCGCGTCCGGGCTTATCATGCTTATCCTGGGTTACAACCCCCTGGACATATACGGCAGGCTTGTGGCCGGTTCCCTGGGTACCGCCTACCGCCTGCGAAACACCATCCAAAAGGCCATTCCCCTTGCGGTCCTGTCCCTGGGGACACTGGCCGCCTTCAGGATGAAGTTCTGGAACATCGGACAGGAAGGCCAGTTCTACATGGGGGCCTACGGCGCCGCCCTGGCGGCCTTTAGCTTTCCCGGTCTTCCGGCCCTGCTGCTCCTCTCGCTGATGTTTCTCGCGGGCCTGGCCTTCGGCGCGGCCTGGGCCTTAATACCGGCCCTGCTCAAGGCCCGTTTTTCCACAAGCGAAACCCTGGTAACCCTTATGCTCAACTACGTGGCCGCCAAGTGGGTAAGCTACCTGCAGTACGGGCCCTGGCGGGACCCCGCGGGCTCCGGCTTTCCCAAAATCGCCCCTTTTAGCGCCAGCGCCGTGCTTCCCAGCCTGGCGGGAGTACACATCGGCTGGATCATCACCCTGGTCCTTGCCCTTGCCCTGTGGTTCGTCCTCAAAAAGACCCGCCTGGGTTACGAAATTGACGTGCTGGGGGAAAGCGAGGCCACCGCCCGTTACGCGGGCATGCACGTGTTCAGGATCATGGCCGTCGCCGTCGCCGTTTCGGGCGGCCTGTGCGGCGCGGCGGGGATGATGCAGGCTTCCGCGGTGGAGCGGAGCCTTTCCGAACAACTGTCCGGGGGCCTGGGTTTTACCGCGGTTATCACCTCCTGGCTTTCCCGCCTGAACCCCTTGACGGTCCTGGCCGTGTCTTTTCTCTTTTCCATGCTGATCCAGGGGGGCGGCTTCCTCCAGAGTTCTCTCCAGATTCCGGCCTCTATTTCCCAGGTACTTCAGGGGATCATCATCTTCTTTGTACTGGGCAGCGAATTTTTTATCCGCTACCGGGTAAGCCTGCGGCCCGGCGCGGCGGAGGGCGAAGCGGAGGGCGAAGCCCCATGATACCGTTCCTGCATACGTCGGTTCAGATGGGAACCCACATCCTCTACGCGGTGCTGGGGGGTATCCTCTGCGAAAAAACCGGCAACATGAACCTGGGCATTGAGGGGATGATGCTCCTGGGCGCGTCTCTTGGCTTTTCCGCGGCCCTTTCCAGCGCCAGCCCGCCGGCGGCGATTCTGGCCGCCGGCAGCGCCGGAGCCGCGGGGGCCCTTATCTACGCGATTATCACGGTAAGCCTCCGGGGGAACCAGGTAGTTACCGGCCTTATCCTGACCATCTTTGGAACCGGGGTGTCAGGCTTTGCGGGCAAGGAACTGTCCGGCAAGGCCCTGCCGGAAGCTGTCGCCGGAGCTTTCGCCCCCGTCAAGGTCCCGCTGCTGTCGCGGATCCCCGTCCTGGGGGAGATTTTCTTTAACCAAAGCCCTTATGTCCTGGCCGGCATGATTTTGGCCGTCCTGATGTACGTTTACTTCCGCTTTACCCGCCTGGGTCTTAACGCGAGGGCCGTGGGGGAAAACCCCGCTGTGGCCGACGCTTCGGGGGTCCCCGTAAACCTTTACAAGTACGTTCACACCGTACTGGGCGGCTTTCTCTGCGGCATCGGGGGGGCCTACCTTTCGCTGGTCTTTGTCCCCCGCTGGCAGGAGAACATCACCGCCGGGGCCGGCTGGATCGCCGTAGCCCTGATCATCTTTAGCACCTGGAATCCGCTGCGGGCCGTTTTTGCCGCCTACCTGTTCGGCGCCCTCAAAGGCGTGGGCTTTAAGCTCCAGGGCCTGGAACTAACGCTTCCGGGTTTCAGGCTTATCGCCTCTCCCCGGATTCTGGACATGCTGCCCTACCTGGCCACCGTCCTTGTCCTGGTTTTTATTACCGGCAAAAAGCGCGGAAAACACCAGAGTCCCGCCGCCCTGGGCCAGCCGTACTTTCGGGAAGAAGCCTGATGGGGAATACCCGCGATTCGCTGGGCGGCGCCCTGTTCAGGGATTCCGCGGCGCGCAGCGCGAAGCATCTTTACCACGGCGGAATCATGGTGAACTACCAATGTAACGCCGCCTGCCGGCACTGCCTGTACGCCTGTTCCCCCACCCGGACCCCCGGTTATATCAACCGGGAAACTATGGCCGGGGTCTGCGCCGTCCTGCGCCGGGGGAACACCAGCTCGGTACACATCGGGGGCGGGGAACCTTTCCTGGACTTTGACGGCCTTGTCATGGCGATTACAGAGCTAAAAAAGGCGGGCATACAACTCGACTACGTGGAAACCAACGGCTTTTGGGCGCGGGATACCGCGCCGGCCCGTGAGTATATCCGCACCCTCATAAGCCTGGGGGCCGGCGCCCTGTGCGTTTCCGTGGACCCCTACCACGCCGAATACGTTCCCTGCGGGCTTCCCGTTACGCTGGCGCGGCTCTGCGAGGAGGCGGGCCTGGACTATTTTCTGTGGAAGCGGCAGTTCCTGCGCCCCCTGCTCGGCCTGGACCAGACTTCGGTTCATTCACGGGCGGAACTGGAGGAACACCTGCGTCCGGATTATATCGCCGCCGCCGCCCGCGACTACGGCCTGCGGCTTGGCGGCCGCGCCGTCAACATCGAGGAGGAGTACGGCCCCTCCTGGCCCCTGGCGAAACTTTTGGATAAGGCGCCCCCCTGCCCGGACCTGCTGAGTACCGGCCATTTCCACGTGGACCTTGAAGGCTATTTTATTCCCCCCGGCTGCACCGGGCTGCGGCTGCCCCTGGCGGAACTGGTGGACGGTATTCCGCCGGGAAAGTACCCTCTCTACGAAACCCTGTACGAAGGCGGCGTCCCCGCCCTTCTGGACCTGGCCGCCGGGCGGGGTTTTGTTCCCGGACAATCCTACCCCTCCCGCTGTAATTTGTGCTTTCACATCCGCGCTTTCCTGGCGGGACAGGGCTTTGCCGAACTTGATGGAAACCACTACGGGGAATCGCTAAAATACTACTCCCGCAGGGAATGTGAAGACCACCATTGTAATAGTTGACGGCCTGGGCGGGAACATTGGCGTGCAGTTCATTACCCTCAAGACCGGGGCGAACCGGACAAACCGGGGCCTGGCGGCCGGAAATTGGATCATGTTCCGGACAAACACCCGCTGAAGCGCGCCAAAGGAGACGGTTATGGAAACAGTGTATTTCCTTCACCAGAGCGACAGAATAGCTGTTCCGTTTTTTGACAGCGATCCTGTTGTATCCCGGATTATCGCCAAAAGCGGCGCCGGTTTTTGGGACGATACCCAGTCCCAGTATGTCATACCGAAAAAGGTTATGGACGCTTCCGCCCTGCGCCGTCTTTTTGGCGGCTGGTCCTGTGTCGAATTTATCCAGGGGGCGCCGGTTAAAATTTCCGGCTTTTTTGACCGCCCCTGGCCCCCGTCCGTCCGTCCGCCTGCTTCGTCCGGCGGCGCGTCCCGTCCGGACCCGGAAATAAATATTCCCGCCGCCGGTTCACCTGCCCTCAGCGATGCCGACTGCCTTATTGAAGCCGTCGATCTTCCGGATCTTTTTTCCGCTTCCTGGGCCGCCAGGCTTGAAGCCGAACTCCGGTCCCGGAAGTACAGCCCCCAGACAATCCGTTCTTATCTGCACTACAACAGGTATTTTTGCAGGCGGATTCAAAAATGCCCCGAAGACGCCGATTCAGAGGATTTTAGAAATTACCTCGCGTATCTTGATAAGGCGCTGGATCTTTCCAGTTCGTCCATGAACCTGGCCATAAGCGCGGTTAAATTTTTTTACACCCATGTGCTTAAAAAAGATGTTGTCCGGGAACAGCGCCGCCCCCGGCACGACAAAAAGCTCCCGGAGGTCCTTGCCGAATCGGAAGTTAAGGATCTGCTGGACCGCGAAAAAAATCCCAAGCACCGGCTTCTTCTTATGCTGGCCTATTCATCGGGCCTGCGGGTCAGCGAAGTCGTCGCCCTGAAAAAAGAACATATTGATTTCCGGCGAAAAACAGTTTTGGTACACGCCGGCAAAGGACGAAAAGATCGCTACACTCTGCTTTCGGACCGGGCCGCCGATTTTATTCAGCGTTATTGCGGCCTCTATGAAATTAACGGCTGGTTGTTCCCCGGCGTTCCCCCTAACCGGCATCTTAGCATCCGTTCCGCCCAGAACATTTTTACCAAGGCGCTTCACAAAGCCCGGATCCTGAAACCGCTCTCCATCCACAGCCTGCGCCATTCTTTCGCGACCCACCTTCTTGAGAACGGCACCGATATCCGCTACATCCAGGACCTTCTGGGCCACAGCGCCCTCCGCACTACCCAGCGCTATACCCATGTCGCCCGGCAGAGCCTGCTTAAAATCCGCAGCCCCCTGGACAGCATTCCGCCCGGAGGCAGCTTCTAAAACCGGTTCGACCGGAGTTTGCAGGGCAAAAATCCACAAGTACAACAGGCTCTAAAGCTTTTCCCAAAACCCGGTTGGTTTTGGGAAAGCTCTAGGCGATTTCGAAATGAATTCAGGCAAGCGCGTTGTAGTGTCCGTCCGCAAAGCCGGTTGCTTTGCGGACAAACTCTATCTAGTCAGTTTCCATTCGTTGATCTGCCGCTGGGCTTCGGCGATGATCCGGTCGAAGCCGTTGGCCCTGAGTTCCGCGAGGGCCTGGGGGACCGTTACGTCGGGGTCCGCCGCGCCGCTGTACAGTTCCACCTTAAAACGATCCCATATCACGGTACAGTTTGCAAATTCGTTCTGGACCGGCGTCCTGTCAAAGGGGAAGCCGAAGATAGGTGAAATTTTCGCCTGTTCGTTAAGCTGCCGTACCTCGTCCCAGGGGTTGGGAATGCCGTCCAGCGTGGACATGGTGAAAAAAGTGGCCTGTTGATAGGACGACATACTCCAGCTCTTGGTAAGCTTGCGAATGGTAGTGGGGGTAACGTACTCAAAGTCCTTTCCCTCGATGCCGTAGGCCAGCATGTCCCGCAGTTTCCGGTCCGTGTTGGCCAGTTCCAGAAATTTAAGGGCGGCTTCCACATTCCGGGAATTGGCGCTCATGGCGTTGTAGGCCAGGATTGTCTCGGTGGTGTACACCGGTCCCCATTCCAGATTGGACACCGCGTGTTCCCAGCCCTGGTTGACGGCCCAGGAATCGTCCCAGGCAAGGCTCCAACCCTGGGCCAAGCCTATGGCCGAGTTTTTGGTCGTTTCGGTAAGTACCGGCGCGTCGGGGTTGATGATCCCGTCTTTGTACCAGCGGTTGAAGTACCGGAGGTATTCCACAAATTCGGGGTCCTCCAGCAGATTCACCACTTTAGCGCTGGAATCGGAGAATTTGACGCCGATAACGTCGATTCCAAAGGACAGATCATAGTCCAGCATGTACAGGAAACGGCCGGTGGGTTCGGCCTTGCCCGCGTGGATGGGGTAGAACCGGGTCCCTTCTCCGGTCTTGATGGTCCGCAGGGCTCTGTCGTAATCGGCCATGGTCTTCATGCTGTTTATATCGATGTTGTACTTCCGCACCAGGGCCTCGTTCCATATAACGTAGTGGGCGGCGGCGGAATCCTTGTACGTGGGCACCCCGTAGATCCGGCCCTTGACCTTGAAGCCGTCCCACAGGGCCTGGGGAATAATCCGGGTAAGGCCGGGATGCTTGGGCAGCAGATCGGTAATATCCGCGTAAACGCCCCGCCGGGCATGGTCGTAATACGCGGGGCCCAGCAGAGACCACACGTCCCAGTATTCCCCGGAGTTTATCATGGTAGTCTGCCGGGAACCGGCATCACCCCAGCCGAACCACTTAAACTCCACCCTGACGCCGATTTTCGATTCGGTATAATCACTGATAAGCTTCTGCCCTTCGGCGAGATTGGGCGGCGGATCGCCTATCAGCCACCACTCGAATGTGGGAACGCCGCCGCCCGCCTGATTTGTCCCGCGGGCAAAGGCCGCCGCCGCCAGACTTAACAACACCACTGTAACCAACAGAATCCGGTTTTTCATCCAAATTCCCCCTTGAAAAAATACTCACCCGGGTCTCCGGTCCGCCTGACAGATAACATCCGCCTGACAGACCGGACAGGACTTAACCTTTTACCGACCCGACAGTAAGACCAGAGACAAAGTACCGCTGGAAAAACGGATAGGCGCAGGCGATGGGCAGCACGATAATTACCACCACCGCCATCCGCGCCGCTTCCTGGGGTATCCGCGCCAGTTGTTCCGCGTAACTTACCCCCAACAACGGCGCCAGTTTCGCCAACTGTTGAATATCCGTTAGAATTTTGTTCAGCAGCGCCTGGAGCGTATAAAGGCTCCGGTTGTCCAGGTACAGCATGGCCTGAAACCAGTCGTTCCAATATCCGAAACTCATAAACAGCCCGATGGTGGCGATTACCGGCAGCGACAGGGGCAGGACGATGCGGAAGAAAATAAGAAACTGGCTGGCCCCGTCGATCTTTGCCGATTCGATCACCGAATCGGGAATATTGGTACGGAAAAATGTCCGGCAGAGGATAACGTTGAACGAAGAAACGCTTAAGGGCAGGATCAATACCCACAGCGTGTTTTTAAGGTGCAGAAGCTGGCTTGTTACATAGTACGAGGACACAAGGCCCCCGCTGAACACCATAGGGATAAACACCAGCCATGTGTAGAATTTTTTTAGTTTGTACTCGGGCCGGGAAAGACCGTAGCCCATCGTGGTGTTGAGAATAACCCCGATTAATGTCCCCAGCACCGTTACCAGTACCGACATGCCCAGGGCCCGCAGAATCAGGGTACGCTGCTCAATAAGGTAGCCATAGCCTTCAAACGAAATGGCCGGGGGAATTAGACGGTACCCATGTTCGTAGATGGCGCTTTCCGGGGACAGCGAAATTGAGAGGACCAGAAAAAAAGGAATAATACACATCAACGAAAAACTTAACAGGATGATGTGAAAGACAACATTCGTTACCGGCTTTATTTGGGTAAAGCGCAGTACGCCGCCCTTCCGGCGGGCATAGCGCGTAACGCGCCCGGCTTTCTGATTATCCTGCATGGCTCCCCCCTAGATCATCGCCAGATCGGAATCGATTTTATTAACAATCCAGTTTACAATCAGAATAAGGCTACAGCTTAAAACCGACTGCAAAAACGCCGCGGCGGAGGCCATCCCGATGGTAGATTGCTGTAATTGCTGGTACACGTACACGTCAATCGTGTAGACCACGTCGAATATGGCCCCCGAATCCCGGGGAACCTGGAAGAACAGCCCAAAGTCCGAACGGAACAGCCCCCCCACCGCAATGATCAGCATGAGTACGATAAGCCGCTTGAGCAGGGGCAGGGTGATGTACCATATCTGCTGCAGCTTGGTGGCTCCGTCGATAATCGCCGCCTCGAAGATCGATTTATCCATCGAGGTAATGGCGGCAAGGTAGAGGATCATCCCGTTGCCAAGGCCCTTCCACTGGCTGATAAACACCAGGAAAGGCGGCCAAAAGCCCCGCTCCCGGTACCAGAACACCCGTTCCAGCCCCAGCCCGGCAAATATGTCGTTCACTATCCCCATGTCGTAACTTAAAAAACCCAGAACCAGGGCGGAAACCACCACCCACGAAAGAAAATAGGGAAAGAACATAAGGGTCTGGTAAATCTTCGCCATGGACTTCTGCCGCAGTTCGCTGACGATCAGGGCAAAGATGACGGGCAAAACGATACCGCAGATGATCAGCACCACGCTGTACAGCAGGGTATTACGAATGACAAACCAAATATCGCTCCCGCTAAAAAGAAATTTAAAGTTGTCCAAACCCACCCAGGGACTGGTAATAAGACTGTTCAGAAAGCCGCCGCGGATCCGGTAATTGATAAACGCGATAAATATCCCGAACATGGGCAGGTAGCAGAACAGGACATACCAAATGACCGTCGGCAGGGTGAGAATGGTTATGTGGGTGTCGTCTTTGGTCCAGGGCCTTTTCGTTGGGCCGACGCTTACCTGCCGGTATTTCCTAGTATTTCTATCGGGGGGGGGGGGGGGGGGGG
>JAISLX010000083.1 GCA_031277045.1 Treponema sp.
ACGCCGGTCTCCGGGCAGCCCGCCCACAATGACAGGTTTACCCTGATACTCCGGATGATCGAGCTGTTCGACCGAAGCGTAAAACGCGTCCAGATCCGCGTGCGCAAAATAGGCCATAACTAACCAACCCATATTACGCGGAAAAAACAAAATTAATCAACGTGAATTCAATGATACCTTTGTGGGGGAAGTCTCCCCCTACGGCCGGGCCAAGGTCCCGGCCTACCCCCTCTGCGGGGGCTGGCATATACCCGCTCTCCGCCCCCGCAACGCCCCTGGGCCTGGCGACGCAACACCCCTGGGCCTGGCACCATTCGATAAATTTTCATCCAGAAAAACGGTGCCCCTACGGGTTTCAATTCGTGAAAATTAGCGTGAATTAGCGGACACTTTTTCTTGGGTAAACGTACATGGACTAAAGTCCGCACGCCACGGATGGCGCCGGCAGGCTTTAACCTCGGTAGTTAAGAACTTCCCATGAACGGCGCGAAACATTCCGGCGGCGGGGCGCTTACGTCGATTCCCGCGTCCGCGATCACCAGGCGGGAGGCGTGGAGCAGAAGACGCTTTACCGCGCCCTGTTTACGCAGGGCCTTGTTCAGCGCGAAATCCCCGTACTTGTCGTCTCCCAGGACAGGACAGCCAATCTGCCGCAGATGCCGCCGTATCTGGTGCATACGGCCGGTGCCCAGTTCCAGTTCCAGCAGCGAGAATTCGGCCCCTCCGCCGGGAAGATCCCCGCCGGAAAGACGAGTGTAGCCTGTTTCGGCCGTTTTCGACTTTCCCCGAATATCCAGACTGATGGTGATAACGCCGGATTCAGGGCGCGGTTTCCCGGCACAGACGGCCAGGTAGCGTTTATGCACCGTTCCCCGGCCGGACGCGAACCGGGCGGAAAATTTTGCCGCGGCTTCCCGGCCCTTTGCCGCGAGCAGTACCCCGCTGGTGTCCCTGTCGAGCCGGTGCGTAAGGAGCAGCCTCCCTTTCCCGTCAAGGCGGACGGCGGGTTCAAGGCAGTTCCCCGGATTCTGCAGGATAGAGTCCAGGGAAAGGGTAACGCCCGCGCCTCCCTGTACCGGAAGGCCCGCCGGCTTGTTCAGGACGACGCACTCATCATTTTCGAACAGAACTTCAATACGTTTAGGTACATGTTTCATTTCGATACATTGTATCCTGAATTCTTCAAAAAAGTAGCACCACAAAGCGCTATGTCTAAAGAATTCACTTGACATATTGTACCGGTTTATTCACTATTGTACTAAATGAATAGTACAATAGTGGAACCGCATCTGAGTTTTTCCCTGGACGCGGCCAACGGTGTACCGATTTACCGGCAGATTATTCAGCAGATCGAATACGCGATCCTGTCTGAGCGAATGCGGCCGGGGGACAAGCTGCCCACTATCCGTTCCCTGGCGGTGGCCCTGAAGATCAACCCCAACACTATTGCCAAAGCTTACGGAGAGTTGGAGATCCGGGGAATTCTGGCAACCCAGGTGGGAAGCGGAACTTACGTGTCGGATAAAGCGCCTCTCCTGGGAGAAGCCCTGAGCGCCGAAGAAGGGCTCAACCGGAAGATCCGCGAGGTACTGGGCCGGTTTGTTCAGGAAATGAGGGATCTGGGGGTAGACAAGGCTGAACTCCCCGGAATGATCCGCGATTATAAGGAAGGAGAAGCTAAAGATGATTAAAAAAAACCCGGAACCGGAAAAAACCGCGGGTAGCGAAGCAGGGGAAATAAGCGCAAAGCGGCGTAACTCCGGCATCCTTTCGGACAAGCCGTTGATCAAAAACCGGGCGGTCCCGGAAAAGAGACGGGATTTTACCCTGAACGCCGCCGGCCTGGGATTTCTCGTTATCACCGGCTTCTTTATCCTGACGGGTCTTGCGCTGGGCGGCGGCTTTCCCTCTCCCCTTGAAATGGGAATACTCCTCGGCGTTCCCGTCCTGACCCTTCTCTGCATGGCGCTGTACCCCCGCTGGACCGCGGCCGTGAAAATTTTTATCCTCATCTGCTGTGTGGCGGGAGCCGGCTGGTCCGGCTGGTTCCCGGGCACAAATTTTTCCTACGGCCCAACCCTGCTCTTTACCGCGCTGGCGATCCTCATCGTTCCCACGGTACAGAAACTCAACGAGTGGGAACGGGCCATTGTACTCCGCTTCGGCCGCTTCCACCGGGTCAAGGGACCGGGGCTTTTCCTCCTTATCCCCCTGGTGGACCGGGCCGCGCAGATCGTGGACCTCCGCATCCGGGTGACGGACTTCGTTGCGCAGGAAACCCTCACCGGCGATTCGGTCACGGTCACGGTGGACGCCCTCTGCTTCTGGCTGGTCTGGGACCCGGAGAAGGCCGTCCTCGAAGTGGAAAATTACGAGGATGCGGTGATCCTTTCCGCAAAGACAGCCCTGCGAAACGCCATCTCCAGCCACGATCTTTCCACTTTTTTGAAACACGGCGAAGTAATACAAAAACAGATACAGGAGGAAGTAGACCGGAAAACTACCGAATGGGGAATCACCATACAGCACATCGAGATAACCGACATTCAGATACCCGAAGAACTCCAGGATTCCCTTTCCCGGCTTGCCCAGGCGGAGCGGGAAAAGAAGGGCCGCGTACTCCTGGCGGAGGCGGAAATCGAGATTGCCCGGAAACTGGAGGAGGCGGTAAACATCTACGCGAAAAACGAACCGGCCATGAAGCTCAAAATCCTCACGATTTTGAACGAAGGGCTTAAAGCGGGGAACTCCATGATGCTGGTTCCCAATTCCATCACCGAAGAACTCAAAGCCAACGACATCTTCGGACTTGAGGCGCTGGCCGAACTGCGGCGGGAGAAAGAAAGCGGGGAGAAATAAGGAATTCGGGCGCATTCCCGCCGGATCTGAAAGGTCTGAGCGCAGGGGCGGGCTTGCGCGGGGCGGTTTGCCCGGCGGGGGTTAGCGCCCGGGTTCCTTGTCCAGTTCCTGTAATTGTTCGTCTATAACCTGCCCCAGAAGCCCTTTGATGTCTTTAAGCGCCGCTTTCCGGTAGGCTTTCATCTTTTCCGGCAGGTCGGTTTCGTTAAAGAACAGATCCATCGTGT
>JAISLX010000184.1 GCA_031277045.1 Treponema sp.
GTCCTCAATGGTCAGTTTCGGCGGTTTCCCTCCACGTCTGTGCAAAATGTCAAACTCTTTTTGGAGAATTGACCGCATTTTTTCAAATGTATCAGGTTTTACCCCGTACAGCCCGCTTAAATGATTCAACCTTGGCGTCAGTCGCCTTTTTCCCTTTTCCCATGTCTTGACTATATCACTTTATGCGGTTAGCGAACAAGTCTAATAATTATTTATACGATAGTTTTAAAAATTATTTTACCCCATTAACAATGCGCCCACGCCATGGACGGCGTGGGCGTTTTCCGATGCCTGTTTAGATAGTGTCAGTAACCTTTGCATTACTTGTAACATCTATACAAGGCTGTTACGCTCTTTCCAGCGCTTTCTGTATGTCTTCGTTGACTTTTGAGCGGGGACAGGGTTCAACCCGGTCGCTCCCTTTGCGGTTGGGGGCTTTTTTCATCGGGTAGCCCATTTGCTCTTTGATGTCCGCTATCCAACAGGTTTTGACCGTATATCCCCTATTTTTTTTTACCCATTCAGTTACCGCTTTGTATGTGGGCGGCGGCTGTCGCAGGTTTTTCTTTACCATACATACCTTCCCTCTATTTCAATGTTGGCTATGAGTGTTTCCTGTCTCGGATTAATACCCCCGCTTCTCTCGTGCCATTTCAATACTCCCCCGGGCGAGAGCATCATTGGGGTTAATCCGCAGGGCGGCGGTCCAGTCTTCAATCGCCCGGTCATACATACCTTTGCGGTAATACGCACTGCCCCGGTTGTAATAGGCTCCGGCATAATTGGGGTCTATCCGCAGGGTAGCGGTCCAGTCCTCAATCGCCCGGTCGTACATCCTTTTGCCGTAATACGCATGGCCCCGGTTGTAATAGACTTCGGCATCATTGGGGTTAATCCGCAGGGCGGCGGTCCAGTCCTCAATCGCCCGGTCGTCCATACCTTTGAGGTAATACGCATTGCCCCGGCCGTAATAAGCGTCGGTATAATTGGGGTTAATCCGCAGGGCGGCGGTCCCGTCCTCAATGGCGCGGTCGTACATACCTTTGAGGTAATACGCAACGCCCCGGTTGTAATAAGCGAGGGCATAATTGGGGTCTATCCGCAGGGCGGCGGTCCAGTCTTCAATGGCGCGGTCGTACATCTCTTTTTCGCCATACGCATTGCCCCGGCCGTTGTAAGCGGCGGCATCATTGGGATTGATCCGCAGGGCGGCGGTAAAGTCCGTTATTGCCTGGTCGTACCGTTTCTGTTTCATATTGGCGTTGCCGCTGTTGAACAGGGCCAAAGCTTCGCTGTTGCTGGAAAGCGTTACCGCGCTTAACTGCCGCGCGGAGTTCCGCTGGACTTCCCGGCCGTTTTCCACCACCCCCCACCACGCATATCCGGTGTTGTCCGTCCAGGTGGGATCTATCCAGTAGATTGCGCCGTCGTTCCCGTAGACCCACAGCCATGCGTGCATGACCGCGTCCCCGTGGGCCTGTACGTTCTGCCGGGATACTTCCTTGAGCGGCATACCGTTCATAATCACCGTGGACTCCTTCCGGCTTGAGGGATCGTAGAGGATTATCTGCCGGGAATTATTGGCGGTCGCCGCGATATACCAGCCGCCCCGCCGCATCCCTTTGCCTTCGTAATAGTCCCGGTAGGTTAAAATGTCGTTGTACGCAGCCAAGGCGTAATCGAAGCAGATACCGTAAAAGGTGGTGGTGGCGGTTCTGCCGCCGCTCAACTCAGTCAGGTACTCCCGAATGTCCGCGGGGGTGTAATAATCCTGGGGGTCGCCGATGCTGTAGTCCCCGGTCTGGGCCATATTGTACTGGCCGGTACAGGCGGTCTGTATGGACAACCATTGGAGTTCATTTGCAAGGGAACTGCCGCCCAAGGGAGCGTATTTGTCGGCGGCATGGATAGAGGCTGCTATAACAAGCAGCATAGCCGCGATGGTATTTCTTTTCATGTTACCCTCTCCTGCCGCCGTTCTCTATCCGCGCAAGAACAAACTTCAAATTTTGCGGACATAAAAACCTCCATATCCTGTAGCCTTTGTTCGCCGGGTCGTTGGGGCTTCCGGTAACATAGACCATTTTGACGCCCGGCTTGCTATCCGGCATAGCCGGATAGCTTGGGAATTTTGCCTACAGCAAAACTCCAGCCAATGATTGCCATACAATAATTGTGTGGTGGGGGTTTCGTTTACAGTGGGGGTGCTGTCGTGAGGCTTTAAGCCCAGGGCGATGTAGTCCGCTTCCGTTTCCGTCAACGGCGGGGTTAAAACATAGCGTTTCTTGAAGCCCCGCATCTTGTCCGTCAGCGCCTCAAACGCCTCCCGGCACCGCGCCGTAACCACGAGTGTGCGGGTCCGTCTCGTTCTTCGCCGCCGTCGTGTCCGCCGTATCCGCCGCGCCTGTCAGCGCGGTAAAGTCCGTTATAACAGCGGGGGGAATACCCCACGCCTCCGCGTTGGCCGTCATCACAGGCAGCCCCACCTTCGCCATTGCCAACTGGCCGTCCCGGTTTGCCGGGAGCCAGTCTGATCGTTGATCCATGATTTCTGTCTCCTTGTGTGATGAAATTAAGGCATTTTTGTCCCAAAACGCCGTATTGTCTACAGATTTTAGGTTGAAGTCTTTAGACGCGGGGGCAAAGTCTAAAGATTTTGGAGCGAAGTCTGAAGACGCCGCAGTGAAGTCTAAAGACGCGGGAGCGAAGTCTGAAGACGCCACAGTGAAGTCTGAAGACGCCCCGCGAGCCGGCGAGCGGGTTCTTGGGTATTCGCCCCCCTTCAAATAAAAAATGCGGAAAAAGATGGTGTTTGCCGGCGCGGGCGGTTGTGGGCGTGGGGCTGCAGTCCAAATCTGCCGATATATGAAATCATGTCAAAGTTCGTTATAGTATGCATCATCGGATTTTTTAGCATTCCGGCCTTGTTTGCGGCGCCGCCCCTGGACAGCCGGGCGCTGCCGTCAGGCGGAGGGGAAAATTTCACAATCCTGGAAGCCCGGAACAAACTTCTTGCCGCGGCGGACACCTACCGGGGAACCCCGTATCGTTACAGCGGGACAAACAAAAAAGGCGTAGACTGTTCGGGGCTTATCTATGCCAGTTTTAAGGATTCCCTGGACATTTCGGTGCCCCGGAGTACACCGGCCCTGTACAACTGGACGGAAAAAATCGGCGAAAAGTCCCTGCAGCCGGGGGACCTGGTCTTTTTTATTACTACGGGGCCCGGCATTTCCCACGCGGGAATCTACGTTGGGGAAGGCCGTTTTATCCATTCCGCCTCTGACGGACCAATGACGGGGGTTATCTACTCCAGTTTGGACGAAACCTACTGGCGCAAGACCTTTGCCGGGGCCGGCCGTGCCCTGCCGGAACTGTCCTCAAATGAGACGGTGGCCTTTCAGCCGCCGCCTCCGGAAAAAGCCGGGGCGGATCCGGGGAAAACCGCGGTCCCGGCGGCCGGGGAAACGATCCGGCCTTCGGTCAACCCCATCAAAGACAGAATTAGCCCTGCGGAAAGCCCCTCCGGCTCCCGGACAAATGCCCTAACGGGAAAGGGTTTTATGGCGGGTTTTGCCATTGCCCCCAGTTGGAACGGGTTTGTGGAGCGGAACAACCCTAATCTTATCCGGGGCATCACGGTCCAGGGCCGTTTCGCCTGGAAGGGCGTTGTTTTTGGGCAGCCCCTGATGCCGGCTTTTGAGATTCGCCCCGAGTGGGACAATGTCCTGGGGGTTTTTAGGATGTCGTTTGCCCTTTCCCTGGGTTTTAGCGACAAAGTGCGCTTTTTTGCCGGGCCCGCCTTCTCCGTGGGCGCTCCAACAATGCGGCTGCAGACCGGGGACCGGCGCTATACAGGCGGGAATTCCTGGCTTGGCACGCTGGGGGTTACACTGGCCCCCCTTTCCATCCCGGTGAGCAAGGGTAGTCTGGACCTGTACGGGGAACTGGCCTGGCAGTCCTACTACGGCGCGGCGGACACGGAACCCAACTGGAAAGCCGACATGAACGCGGGTCTGAGTATCTCCACCGGCCTCCGCTATACCTGGGAACTCTGAACGGGCGCCGAATGTTTCAAAATTCGCGTCTGCGGGTGTAACCATATCCCGGCGGCAGGGTTTGTTAAGTGTACAAACGCCTCCTCCTAAATGTTCTCCTTTGCTTCGTGCCGCCGCCGTTTTCCTCCTTTCGGCGGCGGCTTTTTTGGAACATCCGGTTTTGAAAAAGCGGCGTTAATTTTTAAGTGAAAAAGGGCTTTTGGCGGCTGTTTCGCCGTCAAGCCAGCCGGGTTGTGAAACCGGCTCGTGATACTGATTTTGAGCAGGTCCCGCCGTCCGGGTATAAAGCCCCCGCGGCACGGACCTTCGCCTTCCGGTCAAAAATCCAGCACAGGAGGTTTATAGTGGGCCCGCGTAAATCCGGCGACACGGACAGTGACCCTTACGGTAGTATGAACAGTACCGCGGGCTTATATAAACCGGCTGTCCGCCTTCTGCCGTAACCATACTGTTTTGTGTCCTCTAAAATAACTTAAGAATCCCGTCCGGCGGGGTAACATGCGGAGGATACTATCTTGGAAAACGAAATTCTTGAAATGATTCACACCGGTCCTGTTGACATGACCAGGGCGAAACGTCTTTTTTCGCAGATGAACACGGTCGATATTGCCGAAGTTTTTGAAAACTTGGACAGGGAAAAAACCGTACAGCTTTTCCGGATTCTGCCTAAAAGCACCGCCGCCGATGTCTTTGCCCACATGGACGCCGATCGGCAGCAGCTTACCGTGGAAAGCCTGACGGACATGGAAATCGGCGAAATTATGAACAGCCTTTTTGTTGATGATGCGGTGGATTTTATTGAGGAGATGCCGGCCAACGTGGTTAAACGTGTACTCCAAAACGTCCAGAACGAAAAGCGGAAAACTATCAACCAACTGCTGCAATACCCCGACGATTCCGCCGGCAGCATTATGACTACCGAATATATTGATCTTCAGGCGGATGCCACCGTGCGGGAAGCGTTTGATGTTATCAGAACAACCGGAGTTAACAAAGAAACTATCTACACCTGTTATGTCAGGCAGCGGGACAGGCTGCTGACCGGCGTGGTATCGGCAAAAACGCTTATGCTTGCCCGCCCGCAGGATAAAATAGGCGATATTATGGATACCGGCATAGTTTTTGCCTATACAACCGACGATCAGGAGGCTGTGGCCGCGCTGTTCAAAAAGTACGACCTCCTGGCAATGCCGGTTGTGGACAAGGAAAAACGGCTTGTCGGCATTATTACTATTGATGACATCGTGGAAGTTATCGAGGAGGAAAACACCGAAGACTTTGAGAAAATGAACGCTCTTAACCCTTCGGATGAACCATACCTGAAAACAAGCATTATCAAACTGGCAAGAAACCGCATCCTCTGGCTTATGGTTTTGATGCTGTCGGCTACCGTTACCGGCGGAATCATATCAAGTTTTGAAAGTTCCCTGGCTGTTCTGCCGGTTTTAGTCGCCTTTATCCCCATGCTTATGAACACCGGAGGCAACGCCGGGTCCCAGTCGTCAACCCTGATTATCCGCGGCATGGCGGTGGGGGAAATCGCGCTTGCGGATATAATCAAGGTTATCTGGAAAGAGATACGCATAGGAACGCTGTGCGGCATTGCGCTGGGGCTGGTCAACTTTATCCGCATTTATCTGATGAACGGTAAAAACCTGCTCTTGTCCGCTGCCGTGACTTTCAGCCTGTTTTGCACGGTACTGATGGCCAAAAGCGTGGGCTGTATGCTGCCGATGCTTGCCAAAAAGCTGAACATCGATCCGGCGATCATGGCGGCCCCGCTTCTCACAACAATTGTCGATGGCGCGTCGCTGGTTATGTACTTTTCCATCGTGAAGCTTATGTTCAAGCTGTAGGCCCCGCCAGGGCGGACCGCCGGTGGATTTCTAAATTTTAAATTTATTAACCTCCTGAATCAGGTCATCAATATCGTTCTTGTTCCGGCCGCTGATCCCGTTCACCTGGTTCACCGCGACATTGATCTGCTCCGCCCCGGAGGCCATTTCGTTCATGCCGTTGATAATTTCCTGGGTAATGGCTTCCAGGGTCCGGCTTGTTTCGATAACCTCTTTACTGCCGGTGTTCATCTCTCCGGCGCTCTGCTTTACGCCCCCGGTTATTTCGTTCAGCCGTCCCACCGCGTCAAGAATCTGCTTGCTTCCCTGGCCCTGTTCTTCCATGGCGTTCCGGATGTTTTCTTCCTGATCCGAAACGATCTTTACCCCCAGGTCAATGGTCTCGAATTTTTTCAGGACCTCATTGGTGGAGTGGGTAATCTTGTCGATGGAATCCTTGATTTTTTTCAGCACTCCGCTGATGGTTTTGGACTGTTCCCCGGAAGATTCGGCCAGCTTGCGAATTTCATCGGCCACGACGGCAAAGCCTTTGCCCGCCTCTCCCGCGTGGGCCGCCTCGATAGCGGCGTTCATGGATAAAAGGTTCGTCTGGCTGGCAATGTTTTCCATCACCGCGTTGATCTCCAGCAGGCCCTCGGATTCCCGGGCAATACCCTGAATATCCGCCGCTACTTCCTCAAGCCCCGCGCGGCCCACCCCGGAAGAATCCGCCAGGTTCCGGACGTTGCCGGCGTTTTTTACCAGGGTGTTGGTAACGGACTGAACGTTGGCGAGCATCTCCTCGATGGCGGAAGAAGACTGCGCCACGCTTCCCGCCTGGTTGTCGATCTGTTCGCTCAGACTGACGATGTGGGCGTTTATTCCCTCCATGACTTTGCCCGCTTCCTCGACGCCGGCGCTTTGATTGCCCACCTGGGTTTTCATGCTTTGGATATTGGAAGTAATTTCGTTAATCGCGGCAGCCGTAGCGCTCATGCTGGTGGCAAGTTCCGCGCCGGTCTCGGAAAGGGAGCGGGCCTTTTCCCGGATCATCCTGATAAGATTTCTGATTTTATCCAGCGTTGTGTTAAACGATTGAGTCATATCCCCAATCTCGTCTTTGCTGTGGAATTCAAGCCGCCTGGTAAGGTCCCCGTCCCCGATATCATTCAAAACCAGCAGCATGTTTTTCAAGGGATTGCTGATGGACCGGGCCACCACAAAACTCCCCACGGAAATAAGCAGGAGCATCAGTACGGCGATAATAATGCCGATAAAAAGCATGCGATAAACAGGCGCGATAATAACATTGTGGGGAACACCCAGCATCAGCGCCCAGGGGGTAGTAGTCTTTCCAACCGTGATGGGCACGTTGATAAAAACCATTGATTCTCCCAGGCGGGGAACATAATTAGTAAAGGAAAACTCTTTCCCCTGCTGAATGGCATTCCGTAGATCGTCCAGATAGGGGCCGGCAATGTCATGCTCCGTTTCCATCATGGATTTTCCAATACGGTTTGTCTCGTAATGGCTGCTTACCAAGCCCCCGTTGCTGTATACGATGGCCACAGTTCCCTTATAGGGCTTTATTTGTTCCACCTGCCGCTGAATGGCGCCCATTTCAATATCAATGCTCACGCTTCCCACAAAACGGCCCGCTTTCTTAATCGGCATGGCGGCAGTGGTCATCAGCACTTCTTTGCCGGCAAGCATGTAATGATACGGTTCGACCAGAGTCTCGTTCCCGGTCTTTTTTGGAATAAGGTAATAATCCCCCTTGCCGGGAACCTCGTAGTCCACCAGGGCTTCCAGGTTAAGCTGCGCACCGCTGCGGAACCAGTAAGGGACAAATCTTCCGGACTTGTCCGTCCCCTCCGTGTTGGAAAACGCCGCGTCCAGACCGTCCAGCGCGTTCGGTTCCCAACTGGTAGAAATGGCGGTAATTTCGGGATTTCCCTCTATCAGAGACCGAATCATAAGATTAAAATAGGGCCTCCGCGCCGCCCGGTCTATTTCTTCGTAGTTCGACATAATCTGCCCCGCTGTGCGAACCGCGTCCAGGAAAAGCTCCAGCCACAGTTGAATTGACCGGGCATTTCCCTTGGCCAGATTGGTAATCTCGCTGCTGATAAGGCTTTTTATTTGATTTTGGGCAAGCTTTAGAATCGTCCCCGTCAGGGCAGCAGTCCCCATCAGGTTCAATATGATAATCATAATAACAAGTTTTTTACCAATCTTCACGAATCGGCCTCCTGCCAGGTTCAGTAACCCTGCAATAAATTAACAGACTTGTTCGATAATCAGCCGGATTATCAAAAAAATCCAATATACACGATGAAATAATTCAAAATCCGGCAGTCGGCCGCGTGTAGACGTGCCTGCGGATTTTCGTAATTTTCCCATCGGAAAAAATATAAACCAATTAGCCCGTATTCTTTGGATATTGTCTGGTAGAAATATTCATTTCCGTGTGTATTTTTATGATTTTGTATCAACAAGGGATTTGTTCGATAGCCCGGCTGGTTCTCTGCCAGCCTTTGATTAATCTAAAAATCTCCCAAAAAACACGGATTTTGACAGAAATTCGTGTTTTTTGTCATTTTTAAGCGTTATTGTCGAATCTTTGGTTCGCCAGAAACTGAGGTTTCTGAACAACTTTTTGTTAAGAATTTGGTGTAACCATCCCTGCATATCCGCGTTTTATTAGATGTACAACGTTTTTCTTTTCTTCCTCCGCGCCGCCGTTGGAAAAACAACGGCGGCATTTTTTAATCCCGGTTTTCTCAAAAACCAGCCGGATTTTGGGGGAAGTCCTGTTATGTCTTTAGACTGCCGCGGCGGAACTATTCCAAGGGAGGATCAAAAAAGACACAGGCGGAAGTCTACAGCAGGACCGTATTGATCGATTCCCGCGCTGCATGGACAGGAATATCCCGCCCGCCATCGCGGATAAAGATATCCGAGTCATAGGCCGCAGTATTGGAGATAAGCAATACCCTGGAACCATCGGGATTTTTGAATGCGGCGGCCTCAAAGTTTCGGGGCAGGGCCAGTTTATCCAAAACGATTCGCAGGGCGCCTCGTTTGATATAGCGGGAAAAATGCTGGAGCGCATAAAATTCATTGGACCGCTTCACCGTCTTGCCGTCCCTGCTGATCTCCACAGTACCCCGGCAATCGAAAGGTCCGATATTTGGATAGCCTTCGGCGTCCAGGGCCAGGTTCCATACGGTGATGGACTGGCACCCGGCGTTAATAGCCTGAATAAAACCCGCCGCTATATCCCCTATGGAATACTGTTTTCTCATGGCTGCTAAATCGATGGGGACCACTCCTCCTTCGGTCCAGTGGTTTTCACATTCACCGTGCCGGGAGCGAAACCAGGAAACCATTTCCGGATGACCCTCGTAGGGATGCCATGCAACCCCCGCACAGGCGGCCTTGACCGCAGGATCGTCCATCTGAAAACATGGCCGCCTCCACATGATAAAATTGTGATCCAGAAGCCAGATTTTCACATCTCCAAAGCCGTTTTTATCAAGGAGCCGCCGCATCTCCAGGGCAAAGGCCATTTCAAATTCAGGATGCCAAAGACAGGCGGGCATTCTGGAAACCTGATCGGTTTCAGTCTCGTTCTGCGGAGTGAGGCCGTTGATACGGACCCCCGCCCTTTCATAATGCTGTAAAAATTTAAGATAATACAGGGCATAGGCATTAATGTACTTCATCCGCATCCAGCCCCCCTGGATTTGGCCGGATGTTTTCATCCAGCCGGGAGGAGACCAGGGAGAAGCGTAGAGAAACAAATCGGAGTTATAGTTCCTGACGGAACGGAGTATGGGAAGGATATGCTCATCATCATGGGAGGCGTCAAAGTGGCGCATTTCCATATCACCGGGGACAGGGGCAAATTCGTAGGGCTGTTCCGCATAATCACTGGCCCCAACACAGATTCTGCCGACAGAAAAATTAGACTCGCCTGGGGCGTAGATCTCTTGTAACAAAGATTCCCTTGCACCCTCATCCATTCGGCTGAGCATAATACAGGCAGCCTCAGTAAGGGCCGCCCCAAAACCCAGCATAGTCTGATCGGTTGCATCTGACAGAGACAGTACCGGACCCGGCCGGCCGCCCTCTTTTTCCGCAAAAAGGGTCCGTTCCTCACGGATCCGGCCGGGATTGCTGATGATGAGCTTCATGTCCTTCCTTAATGGGCCGCCACGTAATCGTCAAGCTGCTTCTGCAGCGCTGCACGGACCTTTTCAATACCGGCGGCAACCATGTTGTCCTGATATGCCTTAAGACCGCTTTCCAAGTCTACGTAGCCCAGTTCCAGGGGCCACCAGTATTGCTGGTGAACAGCGATGCAGGCAGCGTATTCGGTTTCCACGGAAGTGGTGTCGATCACGAGGGAACGAAACCGCTGGGATTTAACCCCATCCTTGATATACGCATCGTATGCGGCTTTGCGCTCTCTGATGTCGGGAGGAGCACCCACGACGGGAAGCGAGAATTCGTTGGTCCGGGCCGCCCAAAGGTTAGAAAAACTGTAGTCGTCAACATTCAAAGTCCGTATCTGGGTTTGTCCGTTTTCAGTTACCAATTCATAACTCTTGCCTTCCACGCCATAGAAAAAGGCGCGGAATACCTGCTCATCATTGGTAATAAGTTCATACAAGGCCAGGGCCCTTTCAGGATTTTTTGCTGTGGAGGGGAGGGCCAGGGCATCCTGAGTAAAGCTCATATTGGAAATATCGGACACAAAGTTATTCCAGCGGACATCCCATTCGGGATGATCCCGGTACTGTCCTTCCCACGTATCAATATTGTGAAAATAGACAGCGCTCTTCCCGTTGCGGAATTTCTCGCTGTCCGGGTCGGAAAGGCCGGATTTATAAATATAACCCTTGTCGTTCCACCGCTTCATCATAGCCAAAAAATCCCGCACTTTCCCGTATTCCCACCATGTAAAAAGCTTCGGATTCGATTCCCTGGGATCAAGAAAAAAGAAGTCGTTGGTAGAACCTTTGATTGCGTACATACCATCCTGGTAAATATACGTGTCATCCGCCTCGGAACCGGACTGGTAGACCTGATAGGGTTCAACGCCGGGATTGTTGGCGCGGACGATTTCCAGGAATTTTTCCATATCCTCAAAATTGTCCATCTTGCCGTCCCAGCCGTAGGGAGTCGCCAGGTCCGCCCGGTGTATGGGACCATAAGCGGAATAAGTAGCCTGCAGGGTGGGAACACAATAAAGGTGTCCGTTCACCATAGCCTGTCCCAGGGCCGTCTTGGACTGCCGGGCGTAGTTCTTTGGGGCGTATTTAGGCCACAGCTCATCCAGTTCCATAAAGGCCCCCCGCTGGGCAAGGGACGCGAAATTAAGCCAACTGGCTGTGTAAGCCATGTCAAATGCCTCGCCGGAAGAAAAAAGCACGGGATATTTGGTAGGATATTCCGCCCAGCCAATCCAGTTTACCTTGAGAGTCGCGTTAAGTTTTTCCAGCGACAGTTTATTGAAATTCTCGTAAAGCTCGGCCTGTTTGGGCGGTTCCACACCAATAACGTACAGCGAAAGTTCAACCTGTTTTGAGGTATCAAGTTCGCCGGAACCCCCGGATACGGAAGCCGCCTTTTTACTGCAGCCCATCAGGGCCAAAAACAACAACATAACCGCCGCTAACCCGAAAAATCTTTTCATCCTCATCCTCCAATCTGCGTTTATTTGAAACCCCGCCCAACGCGGAGATTTTATGCCTGCAGGAAAAATATTTCCGTTCAGCCTTTTACTGATCCAATGGTTACGCCTTTGACAAAGTATTTCTGCACAAAGGGATAGAGAAGCACAATGGGACCGGTAGTTACCACCGCCATAGCAAGCTTTAAGGAATTAGTTGGTAAATTTTCCACCCGTATGCCTACCTGGCTCGCAATCTGCGCCAGAGCCTGGGCCTGCATCTGCAGATCATAAAGCATATACTGCAAAGGATACTTGCTGCTGGTGTTGATGTACAACATGGCGTTATACCAGTCGTTCCAATATTCCAGGGCCATAAAAAGCCCGATAGTCGCAAGGCCCGAAGGAAGCAGCGGCAGTATAATGCGGACAAAAATTTTAAATTCCCCCGCGCCGTCAATCTTTGCCGACTCGATCAGGGCCGGGGGTATGGCGGCAACAAAACTCCGCATGATAAGCAGATAAAATACATTGAACATCCCCGGCAGAATCAACGCCAAAAAATTGTCTTTAAGATGCAGATACCGGATATAAAAAATATAGGTACAGACCATCCCCCCGTTGAAAAGAGTGGTAAAGTAAAAAAAGAACGAAAGAATATTCCGGTATTTAAAGGACTTGCGGCTGATTACATAAGAGGTCATGGTAAGAAGAAAAAGACCGCCCACCGTTCCGGCAACGGTAATAAAAATGCTTACCCCATAAGCCCGGGCCACTTTTTCGGGATATTTGAAAACCACCTTGTAGGCTTCCAGCGTAAAATCACGGGGAAGTATGCTGTAGCCGTGAAAACGGATCGACTGATCGGAACTAAAAGAACCGGAAATAAGCAGAATGAAGGGCAAAAGGCATGCCAGAGTGATAACAGTAATAACGATCCAGCCGATAATATTAAAAACCTTCATGCTGATGGTGGTTCTTACTTTGTAATGCATCCGGGAAGTCATTTTTCCTCCACCTTAAAAAAGCGAATAGTCCGCTTCGATTTTTTTTACAATATGGTTTACTGCCATAATGATAATAAAACAAAGCACCGACTGGTACAGTGTTGCGGCGGCGGTCATGCCAAGGTTCGCGTTGGAAACCAAAGAGCGGAACACATAGGTATCGATCACGTCGGTGGCGTTGTAAAGCTGCCCGTTGTTTCCCACTATCTGGTAAAACATCTGGAAATCACCCCGAAGAATACGGCCCATGTGAAGAAGCAGCACAATAATGATGGTAGGCTTAATCGAGGGAAACGTAATATACCAGATTTTCTGGAAAATATTAGCCCCGTCAATATCGGCGGCCTCAAAACACTGCGGGTCTATGGCGGTAATGGATGCGATAAAAATAATCGAGTTGTAGCCCACCCACTTCCAGGAATTAAAAATACAGATGATGACGGGCCAGACATACGGCATACTGTACACATTTACCGGTTCCTGTCCCAGGGATTTTAGGATGCCGTTCATTACCCCCGTTTCATAGTTAAAAATGTTGAAAACAAAGGTACCCACGATGACCCATGAAATGAAATAGGGCAGGAAAATCACCGACTGGCAGAACCGTTTGTACATCCGCCCCGACAGTTCCGATATAAAAATAGCTACTACAATCGCCAGGGCTTGTGAAGTAATCAGATTGACAAGATTGTAAAGGAACGTGTTCCTGGTGATAAGGAGACCGGTTCCCGACTGGAAAAGGTAACGGAAGTTATTGAAGCCGTACCAGGGACTGCCGAAGATACCCAGGTTAAAGCGGTAGTTTTTAAAGGCCAATACCAAGCCGGACATGGGCAGGTACTGGAGTACGATTACCAGGATGGCCGCCGGGGCTGCCATGAAAAAAAGCGCCCTGTTCTTGTTGAATTCGTAAAGAAAGCCGTCTTTTTTTATACGCAAAGCTTCCTCCTCTCTTACCGGTCCGGATATGCAGGTAACGCGGATAGATTAAACCATCAGGTAATGCTATATCCGTTTATCAGGAATGTCAACTTTTTTTGAGAAATGCGCGGGAAAAATATCCCGCCGCTAATTTGACAGGACGGATATAAGTTGGTACAGTCTAATAATGGACGAGTATCTGATCGAGGGAGGGGTCCCTATCAGGGGGACCATCAGGGCAAGCGGCAATAAGAACGCCGCGCTGCCCTGCCTTGCGGCGGCTTTTCTTACCGGTGAGCCGGTAATTTTACGGAACATCCCCGATATAGAAGACGTGCAGGTAATGCTGGCGATTTACCGCGCCCTGGGGGGCACGGCCGAATCGTTTGGCCCCAACGCATGGCGGCTTTGCGCAAAAAATAATGTACAAGCTGTAATTCCCCTGGAACAGGCGAAAAAAATCCGCGCCTCCATCCTGTTCGCCGGCCCCCTGCTGGCCCGGACCGGCAGGGTAGTGCTGCCCCCGCCCGGCGGGGACGTGATTGGCCGGCGCCGGCTGGATACTCATTTTCTGGCCTTGCGGGAACTGGGGGCCAAGGTTACGGTGAGCGGTGATTTTACCTTTCACGCAAAAAACCTCACGGGGGCGGATATTTTCCTGGACGAGGCTTCGGTTACGGCTACGGAAAATGCGGTAATGGCGGCGGTCCTTGCCAAAGGCGAAACCATTCTGACCAACGCCGCCAGTGAACCCCATGTGCAGGATCTCTGCCGCATGCTTACGGCAATGGGGGCGCGGATTGAGGGAATCGGTTCCAACATTCTGCGTATTCAGGGCGTAACAAAACTAAGCGGCTGCGATTTTTCCATCGGGGCGGATTTTATGGAAGTCGGGTCCTTTATCGGGCTGGCTGCCGCCACGCACGGGGAACTGACTATCCAGGGAGCCCGCGCGGAGGATCTGCGTTCCGCGAAAATTGCCTTTGCCAAACTGGGAATTGAATGGGAACAGCGGGGGGAAGACATCTTTGTAAGCGAAAAACAGAACATGACGGTGAACAGCGACATGGGGGGGATGATTCCCAAAATCGATGATGCCCCCTGGCCGGGCTTTCCCTCGGACCTTACCAGCATTGTTACCGTGGTGGCGACCCAGGTTAAAGGCACGGTGCTGATCCACGAGAAAATGTTTGAATCGCGGATGTTCTTTGTGGATAAACTTATCGCTATGGGGGCGCGGATCGTCCTTTGTGATCCTCACCGGGCGGTGATTTCCGGTCCCGCGGAGCTGACCGGATCAGAACTGCACAGCCCTGATGTGCGGGCCGGCATGGCAATGATCATCGCCGCCCTGTGCGCACGGGGGAAAAGTACCATCCGCAATGTTTACCAGATTGAGCGGGGCTTTGAAAACATCGTGCCCCGGCTTTCATCGCTGGGAGCCAGGATCGTTTCCCGCTGAATTCCCTCTCCCTGGGTTTTCGTCGGCGCTCTGTCCGCGACAAAATCCATTCCCAAAAACTGAAATTTTGGGACTGCATCGAGTCAGCCCGCTTAACCATGACGCGATCTGCCCCGGACCAAATGTCCGCACAGCCCCGGTAATCAGGATTTTTTGCGGCATCAATCGCAAAAATCCACAAGCGCGGCAGGCCGCTAACTGTGCTGGGCGCTAAAGGCAACAAGCGAAAGAACAAAAAGAATCCCCGCGCCAAAGCAGTAGGCAATCAGGGTGGCGGAAAACCCCAGATTCAATACTAAAAAAATCCCCAGAATGTTAAGAATGTGGCGGTAAAAGTAGATTAGCACGTTAAAAACCAGGGGCAGTACAAAAAGCATAAGGATAAACACATAGCGGACCTGGGAAAAGGCCCGGAAACGCCAGCCGGCGATAATGACGATAATGGACACAGGCAGGAAAAACAGCGGTTCGCAGAGCCGGTAGATGATCTCCGCCTCAAAAACCTGGGGCACGTAGCCGTAGGAGCCAAGGGATTGGAACGCGGCGAACAGATCTCCCAGCGAAAATCCGTCCAGGGGCGACAGGCGCGCAGAACCGGCGGGAACCCCCAGACCCCGCCAGGTGTAACAGAGCAGGACAAAATTTTCAAAATTCAGGTCCAGCATAACCTGGTTATCCCCGATAACGGAACGGAGAAAGCCTCCCGCCGCGGCGGGATTTCCGGCGGCAGGCGGGCGGACCGGCGGACTTTCTTCCAGGGAACGCCAGGCCGGTTTCCAGCGCCGGTTTTGATTGTCACGGTCCAGGACCTGCATCAGCACCACAACCCGGTCCCGGCCGCCCAGAGTCATAGGCACAATCTTGGCGTAAGGCGCCTCAAAAGCGGATTCGGGCTGGTTTTTACTGTCAAAGCCGATAAACTCAAGGCCAAAGGCGTAGGCATAGTCCTGGTACAGGGAAATTGAGGAAAAACGGATAACACCCCGGCCCGTGCCGCCGCTCTGGGGCTGATAGGGCAGGGAAAACACCGCGTTTGTCAGAATATCTCCTGTTCTCCGCCCTATTTCATCGCTAAAAAAGGCAATCTCCCGAATTCCTTCCTCGCTTGTTTGGAGGAAATTTTGGGCGTCCGGATCGCCGGGGCTCCGTTCCACCAGTTCCCGGAAGATATAGTAGGCCCGGATCCAGTCCCCGGCAACCATAGCCTCGTAACCGGATTGTTTAAGGCGGTATATATCGTAACGTTCTTGTTCCCGCGTGTTGGGGGCCAGGGAAGAAATGGCCTCCCAGGCCAGACCCACGGCCCGGGAGGAGGCGGCTTCCTCAGGACTCCCCGGCCGGGCCAGCCGCTGGCCCAGCGTCGCAAGCCAGTGGGCGTCGTAATACCGTTCTTCCCGCATAGCCGCCGCAGCCAGGTCCAGGGCCTCCGGGGTAGTCAGAGGCTGCCTCTGTTCAGACATGCCGCTTAAAGACAGGGCGGCGGAATCATCCTGGGCGCTTCCCTCCGCCTGGCTTCTTTCCAGGCTCATCCGCAGTTCTTCGTCTTTCCGAATTCGCTCCCCGTCCAGTTCAATTTCCGTATCGGTCTTAAGTTGTACCAATTCCGGACTGCCTGGCCACACCTGCTCGCAGATATTTAAAAAGCTCGCAGCTTCGTCCCAGCGCTCCAGGGAAGCGCGATCCTTGGCCAGGTCCCGGGCCAGGCGGTAAAGGCTTCCCCGGTAGGTCATATCAATCCGCTTGTTTTGAATGATGGGCTGGACCAGGAAAAAAAGAACGGCGTACACGACAGAAGCCAGAATCGCGGTGATCAACGGCCCCTTGAACCGCTCCAGAAACTGGGGGGAAAAGCGGCGAAACGAGTCGTAGGAAATTCGGAAACCCAGAGGAACAACCAGTGCGCTAAAAACCAGGGCGGGAAACAGGGCCAGGATATTCAAAACCCCCAGAACAAGCCGCCAATCCCGGGAAAAGATGGAAAGGGGGGCTTCCTGGCCGGGAAACAACTGGCGAAAACCCAGAATCACCAGAGAAGACGCCGTCATGTAGTAGATAAAAAGGGCCGGAAAGGAAAGAAGATGCTTTTTGCTAATTTTCATGGAGGTCTTTCCTCCGGATCAGGTAACTTAAAACAGTGTACAGGCAGACCAAAACTCCCAAAAACACGAAAATCAGCGGTGTCGTGTATTGGGGAGGAATCAGGTCCCCTACCATGCCGTTCAGAATTTCCTGGGGCTCCGGGGCGGCAAAGAACGTTTCTATCGACAAAACAGCCCGGAATACCAGGGCCCCAAAAAACAGGTTGGCCAGAGGCCACTTGCTTACACACAACACAAAACGCAGGGAAATCAACAAAAAGCTAAGCGCGCAGACGTAAACCATAAAAGAAAGAATGCCGCCTGAGCTAAAACGGCTGGTAAGCAGGCGGGCTGTCAGGGACAGGTCAAGCTCAAGGCTTTCAAGAACCCAGGCGGTATTGGTCCTAAAGGGAATAGGGGGCAGGCGGGCGGGCTTGTTATCCGGCCCCTGGGGTACAGCATGGTAATCCAGGGCCTGTCCGGGGATAGACACCACCCGCGCCCCCCATATCTCCGCAGGATCCTGGACAAGAACGATAGCGTTATTCGCCTGGGCCAGAATAAGACCGGGGTTCCCCAGCGGCCTTGGGGGAATCGTGTACGGGGGCAGCCGGTGAAACCCCTCCGTACCCAGAATGCTTCCCAAACTGGCGGCGGAAGAGAGGACAAAAAGGCTGAGCATGGCCGCAGGAGCGAAGATTCGGCGCCGTATGGTGTAACTCAGACCAAAAAGCAGGGAGCAGTAGAGGGACAGAGGCAGGGCCCAGTGGGCCGCGGACAGTAATTCGGTATCGAGACGGCCGCCCTGGGCAGGTAAAACGCTGATTATGTCGATTCGTGTACGCAAAAAACGGACCGCGGCTGCCAAAACAAAGACACCAACGAAAGAAAACGTAAAAACAAGCACCAAACGGGCGATATTTTTCATTAGTCTGTAGCCTAGCATGGGGTACTTGCTAATGCAAGGCGGCGCAAAAATATTACAGCCGGCGTGTGGTATAGGCTGTGGAAAAGTTGTTAATATATTTGGGACAATAACGGCCTGTATTAGTTTTTATACAATGCCTATTCACCAATCAAACCAGCGCAAAGTCCATGTTTCGTAACTCCTTATCCTACAAGGAGTTACGCTTCTTTTGCAATTTCGGGGCATTGTATGAATTGACAGAAAAGCTGCGTAAATGGCAAGAATATACCGTTTTCGGCGAATTTTGCTATGTCAGAATTGTGGATAACTTGTGCATAATGTGAGGGGAACAATACAGCCTTGTGGGAAAGGGCGGATTCAGGAAGAAGGATTCTCGGGGAGGGCCTTCATTTTGTTTTTCAGGTCCTCCAACAGGTGGTCTGCGGTACCATCGGATTTTTCAAGCTCGGCAAAGCGTTTGTCAAGGTCGTTGCCGCTGGTAAAATCTTCCAGTTCCTTGCTGGCGTCGGCCTGTGCCTCCATCTGGTCAACTTTCTGGGCCATCCGGTCAAAGGCATCAAAGGCGCTGCGATTCCCGGACACGCTGGACATGGTATCCTGTATCTTCTGCTGGGCCTCCGCCCGTTTAGCCCGCGCAATGAGCAGGTTCTTTTGCCGCTGGGCCTTGTCGATCTTGCCGGAAAGCTCCTTGAGGGCTTCTTTAAGTTTCCCCACCGCCGCGTGCTGGGCTTCCCACTGCTTGCGGTACTCCAGGGCGGCGTTATCGGTTTCCTGCTTGCGGAGCAGGGCTTCTTTGGCAAGATCGTCCTGTCCCTTCTCCACCGCCAGCATAGCCTTGCGCTCCCAGTCCGCAGACTGGTTCAACTGGCTGTTCATCTCCCGCTCCAGCCGCTTTTCATCCGCGATAGCCTGGGCAACGGCCTTTTTGGACTCAAGAAGCTGCTCGTTCATGTCAATGATGAGCTGATTCAGCATCTTCTCAGGTTTTTCAGCCTTGTTGATCAGGTGGTTTATGTTGGCGGATATGAGAGTTTTGAGCCTGGAGAAAATACCCATACGTTAACCCAGGAAGACCTGGCCTCCATTGTCAATAGCCAGGATGGTTTTACACTCGGAACAGCGAAAACGGCCGGGTTTATGGGCTTTAAGCCTTTTAGAACAGACGGGACAGGAGAATATTTTGGGAAACAGCGATACTGATTCAGGCGCGCCGGCGCGGAAGTAGTTTATCGATTCGTCCAGGTTTTCCCGGATGTTAAAAAACTGGGAAAAACCAAGAAGCTGGAACACTTCATACACCTTGGGCTGAATTTCCAGAAGTACAAGATCCCCGCCCCGTGGTTTTACGGACTTCAAAAAAGCCGTAAAGGAGCCGATGCCGGTGGAAGACACGTAATTTAACCCGTTGCACTGGAAAACAAGCTTGACATAGCCCTTTTCAATTGCCTTGGCGACCCGTTTTTGAAAATAGTTAGAATTATAGGTGTCTATGTATCCATTCAGATAGAGGATCAAACAACCGTCCACTCCTTCCGCCTTTTGGAGTTGGATTTTAAGGCTTTCGTCCTTTTCATCATCAAATCCTGGAACTAGATCATTATTTGTCATGACGCTCCCTTAACCCGGCCCGCCGTCTATTGACGGTTTCGCCTCCGTATTCTAATGATTAGCTGATACTTTGTCAAACTGCGAGGCTGACAGGTTCCACTATATTTATATACGTGTTTTGAGGAATTTTCAACAAACAGGGCTGGATTGCATGAATGTACACGAGGTCCGCGTAATCTTGTGCAGACCTTCTGACCCCGGCAATATCGGGGCGGTTTGCCGGGCCATGATGAACATGGGGCTTTCGCGGCTGCGGATTACCGGTCTTTCCCGGGCCGATCTTGCCCCGTTTGAGGGGGAGATTCGAGCCAGGGCGGTCCATGCCGCCGCCGTGTGGGAGGGCGCGCGGTTTTTTGACAGCCTGCAAGAGGCGGCGGCGGACTGCGCCGTCCTTGTGGGAACTACGCGCCGGCGGGGCCGGAAACGGAAAAATATAACGATGGACTGCCGGGAGCTTGCCCTGTGGCTGCGGGACAGGCCGGGGCCGGCGGCTCTGGCCTTTGGCAGCGAGCGCAGCGGCCTGGACAATGATGAACTGGCCCTCTGCAACATCGCTTCCCACATCCCCGTGGCCGATTCTTTTCCCTCCCTTAACCTTTCACACGCGGTTCAGATCTACGGTTACGAGTTGTTCCGCGTCCTTGCGCCCCAGGAAGCCGGGGAGGAGATCAAGGGCGCGTGGGAAGCCCTGGACCGGGACCAGACGGACAGACTTGCAGCTTCTATCGCGGGGAATCTGGAAAGCCTGGGTTTTTACCGCTGTCCCGGCCGGGAAGATCAGATACGGTTTATCCGGGATTTTATTTCCCGGGCCGCCCTTTCCCGGCGGGAGGGAGCGTACCTGGGGGACATTGTCGCCAAAGCGGCGCGGCTTGCCCTGCGGGGCGGGGCGCACAATCCCGCGTAGAACCTTTCGCTTGGGTAAAACCATTTCCCTGTGTAAAATCACTGGCCGGCGTGAACCCGCAGCGTTTCATGTCTATCCGGCCAGACGCGGAGATTATGACCCCTTCGGCCCGCAGTAATTCGATCTGAATTTCCCTGCCCCTGCCCGCTTCCAGCGCGATGGAGCCGTCGGCGCGGATGATCCGGTGCCAGGGAAGCCGGTACTTTTCCGACATGGAGTGCAGCGCCCGGACTACCTGCCGCGCCCCGTTAGGAAGCCCTGCTGCCCGGGCAATGTCCCGGTACGAACACACCTTTCCCCGAGGAACGGCCCGCACAGCCTCGATGATCCGCCGGGTCGCTTCGGTCATGGAGTTACAGGGCTCCGATAACCGTGCGGTGGATATGGGCCAGCAGGGCCGCCCCGTCCCGGCTTTCAGCGTTCACCGCGATGACGGCGCGTTTGTCCGGCGCCACAATGCCGAACTGGCCGTACTTGCCGTCCGCCCGGTAGGTATTATCAGGACCCCGCCAGAAAAGATACCCGTAACCTTCATGGGCGTTGTCAATCTGAGGGGCCGTGGATTCCTCCACCCATTCGGGGTTGAGAATCTGCTTCCCCTTCCAGTTTCCCTTCCACGCGTACAGTTGGGTAAATTTTGCCAGTTCCGACACGCTTAACACCAGGCCCCCCGCGCCGAAGGTATAGCCTGAACGGTCACATTCCCAGATGGGCCGATGGATACCCAGAGGGGCAAAGAGGCGGGGCATTAAATAGCTAACCAGATCGCAGCCCGCCCGCCGCTGGACCAGTACCCCCGCCAGGTAGGGTCCGATATTGCTGTACACAAAGGCAGTCCCCGGTTTACTGACAAAGGGCAGGGCCAGGGCATAACGCACCCAGTCATCGGTATCCATACTGGTTCGCTGGCTCCCCATCAGGTAGGCCCTGTCCTGTCCCAGGCCCATAGTCAACAGGTCCCGGATTCTGGCCTCCTGCAAAAAGGGAGAAGGCCGCGGCGGAGTTTCGCCGGGGAAGGCGTCGATCAACCGTTCGTCAAGAAAAAGAAGGTCCTCCCGCAGGGCAAAACCCACAGCGGCGGAAGTAAAACTTTTACTGACGGAATACTGGTTACGCCGGATTTCCTCGTCCCAGTCGGCGGAAGCAATGGGCTCTCCATTCCGGAACACCCTGATGTTCAGTACCCGCAGTTCCGCCGCCCGTTCCGAAAACCGTTCCAGCAGTGGTACAACCGGTGGCATAGCAGCCTCCTTTGAAGAAACTCCCTCCGGCAGGCCGGAAACATCCATAAGCCGCCGCAAAATCTTGGACGCGGTCTCCTCGGGGCTGTTCCCCGCCTTCACGGTGATTTTCGCCAATTCCCGGTAAACCTGCCCCCGGCGCTCGTGAAGCAGCCGGTGAGTTTCCCGGGGGTTCGCCGTGTCAAGGAAGGGGGGCAGTTCCCCGGTCCGCTCCGCCGCCGCCCTGATCCGCTCCCAGGCGGTTTCCGCGGAAACCTCAAGGTACACCACCAGCGTCCGGCTTGTTTTTAACAGTTCCAGGGCTTCCCGGTTATCCGCCAGACCGCCGCCGGCGGCCACGATGGTAACACGGTCCCCCGGAACGCGGTCTTTGCCCGGCGCGTGATTGCTGCCCCCGCCGGGGCGTTCCCCCGCCGGCGCGGCTCCTTCAAGAAGGCTCCGCAGCGCTTCCGCCTCCGCCCTGCGAAAAATCTCCGCTCCCGCCCGGTAAAGAAGCCGGGGACTTGTGCCCTCGCGGCTCTCTACCAGTTCATCCAGGTCGATAAAGCGGACAGCCCCCGGCCGCGCCGGTTTCGGCGCTCCGGGTACCGCCTGTTCCCACAACCGGGCCAGAACCTTCCCCGCGCTTGTCTTTCCCGAATGTTTAGGACCGGCAATAATAACCACGCGGAAATTATCCGTGCCGCCCGTTCCCATCATGGGCCTTACCCTAATTGTTTCGTTAGTATTATGCTAGAGGAGTGAATGGCCTGCCGGTCCTTTTATTTTTAATTCTCATCGCCGCTCTGCCGGCGCTGTTTCTGTTCCTCTGGTACCGGCTGGTTCGCTGCCCCCTCAGTTCCGGGTGGTTTCTTGTTTTTCTGTTCGGCGGCGTCAGTTCCATGTTTCTTGCCCTGCTTCTGCAGCGCATTATCCCTGCCCTGTCCCTGGGGGGCATCGGGTCCATAATAATCAACTTGTTTTGCCGGATAGCCGCCACCGAAGAACTGTCCCGGTTCCTGGTTTTTATGATCCTTTTTCCTTTTGCCCGGATCAAAGGCGAAAACGCCCTGCTGCGGGGCAGCGCCGCGGGCCTGGCCGCCGGACTAGGCTTCGCGTTGATGGAAAGCGCCGCCTACGGCGCCTCCAACATAGGAATAGCCTTTTTACGGACCATCACATCCGCCCCATTGCACGGAGCCTGCGGCGCCAGGGTAGGAGCCGCCGTTGCCGGGCTGGGTGAAGGGCCCCTTCTGGTTATCATGCGCGTCCTTTCCGCCATAGCTATTCACGGAATGTATAATTTTATGATTCTCGGTTCCAAGCCTTTGGCCGTCATGGCCATTCTGGCGGCCATGTGCGCATTGGCCTCCTCCGTTTTGTCTATCCGCGCCCAGCTTAAAATGTCCGCTGCCTCATAATAGAGCTGTTCAGAAACCTCGGTTTTTGAACAACAACTACCCCGCGAACCGGTTCTTGGGTATTACACTCCCTTCACATAAAAACCAGGCATAAGCGCCGGCTTTGGGAACGAGCGGCGACTTGACAAAATTTCGTGAAAACCGTTATAGTTGTTTGACATTCCCCTGTAGCTCAGTTGGCAGAGCAAGTGGCTGTTAACCACTGGGTCCGTGGTTCGAACCCGCGCGGGGGAGCGTATGGCCGTCCGAAAGGACGGCCTAATTCTTTATGGGATAAGGAATTAGCTCACAAAGGCGTCTTGACCGTATCATGACACAGCCGACAGAAATGTCAGGGAAAAGCCGTGTCAACAGAAGTGGCAACACTTTTTGGAGGCCACTATGGGCGTTACGGTCGGGAAATACCATCTGTTTAAGAGGAATCGCAAGGGAGGCTCTTTTTTCTACTACTGGTTCCAGCAGGGGAATGAACGAATTATCAAGACCTGCGGCCGGGCTTGTACTGAAAAACGGGAGGCGGTCGCTTTCCTTGAAGCCCTGCTCAAGCAGGAATTAGCCGAAACCAAGCGTAAAACCGCCCTGCAATCCGCCACGATTGGGGATTTTTCCAGGGATATGTTCACCGAAGGCGCTCCCCACCT
>JAISLX010000042.1 GCA_031277045.1 Treponema sp.
GATGACTTTCTGGCCCCGGAAGGCATTATTACCAAAAAGCGCCTGTTGGACGCGGAGATCCGCGCCTGCAAGGACGGGGTTACTGAGCGCCAGGAACGGATCGTAAAGCTCAGGCAGGAAAACCAGGAACTGAACGCCAAGATCGATGAGTACCGGAAGACCCTGGGGGAATTGCGGGTAAGCCGGGAGCGGATGATAACCGGCGCCCAGGCGGCGGGCGAACAGGCGAAACTGATACGCCGGGAACTCGCCGGCCAGGAAGCCCAGCTTAAGTCCGTGCGGGACGAACTCTTCCTTTCCCGGAAACGCTGTGACGAAATTGATGAACGGATCGCCTCTACAAAAGAGGAGATTGCCGGCATCGAACAAAAGGGGCTTAAACTTTCCGCGGACCTTGAAAAGCTGGAAAAAGACATCGCCAAAAAGAACGGTGACGTGGCGGGAAAACAGGAGTCGGTTAAAAAGCGGATGGGCGATTTGGCCAGGATGCAGGAAAAGCTGGAGAAGATTCACCTGGAACTGGTACAGTCGGAAACCGAAATCAAGAACATCCAGGACAACTTTCGGGAAACCCATTCCCGCGACCTTATGGAATTTGAGGAGCGCATATTCACGATTACCGCGGCCCCTTCGGAACTGCGGGAAAAACTCGGGGTTTCCCGGAATGCCCTGCGGGATCTGGGATCGGTAAACCTGATGGCCCCGGAAGAATTTGCCGAAACAAAGGAACGTTACGATTTTCTTTCCAATCAACTTGCCGATCTTACCAAGGCCCGTGAAGATATTGAAAATATTACCAGAGAAATCCGGACGGAATCATCGGAGCTGTTTGTTAAAACCTACAACAAGATACGGAAAAACTTTCACAACATATTCCGCCGTCTCTTTGGAGGCGGCAGGGCGGAACTGCGGCTCCAGGATCCCAATCATGTACTGGAATCGGGTATAGAAATTTTCGCGCAGCCTCCGGGAAAAAAGCTGGAAAACATCACCCTGCTTTCCGGCGGCGAAAAGTCCATGACCGCGGTAGCGTTACTGTTTGCCACGTACATGGTCAAGCCAAGCCCCTTCTGCCTTTTGGACGAAATTGACGCCGCCCTGGACGAAGCAAACGTAAGCCGCTTTGTACAATTGCTGCGTGAGTTCGGCGGCTCAAGCCAGTTCATCGTTATTACCCATAACAAGAGAACCATGACCGGGGCCGGAACCCTTTTGGGCGTGTCCATGGAAGAAAGCGGGATAACCAAGATCATATCGGTACGTCTCGAAAACGAAAATCTGTCAATCGCGGAAGAAACGCCGGTAAACCCGGAGTTCTTCTTCGAGGAAGAGGAGGTGGAATTTGAGGACGGCCGGGAGCTTCCCGCAGGCGTGGACGACCCTGCCCAGGTAAGCGAGGAAACTCTCCATCCGATTCGCCGGGGCATGGCGGGTAAAGCCGCGGCCGCAAGCGGGGAGACCGCCGGTTCGGACGAAACCGCGGAAGCCGCCACCAAAGAAGCCGGCGGTGCGGACGAAACCGGCGAAGCTGCCGCCACCGAAGAAGCCGCTGCCGAAGAAGCCGCCGGCGCTGGTGAAACCGAAGCCGCCACCGAAGAAGCCGCCGGCGCTGGTGAAACCGAAGCCGCCGATCCTGATGATCGCGCATAAATGCGTAAGTGTAATTAATGGAAACCCTGTCTCCCCGGATCATCGCGGTTATTGTTATTTTCGCCCTGTTCTGCGTAGTTTTTCTGCTTATCGGGCTCCGTGCCGGCGCCGTTTACGGCAGAAAAAGGGAGGCCGCCGAGTGGGAAGCCCACAAACTGGAAGATGTGGTCAGAAGCCGGCTCAGGCAGTCCCGGGCGGTAATAGGCGGCCTGGTATCGGAACAGATGGCGCCCCTTTTGCCGGGCTTTCCGTTCGACCCCGGGGACTGCCGCTTTGTGGGAAAGCCCGTTGATTTTATCGTCTTTCAAGGGATGAACCAAAAGAAAATAAGTTCCGTGATCTTTTTGGAGGTGAAAAGCGGCTCGGAAAGAAAGCTGAACGATCAGGAGAAGCAGCTGAAAGAGGCAATTCTCAAGGGCCATGTCAGGTGGGCCGAGTTTGACGCCGGTAATTCCGGCGGGCGCTTTGGTGATAACTGAGGCTGTTTTACATATTTGGGCGCATTTTTTGCGGCATCAAGCGCAAAAAATCCACAAGTGCAACAGGCTGCTAGGACATTTTCCTTCGCGGGGAATTTCCCGCGTTTCCGCGGCGCTTCCGGCAGGTTGCGTTAATGCGTTGACACAACGCCTGTCTTTTCTTATTATTCATACCATGCCGACAATGAAAGAAATGGCGCACATTGCCGGAGTCAGTATCGCCACAATATCGAATGTTATACACGGAAAGAAAAACAAGGTTTCTTCCGGCGAATACGAGCGGATAACCGGGTTACTTGCCGAATATCACTATGTCGAAAAGATGGGGCTGCGGCATCTTAACAACGAACGGTCCCGGATCATCTGTCTTGCGGTAAACCGCGCGGATATGTACGATGATATTCCTATCTTTGTCGACCCGTTTTACTCCCAGATATTCGGCGTTATCGAAGAAATCCTGCATAAAAAAGAGTATTACCT
>JAISLX010000043.1 GCA_031277045.1 Treponema sp.
GGCCAGCAGAATTTCCCGGACGAACGGCTTGGTGATATAATCCACCGCCCCCATTTCCAGGCCCTTTAATTCATTCTCCGTATCGCTTAACCCCGTCAGAAATATCACCGGAACCCCCTGAAGTTCCGGCAGTTGTTTTATTTTTTGATAGGTTTCTGAGCCGTCCATCCGGGGCCTGGCAATATCGAGGAGGATAATATCAGGAATAAGGCCCCCGCCCAGCAGCCCCAGGGCTTCTTCCCCGGACCTCGCGGGGCTTACCCGGTACAAAGCTCCCAAAAGTTCTCCCCCCATCTCAAGCAGGGTAATGTCATCGTCCACAAGCAGAATGGTATCCCGCGTATCTTCCTTCATGGCAATCTCCCCATTCAGGTTAAAGCCTGCCGCGCTTTTCATCACCCCACGTTTCGCGGGGTAACAGCATCACTCCTCACTCTCCCCATCCCTCCCCACAAATTGCTCAAGCCCCTTTTGGATTTCTTCCCATTCCAGAAAAACCAGGGGAAGGGCCGCCTGTATATAGCGTTCCTTTTCCTCCCGGCAATACTGTTCCAGCCGCGCCGCGTCAGCGGAAAGATTCTGCGCTCCCATGCTCAGGGCCTGGCTTTTGAGCGAATGGAAACTGAATTTGAGGGCCTCCCAATCGCTCCGCTCCGCCATATCCCGCGCCGCTTCCCGGTTGGCCCGGCAATTTTTGATAAAGATTTCCGCCATCCGTTTGTATTGGGCCATATCTCCCGAAAGATACCGGAGCCCCTGTTCCGGCATCACCCCGTATTCGGCCAGCGGCGGCATCCATGCCTTCCCACCCTCTCTCCACCCCTCACCCTCCACCCTTCCTCCCCCCTCTTCACTCTTCACTCTTCTTGCCGTCAGTTCATCAGGCAGCACAGTGCGGAGGGCCGTTTCCAGGTCTTGCCATTGTACCGGCTTACAGAGGTATGCGGCAAAGCCTTCTTTCAAAAACTTTTGCTCCGCCCCCGCCACAGCGTCCGCGGTAAGCGCGATGACCGGCATGGCAAAACCCGTTTCCCGCAGGCGGCGGAAGGTTTCTCTGCCGTCAAGGCCGCTCATCATATAATCCCTAAGACTGACGTGATAGTCCTTTTTCGTTACCGCTTCAAGGCATTCCGCCCCGCTTTGGACCGTATCAACGTGCAGCATAGTCCGCCGCAAAAGGGATTCGATCACCAAAAGATTTTCCCGGTTATCGTCCACTACCAGAACCCGCCCCTCCGGCGCGGTAAAACTTCCCCCGCCGTCCCGGCTGCCGTTATCCGTAGCATCCCTCACAGGCTCCCGACTTCCCGGAACTGAGGCGTCAGCCGGGGCGCTGTCTGTCTTGATTTTTTGCGGAACCTCCACCGTAAAGACACTGCCCCGGCCCCAGACGCTTTCCACGGTAATAAGGCCCCCCATCAGTTCCGTCAGTTCTCTGGCGATGGACAGACCCAGCCCGGCCCCCTCGATGTTCCGGTGGATCTGTATATCCAGCCGGGTAAAAGCGTCAAACAACAGTTCCCGCTGTTCATCCCGAATTCCTATCCCCGTATCCTTCACGGTAACAGCAAGACGAAAGCTGTCCGGGTTTCCCGGTTTCCGAACTTCCTTTTTTCCCGCCACCGAAAGCGTTACCGTCCCCCGCTCAGTGTATTTGACCGCGTTACTTAAAAAATTGACCGCCACCTGCCGCAGATGGATAAAATCTCCAATAAGTTCCACGGGCAGGTTTTCATCAACATGCAGTTCAAAACAAAGCCCCTCTTTTTCCGCCCCTGTCCGGCCCATAATAACCAGTTCCCGAATCAGGTCCGCCGTTTTATACGATTCCTCAATCACCTCTTCCTTCCCCGATTCAATCCGGGAAAAATCCAGCACATTGCTGATAAGACCCAGGAGGCTTTTTCCCGCGCCCTCTATATTCCGGCTGTATGCGGCAATACGGTCGTCTTCGCTCTCCCGCAGAATCATTTCGTTCATTCCCAAAATCACGTTGATAGGACTGCGGATTTCGTGGCTCATGTTTGCCAGAAAGTTACTTTTAACCTTGCTCAAAGCCAAAGCTTCCTCCCGGGCCTGTTCGGTCTGCCGCTGCTGGTCCTGGTAGAGCTTGAGATAAAACCACAGAGTGCCGCCCAGGGTAAGGCTGGCAAGAAGAAACGTGGTCAGCATATCTATCAGCACATACTCCTCATCAGCGGGAAAGCGTACCAGCGACGGCTCCCGCCAGGCCAGCAGGATAATTCCCGCATAGCCGAGGATTTCTATAGTCCCCACAACAAGGGCCTTTTTCCCTTCCAGCATAAAAACCGTAAACGCCACGGCAAACACAAACCAGCAAGGCATACTGCCGTGATAGCCCCCGGTATTGAAAAACATCGCCGGAAAAAGCAGGAGAAAAACCACAATAATGGTAATCATATAACAAAGCTGATACCGGCCCGTTTTATGGGAAAACAACAGCAAAACCACCGACAGCAGAAAAGCGGCGGCAAAACTTATCAGATTAGGCGCCACCGTCTCGTAGGCAAGCTCCATAATTCCCGCCAGGACAGAGATGATCATCCCCGCCATAGCCAGGAGATTGTAAATCTTGACCCGGAATTCCGCATCCCTATGAAAAAACGCCGCTTTAAAAAACCCTATCGCCTTCATGGTATTACTGTTACATACAACCCATGCCGCCCGCAATGGTCTTTATCCCCTATCCCCCGGAATCAACGAATAACCTGTCAGACAAAAGAAGCGGATGATAAAAAGGGGGAAAGCCTTCCCCCACGCTACAGCCTTGC
>JAISLX010000060.1 GCA_031277045.1 Treponema sp.
TTTACAAACAACCAGGCGGAACGGGATTTAAGGATGATAAAAGTACATCAAAAGATATCCGGCTGTTTCCGGTCATGGGAGGGGGCGCGCTATTTCTGCCGAATAAAAAGCTATGTATCAACCTGTGAGAAGCACGATATTTCATCAGCGGATGCCTTGAAGATGCTTTTTGAAGGCCAAATGCCTGGTTTTATGCTTGAAAATGTATAATCAGGCTGAATAGTTACCGAATACGGCTGAATGGCAGCCTGAGTATTTTGTGGAAATGCATTCTCGTTAAGGAGTTACCACTATCGAAAAAAGGCCAATCAGACTCTCATGCTGCCTAAGCGGGAGAAGGACATTTCTATTGTGGCTTGACATTGCGTGACATGAGTTATTGATACTACTATCGATTTGCTTTAGATTATTCTATTAAAAAGTATTGGTTTGTTCATTTACCAACCGGACCTGGGAGGGTATCATATCCGCAATGGAGGGACAGTTATGGTAAGTTTGAAGGATCTCCGGGTGGAATACCGCCCTCATCCGATTGATGTCGGGACCGGTACGCCCCGGTTTAGCTGGAAAATCGAATCCGACGGCCGGGGGATCGCCCAAAGCGCCTACGCGATTGAGGTCGCGGCGGATGGCGGCTTCGGTTCCCTCCGCTGGCAAAGCGGGCAGGTCCCCTCCCGGGAGTCCCACCTGGTGCGTTTCGCGGGGGCGCCCCTGGAATCGTCGAAGCGGTATTTTTGGCGGGTAAAGGTCTGGGACAAGCAAGGCGCTGAAAGTCCCTGGAGCGAAACCGCCTTTTTTGAGACCACCCTCCTGGGGGCCGGTGAATGGCAGGCGGCCTTTATCAGCGCCGAGGATGAAAACGCCGGGGCCAGTTCCGCGGGGACCCTGCTGCGGAAGGAATTTGTGCTATCCCCCGGCATCAAGTCCGCCCGGCTTTACGCCAGCGCCAAGGGATTGTACCGGGCCGTGGTGAACGGCCGCCGGGCCGGGGACGAGGTGTTGAGCCCTGGCTGGACGGAATACCAAAAACGCATCCTCTTTCAAACCTATGACGTGACGGATGCCGTAAGCCCCGGCGCCAATCTCCTGGGCTTGATGGTGGGGCCCGGCTGGTACAAGGGGGACCTCGCCAGTTGGATTGGCAAGCGGAACGTCTTTGGCAAACGGACCGCGGTGATCGCCCAACTCCGGGTGGAGTACGAGGACGGCCGGGTGGAAATTATCCCCACGGACGCAAGCTGGCAGGGAGCGCCGGGGCCGGTGGTGTATTCGGAGATCTACCATGGCGAAACCTATGACGCCCGGCTGGAGCAGCCCGGCTGGGACCGGCCCGGCTTTACCGGGACCGGCTGGAAGCCCGCCGCGGTGGAAAGTAGTGACACCGGGATCCTGCGGCCCCAGGACGGGCCCCCGGTCAAGGAGCAGGAACGCCTGAAACCCCTTTCCTTTTTCACCACCCCCCGGGGGGAGCGGGTGATCGATTTCGGGCAGAACATATCAGGCTGGGTAAGCTTTACCGTGCAAGGCAAGGCCGGGGACCGGGTAAAGCTCCGTCACGCCGAAATCCTGGACGCGGAGGGAAATTTTTATACCGAAAACCTGCGGCGCGCCAAGCAGACCATCGAGTACATTCTCAAGGGCGGCGGCCCTGAAACCTACGCGCCCTTTTTTACCTTCCAGGGTTTCCGGTACATCGCCCTTGACGAATACCCCGGTACGGTGGACCTCCATAACTTTGAGGCGCTTGCCGTCTATTCGGACATGCGGCCCGCCGGGGAGTTTTCCTGTTCCTATCCGAAACTCAACCAGTTTATGAGCAATGTCCGCTGGAGCATGAAGGACAACTTTGTGGACATTCCCACCGATTGCCCCCAGCGGGACGAACGGCTCGGCTGGACCGGGGACGCGGAGATCTTCTGCCGGGCCGCCGCTTACTTCATGGAAACCGCCCCCTTCTTCAAAAAATGGCTCCGGGACCTTGCCCTCAGCCAACTTCCCGACGGCCAGGTTCCCCATGTGGTGCCCGATGTCCTTAAAAACATAGCCGATGTGGATGATAAGATCACCCAGGAGGCGGGGTCCTGCGCCTGGGCCGACGCGGCGGTGATCATCCCCTGGACCGTCTACACCTATTTTGGCGACCAGGAGATCCTGGAGGAACAGTACCCCTCGATGAAGAAATGGGTTGAATACATCCGCGGCGTTGCCCAGGACGGGCTTTTGTTTAACACGGGCTTCCATTTTGGCGATTGGGTTGCCCTGGACGCCAAAGAGGGGAGTTACTTCGGCGCGACCCCCAACGACCTCTCCGCCACCGCCTTCTACGCCTATTCCACCGCCCTCCTGGCCCGGTCCGCGGCGGTCCTCGGCAAGAAGGAAGACGCGGAGCGCTACCAAAAACTCCGGGAGGATATTGGGGAAGCCTATCAAAAGGAATTTTTTACCCCCTCGGGGCGGCTTGCCGCGCGGACCCAGACCGCCCACATCCTCTCCCTGGCCTTTGACCTGGTCCCGGCGGCCTATAAACAACGCACCGTGGACACCCTGGTTTCCCTGCTCGCGGAGCAGAACAACCATCTGACCACGGGCTTTGTGGGGACCCCCTTTGTATGTCAGGTCCTGGCGGACAACGGCCGTCTGGACCTGGCCTACGAGCTGCTGTTGAAAGAGGATTTTCCCTCCTGGCTGTACCAGGTTACCAAGGGGGCCACCACGATTTGGGAGCATTGGGACGGCTTAAAGCCCGACGGGACCATGTGGAGCCCGGACATGAATTCCTTCAACCACTACGCCTATGGGGCGGTGAGCGATTGGGTGTTCAGTGCCGTGGGCGGCCTGGACACGGACAAGGAAAAGCCCGCCTTTGCCCGGAGCATACTCCGGCCCTGTCCCGGCGGCGGCATCACCTGGGCGGAGACCAAATACGAATCGGTCTACGGCCTCATCGCCCTGCGCTGGGAGCTTGCAGGCGGGAAGATCGCCCTTTCGGTGACGGTGCCGGCCAACACCGAAGCGGAGCTTACCCTGCCCAAGGCAAAGCCGGGCACCATCGGCGGCATCGTCTTTGCCCCGGCGCCGGGGGGCGCGGCCGCGGTGTTAGGCTTCGGGAGCTATGCCTTTGCGTATCCCTGGGAGGAATAGCGCCTTGTAAACACCCATACAGAATTGAAGAAATTCACCACTAAGGCGCAGTCGAACCTTCGGTTCGCGGCGAATAAGGGAGATGAACCGGAAAACAATGACCCCTTCTTTTTCTTTTGTCGCCTTATTTTCATTTAATTGACCGCGTAGCTAATTCGCGGTCGAATTCTCTTTCTCGTTGTGTAATTGCTTATGTTGTTTCGGCTGCTGGCGGCGTTTTGGCATATTTTAGCCTTTTTTCAACTGATTTAAAAATGCATTAGCATTTTCCGCAAGTGTTTTTGCACGTTCTTTTAACCAGTTTTCATATTGTTCAAATTTTACGTTTACAAATGATTCATTAATATATTGTTGTTCTAATTTTTCTTTTGTTATTTTATATTTTTTAACATAAGATAAGGGGTCTTTATTGCTAATTCGAATATTTATTGAAGGGCCTATGACAGCAATATTTGCCAAGCAATCAATTAAATTATTTTCAACATTATTTTTTAAATAGTCTTTAGGAAACACATGATGCCATTGCGGCTGGAAGTCATCAAGAATTACTGTCCCATCAAACCCAAGTCTTTGACCAGTTTGATCCCAATCTTGTGCTTTATTTTGATATACAAGTAAGTATAAAATAAATCGTCCAAATTTTGAATCGCTATAATCTTTAAGAAATTCTTCTGAATCAATTGGATCTTCATATCGAAATCGTTTCAATAATTTTTCAATAGCTTCTAAAAAATTATTTGATTCATAAATATCCTTTAAGTCTTCGTCTAAAGAAGTCGTACCAGAACCACTATATCTTGAAAACCGCGATGCTTGCAAAAACCAATATAACGCCAAAGAAAAATTATTGTCATCATTATATTTATCGATCAAAGCAACCATTGAAACTAATGCTGCCTGCGTTGGCATTATTAAATTAGTAAGTATGCCGTATTCTTTAAATCGCAATATTAATCGTTCCCATGAATTCTGAGTTTTTTTCCATGAAGGCAGTATTTGTTCTTTGTTCCAGAAATTATCTTTAATATTTTTAAATCTAGTCGTATGTTCACCAATTCCGGTCAAGCTTCTAAACAGTAAATTGGGATCTATGTGAAACCCGGTATTATCCAAACCTTCTAAATAGGGGAGAAATATGTCACGAACCCATGTTGGATTTCTTGCCGCTACAACCCCCAAATAGATATCTGCTTCTGTTACACGTGTTCCCCGGCTATTTAATCGCGAAAATATTTCTACAACATCTTCTAATTCATGTTCAATTGTGACAGTTACAATATCTTTCTCTCTAATTTTTCTTATTCTATCTAATCGAGTATATACTTCTGTAACGTCCATTCCGTCACAAAATCCTTCCATTTTGATATTCTTTGCTAATTCCAATAGTGCTTTTTGATCTTCATCTTTCTGGGTATCAAGAGTTAATAAATATGACAATTTTATATATCTATTGCTTTTTGCATTTCGAATACCGGCATTTGCTACTAAAAAGAAAGGCTCTTCTTTTGTATGAATATCAAATCGTATGTCATAACGTTTTAATACCTTATTCCATTCATCTGCTTTTTGCCACCAATAAGGCTTTCGACCAAATAATATACACAATGCGGTTGTCCGCTGTTGTCCATCAACAAGCCATTCAGAAGGATTTTGAGAATCTATGGCTGTTCTCGCTTCTATTTTACTCCCACTATCCCAGATCAAAAGTGACCCAATTGGATAATTTAGCCATAAAGATTCTGCCAAATCCCTAACTTGAACCGGTTTCCACACAAAACCTCTTTGAAATTCAGGTATACTCCAATTATGGTCAACTGCTTTTTTGACCAAATCATTCAACTTTATTTGTGCATAACCCATTGTAACTCCTATATGTACGTATTTTAGTCTATGTTGATATTTTTGTCAAGAAAATTTGCCCAACTCGTATAACAGCATATTGAGGGAACCTCTAAAAAATTCAGTTTTAAAGGTTTTCTTACCCTTAATCTAATCGACCCGGCAGGCTGCTGCACGGCCCGCAATGAAGACGCGGGTTCCCCAAGCCCGGGAGGTCTTCCGCGCAAGGGATAGAAGCGGAATGAGTTTGACTGGTTTTGCCAAGCAAAACCGGTCAAACTCATTAGAGCGGATAGCCCGGTCCGGCGGAACACCGAAGGTGTTTGAGCCGGATGCGCCCTTTATAGTGTATTGATTCGGATGTAGTCTGAGGGCGATTGTCCCGTGACAGACCGGAAGACCCGGCTGAAATAGAATTGGTCCGTAAAGCCGGCCAGGGCGGCGGCGTCTTTGATGAGGGTGTCCTTCTCCAAAAGGTAGTCCTTGGCTTTTTCGATCCTGAGGGAGGTCAGGTAATTGTTAAAGGAGAGGTCCGTGTATTTTCTGAAAAGGCGGCTCATATAGGTTTGGGAGATCCCAAAGTGTTTGCACAATGATTGAAGGTTGACGGTTTCGTTCACATGGGCGTCGAGGTATTCCCGGATGAGGGCGAAAAATTCAGGGGTGTCGACTTTGCAGATCCGCTGCCGGGGGTCGGGCAATAATTTTTCCAGAATAAAAAGCAGGCTCTCCCGGAGTTCATCGTAGGAGGCGGCGTAAAAAAACGCGTCGTCGATCATAAATTCAAAGCCCTCGTCAGCGGCGGAATTTTTAAATTCCCGGCGCAGGGTTTCAAAGATCGACCGTATTGTTTCTTCCACATACAACTGGGTTTGTCCCTGGGCTTCCCATTTTTTCAACTGCTCCAATACCAGGGAGCGGACAAGCTCGATTTTGTTTTCTTTGAGGTAATAGCCGAGCCGCTGCTTGAGTTCCCCGCCGGGCGGGGAAGAGGCGGCGGCATGTTTGCCCGGTGGGACGCCGGCGGCGATAAGCTGATTTTTCCCGATGACCAAACCACGGTCCAGGGCGGCATAGAGGGCGGTGATGATTTCAGGCAGCGCTTCGATGGGAAAAGCCTCGTGCCAGACCACGGTGGTGGTGTAGCCCGGTACCTCCCGGTGCAGCCACTGGGCCGCCTCCAAGCCCGAAGCGGATAAAAGAGCGTTCCCGGACGCGAGCCGGAGGTTTTCCATTTCATCCCGGCCGTACATGTCGATGGTGTCTCCCTCAACGCGGCATTGGGTATGGGCAAACACATTGCGGCGGAACCGGCCCGGGAGTCCGTTCTTTCTGCTGATCGCCAGAGTATAGGCCGGGGCGGGGAACTGTTTTTTCAGGGCCCCCCGGTCAGGGGCTTCGTTATTGATGAGGGAGTGGACGAGGGGCAGCAGCCGCTGTCCCAGGGCGTCGTTGAGGAGGGGCATGATCCGGTTCAAGGCGGCGGTCATTGCCTGGGGGCTTATGGGTTTGAGGAGATAATCAACGGCCCCGTATTGCAGGGCGGTCCGGGCGTACTCAAAATCCTGGTAGCCCGAGAGGATCATGGTTTTGACCTGGGGCAGTTCCTGGTGGAGCAGCGCGATCAACTCCAGGCCGTCCATGATGGGCATCCTGATATCGGTGAGGAGCAGATCCGGATGGTGGACCTGGGCCAGGGCAAGGCCCGCCGCCCCGTTGTCTCCGCCGGCGACGATCTCAAATTGGGGGCAGTAGAGCCGGATGATGTCGCGGATGTTTTCCGCCGCCGCGGGCTCATCCTCCACGAGAACGATGCGGTACATGCCTCAACCTTCCGCCGGGACGGCCGGCCGGAGCTTCCGGGTAGCGGGGGCGGGGCTTTTTTGCCTGCCGATGGTAACCACCGCCCCCTCCGCGGCATTGGCAAGCCGGAAAATCACGTTGTCCCCGAATAAGATCAAAAACCGGGTGTATATGTTGAGGAGCCCCATTCCGCCGATATCCAAATTCAAGTTTGCCTCCCCCACCCGGTTTTTGATTTCCGCCATCCGCTTTTCCAGCGCCGCCTTGCCGGTTTCGGAAAAGCCGCCGCCGTTGTCCCGAACCTCCATGTACCAGTAATCCCCCGCGGTCCAGCCCCGCACCGACAGGACCATGATCCGGGGGGAATTTTTAAACCCGTGGGTTATGGAATTTTCGATAAACTGTTGCAGCACGATTTTGGGGATCCGCTGTTCCAGCACCGCTTCCTCAACCGTAATGGTGTATTCCAGCTTATCCCGGTACCGGGTTTTGAGGAGGTAGAGGTAACCCTCCAGGTAGTCCAGTTCTTCCCGGATGGTCACCAGCCGCTGGGAGGTTCCCGCAGCATACCGGAGCATGGAGGCGAGTTTTTCACAGATCCCGCAGATCTCCTCGTCATGGTTGATCACCCCCCCGGTGGGAGATGACGTTCAGCACATTGTAGATAAAGTGGGGATTCACCTGGGCCTGGAGGGCGTCGAATTCCGCCTGCAGGTGGAGGAGGCTCATCTGTTCTTCCTGGCGGCGGACCTGGTTAAGCCGCTTGAGCAGATCGTTGTAACTGTTACAGAGCTGGACAAATTCATCATCGGTGTATTCGATAACGACATCGCGATCGAGGTTTTCCAGATTCGTCTGCTCTATCCGGGTGATAAGCTGCCGTACCGGGGCGGTTACCCGCAGGGATAATAAGCGGATAACCAGGATCGATACCAGGCAGATGAACAGGGCCATGATCATGGTAACCAGGGTGATGTCTTTAACCGCCGCGGCCATGGTTTCCCGGCCCTGGACCACAATGGTATAGGTGTCGGTATAGGAGGAATAGTACGAAGCGGCGATATTTCCCCCTACTTGGGATACCGGCGGCCCTTCCGTGCCGGGCGTACCGGTAAGCAACTGTTGCAGCACGGCGTTGGTGTCATCGCCGAGCTGGGAATAAAACACCTCCCCCCTGCCGTTGATCACCGCCACCTTGACCGCTCCGTCCTTGTTGAGGCGGTACAGATCTTCCAGAATAGGTTCCGGCTTTTGAACTTCGATATAAGCGGCGCGGTTGTTCCCCATGATGAGCCGGACGATACTGAATACCCGCCGGGGGCTGCGGTAATCCCAGGGGTCGTCATAGGCGGGCAAGAGGATCGCCCTGCCCATGGCCGCGTCCACCCGGGCGATGCTGGGGATGCCGGTAACAATGGCTTCCCCGTCGGGGATAGTGGGCGCCTGAAGGTTGCTGCTTAAGAGATCGCCGTATTCGGTAAAAAAAGACACCCGGTGAAAATTCACGTTGTTACAATAGGTGGAAAGGGCGGCCCGGATCTCCTGCTTTGCCTGGGCAATAAGGGAATGTCCCCGGCCGCTCTGGTCCGCCCGGGCAAGGGTGGTCATGGCCGAGAGGACCTTGCTGTCGGAGAGGAGGAATTCGGTGATAAAGACCATGGGCCGCACGATTTCATCAAGCTGGTGGGACATGTTTTTACTAAGTACATCCAGTTCCTGTCGGGAAAGGGTTTCCAGGTGTTTCAGGTTGTAGATCTCAAAGACAAAGGCCATGAGGATGATAAGAACGGTAACCAAGAGAGAATAGATGATCATAAGCCTCGTTCTGAACCGCATGGGATTATTATAGGGCATGAATTTTTGGTTGTATAGAAAAATTTTTAACCGAAACAATTTGTGCCGGATTTTCCTGCAGCGATTATTGTATTATCCATGAACAGGGTTCGGCGCCCCCTGTTTCTCGCGGAGAATTTGCACAAAGGACTAAGGTACGGCGGCAATTTCATCAATGATAGCCTTTTCTACAAAGCTGTTTATTGAGATTTTTAGTTTTCTGGCTTTTATTGCCACCTCTTTATGTAATTCCGGTGACAATCGCAGATTGAATTTTCCTGAATAGGGTTTTTCCGGCTCCACCCCTTCTTCTTTACACCATGCCAGATAATCGTCAACAGAATCCTTAAATGCCTTTTCTATCTCCGCCGCGGTGGTTCCTTGAAAGGTAATAACATCCCTGGTATTTATAATATCACCATGGAACAATTTCGATTCCGCGTCATATTCAACAGTTCCTAAATATCCTTTATACTCCATCATGGCTCAACCCCCGCGTTCTCCAAAAATCTTCTTACAGAGCTCACAGCTCCCTTACCGGTTGTCTTCCGGGGGTGCGGCCGGTGAAACACAGCCCGAACCTCTTTAAGTTTAACCCGTAATCTTGAACCCGCTCCTTCCGATATTTCAGCGCCGAAAGCAGTCAAAAGGCTTTCGATATCCGCCCATAAAATATTGGATGGTATGGGATTTCTGAATATCAATGCAAAAGTCTTTTTGCTGCTTTGAATTCATATTTTTATGGTACTATATACTGATACCATTTTTAAGACAATGATGAGGATATTTTGGAGTAATTCGCTTTTTCGTTTTGTGCCGAATTTTTCATTATCGATTATTATATCCTCCATATACAACGGCGAAATTTCAGTTTTATACTTCTTAATCACTATAGCAATTAGCAATCAGGAATGAGGGTACAGCCCACAAGTTCGCGGCTAAAATCCGCAGGTCTGCGGCTAAAACCCGCAAGCCCACGGCTCAAGCCCGCAGGTCTGCGGTTCAAGCCCGCAGGTTTACGGCTAAAATCCGCAGGTCCACGGCTCAAGCCCGCAGGTCTGCGGTTCAAGCCCGCAGGTCTGCGGCTAAAGCCCGCAAGTCCACGGCTAAAGCCCGCAAGCCTATGGCTCAAGCCTGCGGGTTCACGGATATAGCAGAGCCAGTAGAAACCGACCGGGTTTTGAAGTTGGTTCATATTTATGGAGGTAATAGAATGAGTACAGATTGGTATCCCCGTTCAAGGGATGAACAACTTCACATGGTGGATATCTGGCTTGCGGTATTCCAAACCAAAGCATCGGCGTGGAACATTCCCCCGGCGAATGTTACCAGCCTGACCACCGCCGACACAAACGCCAAAAATATACTGGCAATAGTGAAAAGCGGGGAACGGACGGCGGCAAGCGTGGTTGAGTGCAACGAAGTTTTCAAGGAGATGGAGACCGAAGCCCGCTTTATCAAAAAACATTTCCTGCTCTTACCGCCCTTGACGCTGGCAGATCTTGCAACCCTGCTGCTGCCCTTGCCCGATGACACCCACACCCCGGTTCCCCCGCCCACCGGACAGCCTACCCTGACCATCACCTACTCCGGTGGACCCCACGTGCTGATAGTTCATCTTTCGCCGCTTCCGGGGACGGAACCGCCGGACAGCCGGGGGGACTACGGTTACGCCCTCTACCGGGGCATTATGCCCCAAGGCGGGGCAACGCTGGAACAGGCCGCCGGAATCAAGCATTACCTGATGAAGGAGCCCAAGGACGGGGAGGAACTCCTCCACTACCGCTTTACCCGCCGGAAAAAAGAACTGGTGAGCTTTGACGCTTCCGAATCCGGCATGACCGCCTGGTTCTGCGCCCGCTACGAGAACGGCAAAGGGGAGGCGGGGAAATGGGGGCCGGTCGCATCGGCAATCATTCCGTAGCGGAAACTTTTTGTGCTGGATTTTTTAGCAGCAATTATTATATCCTCCATATACAACGGCTGAATGAGGGGCTTATAATTTTTTCAATAACATTTAAGGAGAAGGTTAAAGATGAAAACGAAAATTTTATGTACCTTTTTGATCCTCACCGTTGGTATGGCGGTATACGCCGGAGGTGGTTCTCAAGGCTCCTCTTCCGGTGGAACGGGGAGCGCAAAAAAGACCGTGATTACGGTACTGATCGATAAGGATACCAATTTTGACGGTTCCCAGGCGGTTCTTGACGCCGCGGCCAAGAAATTCGGCGTGGAATTTTCCATAGAAGTCCGCCCAGGAGGAACTGAGGGTGATAATATTACCAAAACCCGGCTTGCCACCGGGGATATGGCGGATATCTTTTTGTACAATACCGGTTCCCTGCTCCAGGCCCTTAACCCGGAACGAAACATCACCGACCTAACTGATGAACCCTGGATGGCCCGGGTAACCGATTCCTTTAAGACCGCCGCTGGCTCAAAGGGGCGGGTTTACGCCATTCCCCTGGGAACTGTTTCAACAGGTTCTATCTTTTACAACAAACGGATATACCGGGAACTGGGTCTTTCGGTTCCCCATACATGGAAAGACTTCCTGGCGAACTGCGACAAGATTCAGGCCGCGGGTAAAACCGCCCTCATCGGCGCCTACAAGGATACTTGGACCAGCCAGGTCATCATGTTGGGGGACGAGTACAATGTAAAAGCCGCCCATCCCAACTTCCCGGCGGATTATACGACGAACAAGGCAAAATTTGCCTCTACGCCGACGGCGTTGCGGAGTTTTGAAAAGCTCTGGGAATCCCGCAAATACCTCAATGCTGACTTTCTTGCCACCACCTACGATGTGGCTCTGGAAATGATTGCCACCGGTCAGGGCGTCCATTGGCCCATTCTTTCGATTTTTTCCAATATAGCGATCAACTACCCTGAGGCCATTAACGACATCGGCGTATTCGGCATTCCTGGGGATGATCCCAACAACCATGGCCTTACCACTTGGGAATCCGGCGGCTTATATATTTACAAGAACAGCCCCAACCTGGAAATATGCAAGAAAGTGTTTGAATTTTACATCTCCCAGGAAGGGATCGATGTGTATTCGTCAAAGATAAAGCCCGAGGGTCCCTATTCTGTTAAAGGGATCAAACTCCCTGCCGATGTCTATCCCGGAGTTTTGGAAATGCAGACTTACTTTGATGCCGGTAAGACCGCCCCGGCCCTGGAATATGAATCCCCCGTTAAGGGTCCCAATCTGGAGCAGATCTGCGTCGAAATTGGTACGGGAATCACCGAGCCAAAGGCTGCCGCCGCCGCTTATGACGCGGACGTACAGAAACAGGCGATTCAGTTGAATTTGCCGGGTTGGTAGGACATAGAACTAAAAACTATCGTTTTTAATTCTATGTCTCGGAGTTTGTTTGTGAAGAAACACAAACAAACTCCACGGAAGCCGCCGATTACATTTTGACTGCAAGGGCGAATGAAGACTCAAATAGAATGTACAATTTCTACTTTGTTTTTATCTTCCTTATTCGCCTTCTTCGCCTTCGCGGTTATTTTAACCGATAAAGTTTTAGTAGATACAAAGTATTTTTTTGACCGGAGTATGCAAATTGAAAAGCAAGATCTACAATGTCTGGTTTTTGACACCCCTCTTGATTATCTATACCGTTATTTTTATTTTTCCCACGATCATTTCTTTCTTTTTCAGTATGACTATTTGGACCTTAACGGATTTTCGTTTTGCGGGATTGTACAATTTTAAAACTTTTTTTTCCGAATACAGTCTCCGCATCGGGGTGCAGAACACCCTGCTGTACGCCGTACTGACCTGCGGCTTTAAAGCGGTGTTCGGATTGGGGCTGGCGGTATTGCTAATCTCCCCGATAAAAACCAAACACGTCATCCGTTCAATTTTGTTTTTTCCCAATCTGGTCAGTACCATCGCGGTGGGGCTTACCTTTAGCGCCCTGATGCATCCCACCAGGGGCCTCTTTAACACCCTGCTGGCGGGTCTGGGGATTGCGGGACCCGACTGGCTGGGGAACACCAGCATCGCCCTTCTTTCGGTGATCATGACCGATGTGTGGAAGGGCGTGGGGGTCGCCACGGTGATCTATATCGCGGGGCTCCAGGCCATACCGGAAACCTACTACGAGGCGGCTTCCATTGACGGGGCCGGCGGATTTCAGCGGTTTAAAAACATCACCCTGCCCCTGGTGCGGTCTTCCATAAACACCGTTATCATCCTTGCCTTTATCGGCGGGATCCGTACCTTCGATTTAATCTGGACCATGACCAAGGGCGGGCCGGGTTTTGCGACCGATACCATGGCTTCCATCATTTACAAACAGTACGCCTACGGCTTCTACGGACTTTCCACCGCGGGCAATGTGGTCATGTTCTTTCTGATTGGTCTTATTGTCTTTCCCCTCTATAGATTTCTCATCCGCCAGGAGGTTGAAATATGAAGAAAAAAAATCGCATCCTGCTGCTCGATATCGGGGCCCTGTTTTTTTGTTTGGCGATCTTTGCGGCGCCCTTTTATTTTATCTTCCTCAATTCCGTCAAGGATCGCCGGGAGGCGGGACTGATGAATCTGGACTGGCCCGGCGCCTTTCATTTTGAAAACTACGCCGAGGTGATCGCCACCCAAAACTATATGCTTATCCGGGCCTTCTACAACAGTATCCTTATCACCGCCGGTTCCATCCTGCTGCTTATCCTTGTCTGTTCCCTGGCGGGTTACATTCTCCAGCGGGTGACCGGCAAGCTGCTGACGGGGATCAACTTCCTCATCCTCACGGGGCTCATGCTGCCCCCGGCGATTCTGCCCACCATCTGGGTCATGCAGCTTATCGGCATATACCGTTCCCTTTTCGGGATGATCCTGGTGGAGGCGGCCCTGAATATTCCCTTTACGGTCATGCTCTACCGGGGGTACACCGCGTCCATTCCCCGGGAAATAGAGGAGGCCGCCTATGTGGACGGCTGTAACTCGGTGCGCCTCTTTTCCCAAATTATTTTTCCCCTGCTCCTGCCGGTTACCGCCACCGTAACCGTCCTTTCGTCGGTCAACATCTTTAACGACTTTGTAAACCCCCTTTACTTTCTGCCGGGGGGTCAAAATCCTACC
>JAISLX010000063.1 GCA_031277045.1 Treponema sp.
ACCCCCCCCCCCCCCCCCCCCCCCCCCCCCCCCCCCCCCCCGCCCGGGGGGGGGGCCCGCCCCAGACTGATGATTTGGCATTTCTTTATTTCCTTGACGGTAATTATATATCTTTCAAAATGACATGTCAAGTTATTTTTCTCAATTTTGTACACTTTTAACGCCTCTCTGCTCCCCGGCGCCGCCATCTTCTCCTCCGCCTCCCGTATCGCCCCGTCCCCTTTTTCCGGCCTCCGTCAGCCGGACTTACATTCGAACTTGTTTCAAAACCCGGCTGGTTTTGAAACAAACTCTTGCCTGGATCACGGGTTTTCGCAGTGCGCGGACAAGCTTATGACGGGAAGGTCCGCCGGTACGCACGGGGCAGCTCATCCGGCATGTCCGGCAGACTGAACATGCCGGCGGCTGTCCCGGCGCGGCGGACGGAAAACCTATTCGGCTTTGCGGGGAACCTTTTGAATCTCCACATCGTTTTTGTGAAGATAATTTTCGGCCCGGAGGGGTATTTCGTCGTCAGTGTAGACCGCAGCCACCTTGTCGGCGCGCAGCAGCCCCACAACTCCCGGCATTTTGAACTTTTCCGACTCGGTAAGCACAATGATGTTCCTTGCCTGGTCGGAAAGGCTTTGTATGGTTTCCGCCAGCACGAGGTCCCTGCCGGTAAACCCGAAAGATTCGGAAAAACCTTCAACCCCAAGAAAAAACTTGTCGGAAAAGAAAATCTCGCCGCATTTGCAGGTCATGGGACCCACCGTTACCTGGGATTCTTGCTCAAAAAAACCGCCCAAAAGGATAAGCTTTCCGTTGGGGGCGCAGGGGGTATGGTTTGCGATAAATACCGAATTGGTAACAATGGTTACGTCCTTCCCGGTGTTGACCAGTTCCTCCGCAAGCAGCGCGCAGATAGAATCCGATTCGATAAAAACAGTTTCTCCGTCTTCCACGGCCGCCGCCGCCCGCACGGCGATGCGTTTTTTCACGTTGTAGTTGTAGGCCACACAGGTACCTGGGCCTTTGCCCAGATCGATAGACGCATACCCATGTTCGCGCCGGACAAGCCCCTGTTCCTCAAGAACGGTCAGATCTTTGCGGATAGTTACCTGCGAGACCGAAAACATTCCCGCGAGAGCAGCCACTTCAATTTTCTGGCGCGTTGTAAGAACATCAAGGATCTTACATTGACGATTTGTCATGTGTTCCCTCTCTAAAAAACCGGACACGGGTTTGTAGCGCTATTTCCGCGGGGCCCAATCAAGCGCCAGGCGGCAACGCCGCCGTAAACATGGCCCTTTGCTTGGCCGTTCGACTATAAGATACAATTTTTACTAAAATAGTCAACAAAAACTTTCCGGTAAAAAACTCCGCTTTTCTGCGGGGGGAACCCTCATGGCAGTTCAATACTACGCTCCAATATTTACGCTAATGATGGCGGGCTTCCTTATTGGAACTTAAAAAACCGCCGCCTGTGGCGGTTTACATTACCTGTCAGAAGAGTATCATCAAAGGGCTTACCGCCGGGGCAATTAAGGGCTGACAGGGAAGCTTCATGTGTGCCCGGCATGGAAGGCAAAGGAAAAAGGTGAGTACCGAAAAAATCCGCTGCCCCTGGTGCCTTGGCGATCCGTTGTACATAAAATACCACGATGAGGAATGGGGCCGCCCCCTGCGGGACAACCGCAGGCTCTTTGAACTGCTTGTCCTTGAAGGCGCGCAGGCCGGCTTGTCCTGGCTTACTATTTTGAAACGCCGGCAGGCGTACCGCGCCGCCTTTGACGGCATGAACCCGGAAAAAATAGCCCGCTACGGCAAACGCGACATAGCCCGCCTGATGGGGGATCAGCGCATCATCAGGAATCACAGAAAAATTGTTTCCGCCGTGGAAAACGCCCAAGCCTGGCTTGCGATGATGGAGGGACTGCGGAACTTTTCCGCGTGGCTGTGGGATCACGTGGACGGCGAACCGGTAATCAACCACTTTCGTTCGATGCGGGAGATCCCCGCATTTACGCCCCTGTCCGAAACCATTTCAAAAGAGCTTAAAAAAAAGGGCTTTAGCTTTGTGGGTCCCACCATCATATACGCGTTCTTGCAGTCTGCGGGGCTTGTGAACGATCATCTCACAAGCTGTTATCTGAGGAATCCGTAACGCTTTATTCGCAAGGTCTGGTTTAATACCCCGGAGCTTGCTCCGCGGAGGCTCATTCGAAAGGGAGATGAATACCCAAAAACCCGCTCGCCGGTTCGCGGGGGAGCTGCCGGGCGGGGCAGTTCATTGCGTCCGCGCGCGGCAGCCGCCGGGTCCGCGTTTTTCCCGCGCCCCGCCTGCCGTTCAGGACCGGGCCTGTAAAACGGCTCTACTTGGCGGTTTCGCTGTTTTTAAAAGTGTTCACCATCAAACCCGGCTGATGCGTGGCGTCCAGGGTGTCCCGCCACAGGTTGCCTTCGGGGTCTACGTGGCTGCGGTGGGAGACCACCATTTTAATGGGCACATGGACAAATTCATTGTTCACAAGGCCGATGATCAGCTTGGTTTTTCCGGCCATAGCGGCGTGAACCGCGGCGTTTCCCAGCCGTTCGCAGTAGATTGAATCGGAGGGGTTTGCCGGGGATGACCGGACGATATAACTGGGATCGATGTATTTGAGGTTGATTTCAATTTTCTTTTCCGCGAAATAGCTGATGATGCGGTCCCGCAGGTAAGTTCCCACATCGGCCATTTTAAGATTGCCGCTGGCGTCGGTTTTCTTTTCCGTAAGAAGCTGATCCTGCATGGCCCCTTCGGCAACCACGATGACGGCGTGGTTGCGCCGTTTTAGCCGGTCTTCCAGGTGGTGCAAAAAGCCGTTGTAGCCTTCCAGGTTAAAAGGCACTTCCGGAATAAGCACAAAATTGACTTCGTGGCTGGCAAGGGCGGTGTGGGCGGCGATAAAGCCGGATTCCCGGCCCATAACTTTTACAAGGCCGATGCCGTTGATGGCGGAACTGGCCTCCATGTGGGCCGCGGCCACTACTTCTACAGCGCGGTCCACGGCGGTATCAAAACCAAAAGACCGCTGGATGATGGCAAAATCGTTGTCCACGGTTTTGGGTATTCCCACCATGGCGATCTTGAGTTTCCGTTTGTCGATTTCCTCGGCAATATCCAGGTTGCCCCGCTGGGTTCCGTCCCCGCCGATGGTAAATATCATGTTCATGTTCAACTGTTCTATGGCGTCAACGATCTTGACGACTTCCTTGCCGCCGCCCCGGGCGCTGCCCAGGTAAGTGCCCCCCAGTTTGTGAATATCGTCCACGCTATCCGGGTCCAGCGTTTTGACGCCGAATTGATACTCCGGCAAAAACCCCAAATAACCATACTGTATCCCCGAAATACGTTTAACGCCGTAACGGTACCACAGACAGCGGACAATAGCCCGGATAACATCGTTGATCCCGGGACAAAGCCCCCCGCAGCTGACGATTCCCGCGTGGACATGGGCGGGGGTAAAGTAGAGCATCTCCCGGGATCCGGCACATTCCAATATCTGGCCGCGTTTTATCGGGGTTTGGGCCCCCGGCTTTACGCCGGTTTCCAGCCGGATAAACTGGCTGTCCGTTACATAATTGGCTATAAGGTCCCCCGCCTCGGTGGACATGGCGATAGGGGACTTTACATTCCGCTTCCCCAGTTCTTCAATGGTAAAATCATAACTTTCAGCCATAGAACTTTCCCCCTGCGGTATTTTTGCATCGAATACAGTGGTTCCGGAATCAGACATGGTTATTACCTCGCTCGTAAAAATATCCTGTGTGAACCTGTTTCAAACCTCATCCGGTTTTGAAACAGCCTTATTTAACTATAACCGTTCATTCAATGTCTTTCAATTACCGCCGGAACGGTACTATGATGGAACCGCCCGGCCCGGCAGCCTGCCAAAACCGGCCAGGTTTTGGGATGGTCTGTTCCCAACCGGGTAATACACGGGTAAGGAGATTTAAGATGAAAAAAATTGGCTTTTTTTGCGCCGGCCTGGTTTTTTGCGCTGGTTTGGCGGGGGCTCAGGAGGCGAAAAGCGGCGTCCAGGCCATTCTGAACCACTACGCGGCGCGGAATTTCACTGCCGGGGCCGTCAGCCGGGAGGATCTGGACCAGATTCTGCTGGCCGGCATCCGCTCCCCCAGCGCCAACAACCGGCAGCCCTGGATGTTTACGGTGGTCCAGAGCCCCGCCCTGGCCCGGCAGATCGTATCCAACAACGAAGACGGGAACGTGCTTATCGTGATTTCCGCCGAGGGGGACGGCAGAACCAACGGCGCCCAGATACTGGACTGCGCTCTGGCAGCCCAAAGCATCTACCTGGCAGCCCAGGCTTTGGGCTACGGCTCCCGAATCTATACGGGGCCGGTAAACAGCGTTAACCAGAACCTTAAAACCCAACTGGGCCTTCCGGCGGGTCATAGCGCCGTTGCGCTGGTACGGGTGGGGAGGGTTCAAAGCGGCGTGGACGCTTTAAGCGCCGCTTCCGCCAGGGCGGCGGTGGATACCAAGGTCCAGTACAAGTAGGGTTTAGAATATTCCCAGGAACTTTTTCTTCGAACTGCCGCCAAACAAACCGGCCGGTTCCAGGTCGCTTTTGCTGTCGCTTGCCGGGATACTGTTGGACTTGACCGTCTTTCCATCGGATTAAGTGATGGTGTTGTCGCCTAAATTCTCGTTGATATACTTTATGACCAACGCGGAACCATACCATGTCTCTTGGGCATTGAGCATCCAAATCAGGAACTTCGTACCCTTACGCTTGATATCAACCATGATATTGACAATGCCGTTTTCCACAAGCCCTTCGTAATGCAAAGGCCGAGGGTTTCGATATTTTTGGCCGCCGGAACGCCAATGTTCCACGTAGTCCCATTGTAACTGCTTTTGAGTCCGGTTACGCACCCTGTAAGGGCAAGAATCATCAACATCCCTGCCGCAAAAACTCCGCTTTTTCTCATCTGTGAAACTCTTCATGTCGGGCACAGCTTGTTGCGGGACACCGTAAATGTCCCCGGTACGAAAATTATGTTTTTTGCGTGGTGATATGGACCGGGCTAAAGCCGGATGCGGGAAAAAAGGTCAGTAGACAAACGGAACAACTATTTTTTTTTTTTGGGGGGGGGGGGGGGGGGGGGGGAAAAAAAAATTTACCGGGTAACCCCCCCGAACC
>JAISLX010000091.1 GCA_031277045.1 Treponema sp.
CTGGTTTTGGGTAGATATAAATAGGGGGGCAGACTTGTTACGCGGGCAGATCTATCCCCTGTGTCAGACCCAGGAGGGGGGAGGGGGAGAGCGAATTCATGAGAGAGAGAGAGAGAGAGCAAGAACCGTGCCAAGTAGACCGTTTTAGGGCACAAAAATGAAAAATAATGCCCGGTTTTCGCGGAAAAGCCGCAACTAAGGTCATAGCAAGAAGCCTACCCTTTCCACGTGAAAGCGTCAACCGGGGGGGCAAAAGGCGGGGTATTAGACCCCCACTGCGAATGAACCTCCGCGCGCTCTTGCTTGACAAGACGGCTATTCTTGGCTAGGGTATTAAATCTATTGAATGGTGGATGTAGCTCAGTGGTAGAGTTCCAGATTGTGGATCTGGCCGTCGCCGGTTCGAACCCGGTCATCCACCCGGCTGGCGCCGTAAGGCATGGATAGCCTCCTCCGCCCGCAGCGGGAAGCGTTGCCTACCCGATGTTTTTCCCGGCGAAAAAACGCGGACTGGCAGGGGTTTCGCGGCCCTCCAATCAAAATTAAACAACCGCCGTCTTTGGGGGCGGTTGTGTACTCAAACAGGATATGTTCAATTTTAAAGCGTCCGTAGCTCAACTGGATAGAGTAACAGACTTCGAATCTGTAGGTCGCCCGTTCGAGCCGGGCCGGACGCAATGTTAATTCCTTGTTCCGTAAGGAATTACCTTACATCCCCTAGGGGAGTCGAACCCCTGTTGTCGGGATGAAAACCCGATGTCCTAACCACTAGACGAAGGGGACAAAAAACCGCCCCGCAAGGGCGGCGGTTACCGCTGGTCTGCCGCGCCCGGGCGTGAAAAATCAACTACACGCGGCAAAACCTAACCGTACCGAACATACCAGCAAAGGGTTCTTTGAGTCAATTACTCCGCGCATGTCCGCTAGGGTCGGCGCATACACTGGCCCTTGACATGCCGCGCCGGCTGTCAACTGCCGCTTTTGGGGTTAAACAGCTTGGACAGCAGTTCCCGGGCCCGGTCCCGTACCTTTTTCTGGTAAGGTCCGATTATAATGTCGGAGATAACCCCCAGTGTGTACTGGTCGGTTATGCCGCCGCTGGCCGCCGCGAGTCGTTCGTAGGCTTCCAGCGCCATGTAAACCAGATACTCGTCCGGTTTGTTGCTGGCCAGCGCGTTAAAACGCCGCACAACGGTGGTAATCTCGTTGACGGTTTGATCATTTTCGTTGATGCCGATTTTAGCCAGGGACATAAAGACTTCTACCAGGACCATCGATTCGTTGTCGGCCCTGAGGATCCTAATCAGCGCGTCTTTGGCCTCCGGCGTTCCCATATCGCCCAGGTATTCCACAGCCTGTTTCCGTACCAGGGGATAGTTGTTAATCAGCCTGCCGTTTTCCCTGGTCATTACCACGGTTCCCTCGGTAGCAAGGTACTCAAGCGAGGCGCGGATATCTTCCCCCTCGTTTCCGCGGCTCATGGCGTCCTTTATGAATTCCAGGGCCAGCAGTTTCTGCTCCTCGGAATTACCCCGCATCTGTTCTCTGATAATTTTGATCTCGTTAGATTCCTGCAGGTAAGATTCCTCGACCGATATTTCGCGGCCGGGATTGGGATTCTGGCCCGGCAGAGCCAATGTGACGGCAAGGAACAAGAAACCGCATATCACCGGGAATTTTAAATGTAACATAAACTCACCATCTCCTTCGATAATTTTCACGGCAATTCAATAATTTTGCCGTGTTTAATCCGGGCTTTCCCCAAAACTCGGTTAGTTTTGGAAAAAGCTTCCGAAAAGCAGCCTATAGCCCGCTTTTTCATAAATTCAGGGCGGCTTGACAAGCTTCGCTTGTCTTCCCAAAAACTGAAGTTTCGGGAAAGCCTCATCCTAAAGAAACTTCTAAAACCTGATGTTTTAAAAGTTTTCCGCTTAAAACAGCGCGCTGCGCGCCTTTTGACGCAAAATACCGGGGCATTTACAAATGCCCCTGCTAGTTGATGATCTTCCAAATACCGTCTACTTTTTTTAGCTCATAAAGGCGTTGACGCTGTCCGTTTGACGCGGTTCTAAAGGCCCATACCTTTTCCTCCTCGGTGATAATTTCAATGTCAATATCGTCAACCCGGCTGCTCGCGTTGGCCCGCGAAGGGATTACCACATTGATAAAGTAATCCTCCAGGTTTTTAAGCGGTTCTTCCCGCGACTTTAGTTTAGGGCTTTGGGAAACAGTGTCAAGGAATTCCCGGGAGCTGAGCTTGTCCAGGTAAGATTTGTCCAAACAGTTTATCCATGCCTTGAAATTCCCGCGTCTGATAATTTCGTTGAGGTTTTTGATAAATTCCCGAATGTCAATTTTCGTGGTGTTATGAACTTCCTCGCTAACGGCCGTGTCATCAAGGGCCGGCGGGGGAGTTTCCGGAGTCTGTCCGGCGGGAGCCGTTTCTACAGGGGTGGTTTTTACGGGAGCCTGTTCAGCGGAAGCCGTTTTTGCAGGAGCGGTTTTTACGGGAGCCTGTTCAGCGGGAGCCGTTTTTGCAGGAGCGGTTTTTACAGGAACCTGTTCGGCGGGAGCCGTTTCTACAGGGGTGGTTTCTACGGGAGTCTGTCCGGCGGGAGCCGTTTCTACAGAAGCCGGATCATCGGGGGGATACTGCGTAACCGGATCTACCCATACCGGGGAAGGGGTTTTTTCTGGCAGAGATTCCACTTGGGACAGGCAGGAAAGAAAGCCCAGCGAACATGCGGCGGCAAACAGAACAAAGAACCCCGCCGCAGAACGAAAACCAAAGGTTCGGCGGGACATCTTGGTTCGGGAAGAAAAAGTCCCGCGGATTTTTTTCATTTTGCGCCGGGGGGTCTCAGCCCCGTCATCATTGGCGTAGAAATTGAACCGCCCCAAAAGCTTCCCCGCCGAAAAGCGGGTTCCTGGGTATTCGACCCCCTTTCGAATAAAATTCCTCATATCCCTAGTATAATACGGTAGTTGATATATTCCGTCAAATGAGGAGGCAGATGCCGCCATTCGTCATGTTGAAACCGCCTCCACCGGCGGATATTTCGTCCGGAAAGCCATAAAACCAGGGCTTTCCCCAAAACCCGGCTGGTTTTGAGAAAGTTCCGCCATGCAACTCTATTTACCCGCACCGGTCCCGGGGGCCGGAATTTCAAGGCAGTAGCGGACCATGCGGGGGGTAAAGGAATCCCTGAACAGCGCCTGGGAAAATCCCTCGCTGCCCGCGGGAAGATCGATAAGGATCTGAAGCGGGGCCGTTTCCCCCGGACCGGCGGCGGAAAACCGCCGGGTTTCTTCGATGAAGCGGCTTAAAAGGCCCTTCCCAATTCCCAGGCCCCGGTACTGGGGCTGTACCTCAAGGGCGTGGATATACAACAGGGTTTCGCTTTGCCGGACGGCGGCGATATAGGCGGCAAAATCCCCGTTCCCTGTTTCCGCCACCAGGCCCAGATCGCCGGGGAAACGCCAGGCAGCGGACTGTTCCGCCGTCAGAAAGACCGCATCCGCGCCGTGTCCGGCGGCGCCGGGCCGTAACTCGTCAATACAGGCCCGGTGAAGCGCCGCCGCCGCTTCCCGGTCGGTTTCTTTTGAAGGGCGGAAACGAAAATCCTCCAGCACCAGGTCCCCGGTCTCCTCGGGTTCGCCGCCGATCCGCTCAAGCCCCCACTCTTCCCGCAGGCCGTTGTACCAGCGCAGAATTTCCCGCCTCATTCCCTGTTCCTTGAAACTGAACCACAATTTTTCTGTTTCAGGATAACGGGCGATGGTGTCCTTAAAGGCCCGAAACACCCCCTTCCCCTGGTTCAGGGCTTCCGACAGTTCTTTCCGCAGCGCCGGGTTCCGCAGACCCGCGGTAAAATGTTCCATCAGCCTAAAGCCGTCCGCGGAATTCCATTCAGGCAGGGAAATGTAACGCTTCCCGTTCTCATGGCCTTCGTTATCAAGGTCCTTATCCCTATCGCTTACAATAATTTTTTCCTCGGTATCCAGACAAAAAACACCCATCTGATCTTCCATCGAGAAAAGCAGGGCCCCGATAAGCGCCTCATTCAATTCAAACAGCATAGTTCCTCATTATAGAACAGATCCCCTCCCCGTGGTACATTGGGAATCATGGAACTGATGAAACGGACCGCGACATGCGGCGCGCTGCGTTCGGGCGACTCCGGCAGGACGGTAATTTTGAACGGCTGGGTACACCGCCGCCGGGATCATGGCGGTATATCGTTTATCAACCTGCGGGATCGTTACGGCATTACCCAGGCCGTGGTGGGCCAGGACGCCCCGGCGGAATTAAAGGCGCTGGCCGCGGATCTGCGGAACGAGTACTGCGTCGCCCTGGAGGGGCTGGTACGCCGCCGGCCCGGTGACATGGTAAATCCCGCCATGCCCACCGGGGAAATCGAAGTTCTGGTAACGCGGCTTGTCATTCTGAACCGCTGCGATGTTCTTCCGTTTCAGATTGGGGACGAAAGCGGCGCCGGGGAGGATCTGCGGCTCAAGTACCGTTACCTGGACCTGCGTTCCGCCGGGATGCAGAACCGGATCCGCCTGCGCGCCGAGGTAAGCTTCGCCGTGCGGGAGTGGATGACGGCCCAGGGTTTCTACGAGATTGAAACCCCTACGTTTATCAAATCCACCCCGGAAGGGGCGCGGGACTACCTGGTCCCTTCCCGCCTGTACCCCGGCAAATTTTACGCCCTGCCCCAGAGCCCCCAGCTTTACAAGCAGCTTCTTATGGCCGCCGGTTTTGACAAGTATTTCCAGATTGCCCGCTGCTACCGGGACGAAGACGCCCGCGGGGACCGGCAGCCTGAGTTTACTCAAATCGACATCGAGATGTCCTTTGTGGACCGGGAAGACGTGCTGACCATGACCGAGGGACTTATGGCCTATGTGTTCAAGAAAACCCTGGGCGTGGAACTGCCCGCGAAATTCCGCCGCCTTACCTGGGAGGAGGCGCGGGAACGCTACGGCAGCGACAAGCCGGACCTGCGTTTCGACCTGCCCCTGCAGGATTTTGGCCCTTTTGTGGAAGCGGGCGGTTTCCAGGCCTTTAAGGACGCGCTTAGCCAGGGGGAAGCCGAGCGCCAGACCGCCGCGCAGCGGGGCATCAAGACCGCCGGAGGTGCCGTTAAGGCCCTCGTCGTCCCCGCCGCCCTTATGCCCGCCCCCTATTCCCGCAGGCAGATTGAAGAACTCGAAGCCCACGCTAAAATATACCGGGCAAAGGGCCTGGCCTGGATGAAGGCCGCCCCCGCCGGATCCTCCGGCCCCGTTCTGGAAGGCGGCGTGTCGAAATTCTTCGCGGACCAGGGGGCGGCTATCGTTTCCGCCCTCGGCGCGGCCCCCGGCGACCTTATCCTGCTGGCCGCCGATTCCCGGCGCGGCGTCGCCAACACCGCCCTGGGGGCGGTCCGTTCCAAGCTGGGGCGGGACCTTAACCTAAGCGGCGGCCCGTCCCGCTTTGAATTTGTCTGGATCGTGGACTTCCCCATGTTCGAATTCAACGAGGAAGAAAACCGCTGGGAGGCGGCCCACCACATGTTCACCTGGCCCCAGGAAAAGTACCACGCCGTCCTGGAAAGCGACCCCGGATCCGTCAAGGGCGACCTTTATGACCTTGTCCTTAACGGTTTTGAACTTGCATCCGGGTCCATCAGAATCCACGACCCGGAACTGCAAAAGCGGGTCTTCAACATTGTGGGTTTCGACGCCGCCGAGGCGGAACGCCGTTTCGGCTTCCTCACCGAAGCTTTTAAGTACGGCGCCCCCCCGCACGGCGGCATAGCTCCCGGCTTGGACCGGCTCGTCATGATCATGGCGGGCGAAACTTCGATAAAAGAAGTCATCGCCTTTCCAAAAAACTCCTTTGCCGTCAACCCCATGGACGACAGCCCCGGCGCCGTGGACGCCGGACAGCTTGGCGATCTCCACCTTGCCATAACGGACTAATTGGAAGGCGCGGGTCCGTACCTGGCGCTTTGCCGCGTTTCGTGTGTAACACTCCCAAAAATCACGCTCATTTTGGCAGTATTGACTCAGGCAGGTTTAATTCCTATAATTTCTACTAAAATCATAGGATTTGAAAACCGCCAGTTTTTTAAACCAGGGCCGCGGGAAAGTCCCGGCACAAACGATGAGGAGCAGATAGATGGAACACATACGGGTCCAGCCGGGACCGTTCAATTATTATTCCTATCCCGGGGCCCTGGAGGGACTGGAGAGGCTTTTCCCCGCGGAAACCCTGGAAAAAGCCTTTTTCCTCCACGGGAAGCGGGCCCTGGCGGCGGCGGAGCCCTATTTGCCCTCTTGCCTTGCCCGGCTTGGACCGGACCGCCGCTTCCTCTTTTCCGGGCATTGCAGCCATGAACTGGTGGACAGCCTGGCCTCCCGCCTGGGCGGACCTGAGGAAACCCGCCTCGTCATCGGTCTGGGCGGCGGTTCGGCCCTGGACACGGCAAAGGCGCTGGCAGTGAAGCTGGGTCTTCCGTTCGCGGCGATTCCCACGATAGCGGCTACCTGCGCCGCCGCTACGCCCCTTTCGGTGTGGTACACCCCGGAAGGTAAAGCCTTGGGCTTCGAAGTCTTTAACCGGGCGGCCGAGGCGGTACTGGTGGAGCCCCGCATCATCCTTGGTTCGCTCGCCGAATACCTTAAAGCGGGCCTTGCCGATACCCTGGCAAAATGGTACGAAGCCGAAATCCTTATCAACAGGGAAAAGGCCGCCGGCAATGCCGTCCCGTTGAGCGCCCGGCTGGGCGTAGGCGTAGCCGCAACGATCAAGGAAACGCTGGTGGAAAAGGGGAAAGCCGCGAAAACCGCCCAGGAAACCGGGGTAATCGGCCCGGAATTTGTCGATGTCGTAGACGCCGTCATCCTGGGCGGCAGTCTTGTCGGCGGCCTTGGCGAGAAGTACACCCGTATCGCCGCCGCCCACGCCATTCACAACGGCATTTCCGTGTTGAGCGAAACTCATCATATACCCCACGGCATCAAAGTTGCCTACGGCCTGCTTGTTCAGGCGGCCCTTATGGAAGACGGTTCCCTCCAGGAACTTCTTCCCAAATTCCGGGAACTGGATCTGCCGCGGGGCCTTGAGGATCTGGGCCTTGATCCCGGCGATGAAAAAAAACTGCGGCGTTTTATCGCGGCAAGCCTTATCCCTTCAGAGTCGATCCATTATCTGCCGTTCCCCGTAAATGAAGACCGCCTCCTGGGGGCAATTAAAACCGTGGAAGAACTGCGGCGTGTATCAACATACCCCGCCGCAGAGTAGTGAAGCATGTTGTTCTCACAAGGTATTTGTATTCGGGTTTAATACCTTTATGACCGCGGCAGAGCCGCGGGGTATTAAACCCTCAACACGAATAAAAAGGAGTTTATAGTATGGATAAGGTCTTCCTGAACGCCTGCAAGAACGGGCAGAAGGGCATTGTTGAAGCCTTTGTCAAAAAGGGCGGCGTCGACTTTAACAAACGCGACACGCTGGGTAACACCCCGCTTTTTTACGCCGCCGTCAGGGGCGCGCGGGATATTGTAAGGATACTGCTGGACAACGGGGCGGACGCTTCTTTGGCCAACAACGAGAGTCTTACCCCTCTCCACGCTGTTTCCAAAAGCGGCAGCAAAGAGATTATGAAGCTGCTCCTCGACGCGGGGGCCGATCTCAACGCCACCGATAAATCAGGCAAATCCCCGTTGATCTACACCCTGCAGGAAGGCCGCACCGAATCGGCTTCTTATTTGATCTCGCTGGGGGCCGATACAAAAATCAGGGACAACGACGGGCACAGCGCTTTGGATTACGCCACCGCCCACGGCCTGCGGGACATTATCCCGCTTTTGGGCGGCGAAGGCGAAAACAAGGATGTTTCCGGCAACACGCCCCTTCACCAGGCGGCGCACAACGGCCAGAGCGAGACGGTGGCGGCATTGCTTAAATCCGGCGCGGCGGTGGACGCGGTCAACGACGGCGGCGAAACTCCGCTGATTCTCTCGTGCATGAACGGAAACCTGCAAGTCGCCCGGCTGCTGCTCGACGCCGGGGCCGACGCCAACCTGCGGCTTTTGAACGGTAATTCGCCGCTTCATTACGCGGCCGCGGGGGGGAACAAATTTTTGGGCCTGGCCTTGATCGAGAAGGGCGCGGATCTCAGTTTCCAGAACGAGGCCGGCGAATCGCCGCTGATCGTGGCGGCCATGCGCGGGCAGAATGATTTTTCCGCCCTGCTGATTGAAAAAGGCGCGGACCTGAACGCCCTGGACAACCTGGAGCACAGCGCCATGCATTACGCAGGCGAGGGCGGATATACCGAAATCGTAGAGCGGCTCATTACGGCAGGGGCCGAAAACTAAAAAGGAGTTATGACGATGAACCCACAACAATTGGCGGAAGAAATGCAGCGGCTGCAAATGGAGTATGCCGCGAACCCAAGCCCGGAAAACCTGGCAAAAATGCAAGGCGAAATGATGCGGCTGCAACAGGAAATGATATCCATGCAGGCGGCGGCGATGGATACAGCTTTTGGCGACGATGAAGAAGAAGAACTAAAAAAGTTTACGGAGGAACATCCGCCCGCGCCCGGCAAGGCGAAATATCTGCCCATCGGCGCGTTTCTGCTCACCATCAACGGCGAGCCCTGCGGGACCTTTGCCCTGATAGGCGACAAAGAAGAATGGCGGGAAGGGATTTCCGAAGGCTGGGACATTGCCGGCGTGGAGGCGGGCCGGGAGATGCTGAAATCCCTGCTGCGGGGCCGCCATTCCAGGGTGTTTGACGATGATTACCGCAAATTCAAGGCGGGCAAGCCCCATAAATTGGATGAGGACAGCGTGGAGGCTTACAACGATATGCTGGAAACGCTGGGCGAGGATTTGCCCGCGCTGCTCTCCTACGCGAAAAACTGCAAGACCATCCTCGCGTGGGATTTGGAGAGGGCGGGGTATTTGGCGCGGATCTTTGCCCATTTGGGCTGGATATCCGAAAAAGAAAGCTTTGACTGGCTTAAAAAAACCGCCGCGCAAATCAAAGAATCCTTCGGCTGCTGGGAGGAATACGCGGTCTCCGTTATGGCCGGACGGGCTCTGCATTTTGAAGACGCCGATCCGGTTATCGGCGCGGCCTGCGAGTTGTTCGGCGATAAAAAAGAGCTTTTTGACAGTAACCCCGTTTCTGGTTTATAGGCGGTAACAGGCTTCACATTCCGTTCCTTGCGTTTCCCCCTCTCTTTTTTTTCGCCGCTATATGGTACTATTCCCGGCATGTTGCAAGGCATCTACAGAGACAACGCAAAACAGGGCGCTTTTTTATGGGTACTGGCCCTTTCCGGGATCAGTTACGGGCTTTACCGGGGCGTACAGGACAACTTTCTGGCGGAAGTCGTTCATATATCCAAATTTGAACGGGGCATTGTGGAATTTTTCCGGGAAATTCCCGGATTGCTTGTGATCCTGATCCTGGCCGTCATGTACCGGTTTGCCGAAAGCCGGGTCTTCAAAATCGGAACGGCGATTATGCTGGCGGGCCTTCTGGGGCTTCTTTTCGGCCCGGCCGGCCCGGGACTGTTCGCAAAAACATCGGTGATTTTCTTTATGGTGATCTTCAGCGCCGGGGAGCATATTATCATGCCGGTAAAGTCAACAATTTCGCTGGATTTGGCAAAGCCGTCGCAGGGCGGCGCTTCCCTGGGAGTTACCAACGCGCTGGATCAGCTGGGAAGAATTACCGGATACGTGATGGTTACAATCCTCTTTTTTATCTTTGGAAAAATCAATTTTTCAGGGATACCGCGCTACAGGGCGGTATTCGGGGTATCCGCGTTCCTTGTACTGGCCGCGGTTTTTGTTTCGCTGGCAATAAACGAAACCAAACTCAAGGCGCCGAGGCGGCGTTTTTATTTTCACAAAAAATTCCACAAATTCTATATGCTTGAGGTTTTTTACGGCGCGAGAAAGCAGATTTTTCTTACCTTCGCCCCCTATGTGCTTATCCTCCAGTACGGCGCCGACACCTCCGTTATCGCCCTGCTCTACGCGATCTGTTCGGGCGCGGGCTTTATCGCGAGTCCCCTCATCGGGAAGATCATCGACAAGGTTGGTTACAAGTTTGTCATGGTTACCGATACCCTGATACTTGTCGTCGTCTGCTTTTTTTACGGCTTTTCGCACAGGCTGTTTCCGGAAAACATCGCCTACATTGTGGTCTGTATCAACTTTGTCTTTGACTCAATCATCTCTCTGGCAAGCATGGCGAGTAACGTGTATGTCAGGGATATAGCCTCAAGCCAGGAAGAGCTTACCGCCACGCTTTCCACGGGTATTTCGGTGAACCATCTTATCAGTATCGCGATAGCCCTTTTGGGCGGATGGATATGGGAACGTACCGGCATCGAAGTGCTTTTTTCGCTTTCGGCGTTTTTGGGAATAATGAACAGCGTTTACGCGGCGACAATCAAAACGCGCCCCCGCGAAACATAGGAAAACAGGCGTAAGAAAACAGGCATCAAAAAAAGTATAAAAAACACAGGAAGGAGAAACGTGAATGATAGGCGTGATTGATTACGGCGCGGGCAACCTCGGTTCGGTGATGAACGCTCTTGCCCGGCTGGGGCTTAAAGCCCGTTTCGCCGCCGGGCCGGAAGAGCTTTCCTGCGCGGCGGACGGCAGCTCCCGTGTTTTTGACCGTATCGTTTTTCCCGGCGACGGCCACTTTGCCACGGCAATGGAAAGCCTTGAAAAATCAGGCTATGCCCTGGCGTTGAAAGAGTGGATCGCCGCGGGAAGGCCTTTTTTGGGAATCTGCATCGGCCTCCAGCTTTTGTTTAACTATTCCGAGGAAGCGGGCTTTGCCGAAGGAACAGACAACAGCGCGGCGGTTAAAGGCCTGGGCGTCATAGCCGGAACGGTCAGGCGTTTCCCCGGCCGGAAGGTTCCGCAGATCGGCTGGAACCAGACCGCCGCCCGGCCCATGTCGCGGCTTTTTCGGGGCCTCCCCCAAAATTCGTTTTTCTACTACATACATTCATACTACGCCGCCCCCGAAGACGATTCCGTTACCGCCGCGGATGCGGACTATTACCTTAGTTATTGTTCCGCGGTGGAACGCGGCGCGCTCGCGGCGGTACAGTTTCACCCGGAGAAATCCGGCGCCGCCGGCCTCCGGCTTTTGGAAAATTGGGCCGCGGGATAAGAAAGCTGGAAAAGAGCTTAAAGGAGTATTTGTGCAGGCAAAACGCATTATCCCCTGTCTGGATGTTGACGACGGACGGGTGGTAAAAGGGATAAAGTTTAAGGGCATAAAGGACGCCGGCGATCCGGTAGAACTTGCCCGGCGCTATAATGAGGAAGGCGCCGATGAGTTAACCTTTCTTGACATAGGCGCTTCGTACAAAAGCCGGGCAACCCTGCTTGACGTGGTAGAGAAGGTTGCCGCGGAAGTGTTTATTCCGCTCTGTGTCGGCGGCGGCATTCGCAGCGTTGAGGACATGAGGGACGCGATGAACGCCGGGGCGGACAAAGTTTCGGTGTGTACATCGGCGCTGCAAAGGCCCGAACTGCTTTCCGAAATGGCCCGGGCTTACGGAAGCCAGTGCGTGGTGCTTTCGATAGACGCCAAACGGGTACAGCCGGATGCCGCGCGCTGGCATGCCTATTCCCATGGCGGCAGAACCGATACCGGCCGCGACGCCGTAGAATGGGCTGTCCGGGCGGTGGAGCTTGGCGCGGGAGAAATCCTTCTTAATTCCATCGACGCCGACGGAACTGGGGCGGGTTACGACCTTGAACTTACGCGGACAATACTCGACGCGGTACCCGTGCCGGTAATCGCGTCGGGCGGCGCGGGAAACCTTGACCAGATTGCCGTTGTGCTTTTGCCGCCTGAAAAAGCGGTGAACGGCCTTTGGGGAAACGCCGACGCCGCCCTGGTTGCCTCCATGCTCCATTACGGCAAAACCACGATTGGGGATATAAAAAAACACGCCGAGTCAAAAGGAATCTGCGTGAGATGGTAGTGTTCTGTCCAAATCAAAGTGAAAAAAGAGAAATTCCGGCGCCGCTGTTTAGTGGGGCAGGCACACAGAAACAGAACAATAGTGTTCCGCCCGCTGATTACTTTTCGCTTAAATTGTTGACCCCGTCCCAGCTGTCCGGGGGCGGCGCGGCCGTATACGAGCGGCACTTTTCCGCATAGAGCCGCGCCGCGCCGTCCTTTTCGTTTTGCGCCGCAATGGAACCAAAGAGCTCTCCCGCCGCCGAAAACTGCCGTTTTTCGTACAGGGCCAGAGCCTCTTCCCAGGTTTTTACGGCATCTTCCGGCAGGCCGGTATCGCTTCGCAATCCCAAAAGCTCGTAGAGCCGCACCGGCTCGTTGATCCCCACCACCCGGACCCGGTCAAGACTCCGGCAGATAAATTCATTTCCTATCTCGCTTTTGGTGTATTCGCTTATCAGAATACCCCCCGTATGGTACTGCTTGTTGACGCCTTCAAGCCGGGCGGCAAGGTTCACCGCGTTTCCCATGATCGTGTAGTTCATTTTATTGGAGGTTCCCATATTGCCCACGACCATTTCGCCGGTGTTTACCCCAATCCTGGTGTAGAGGGGCAGGGGACTTAAATGGTCCGACGTAATGATCCGGTTTAGTTCTATTTCCGCCTTTTTTATCCCGATGGCGCTGCGGCAGGCCAGGGCCGCGTGATCTTCCCGGTATACCGGCGCGCCGAAAAACGCGATAATGGCGTCCCCTTCGTATTTGTCGATGGTTCCCATGTTTTCCATAATGATGTCGCTCATCTCCGTAAGGTAACGGTTCAAAAGCAGAACCAGTTGTTCCGCGTCGAGCTGTTCCGAAATCGTTGAGAAACTCTGGATGTCCGTAAAGATCGCGCTCATCTGCCTCTTGCTTCCCCCCAACTGTAGCAGCGAGGGATTTGCCACCAGTTCCGCCACCACTTCTTTGGAAACGTAGGTTGAGAGGGCCTTGTTGATAAACTGTTTTTCCTTTTCCGAAACCAGGTAGGAGACCAGCTCGCGGACTATGACCGCGATGGCGGCGGAAAGGACAGGCCCCAGGGGACCGATGAAAACGCCTGTGTAGCGGAAAATGGCAAAACAAAACATTCCGAAAAGGACCACGCCGCCGATACCGAGGCCGGCGCGGGGAGCGGGTTTAAGGCCGCCGAGGACCAATATAAGGAGGAGCGGAAGAACAAAACACAGCGCCGCGCTCCACAGGGGATTAAGCGGGCGGATGAACGATTCCCGCAGAATTGTGTCCAGCACTACCGCGTGGGTGCCGACGTTGATATATTCACCGTAAAACGGATTTACGCCAATATCGGTGGTTCCCGTATCGACCCTGCCTATGATGCAGAACTTTCCCGCGAAACGATCCCGAAGCAGCGTCTGAAGTTCCAGGTACTGTTCTGCGGCCGTGTCAAGATAGCCGGCCAACTGCGCGATATAATCCGCTTCTTCCCGGATAAGCCCGGCGTCTTCCGGGTAATCCCGTCCCAGTGTTTCCGCCAGAGCCTGGGTCTTCGTCCCGATTTCAAATTCCGAAAGGGATTGGGCCAGGGCTATGGCTTCGGTACGGAGGGCAATGCTGTGGTCAAACGCATCTTCGGATTGTTCCGCCAGGGCCTGGCCCAGCGCTTCCCTCGATTCCCGCAAAAGCCGGCCGCTTTGGTATATGGGGCCGGCGGCCGGAGAAAGGCTTTCGTCAAACTGGATAAAGAACGAAAACTCCGACGTTTCCAGCGCGGCCAGGTACTGTTCCATTTGGGATTCAAGTTCTTCCAGCCGGGAAAAATGCGCGAACGATGCGTGGAGAAAGCTGTCTTTGTAATCGGTCTTCGGCCAGTCCAGCATCATCCGGCCTTTTGTGTCCAGGGGGATGGTGATGTCGCGGACGGGATCAGCCGGCGGCGCCGCGTCCGTGGATGCGTCTGCGGCCATATTCGCGGGCGCGGAAAGCCGGACGTTTTTAAGGATGAGCCGCCGTTTTTCAAGGCGGATTTCAGGGTACCCAAGGTATTCCATCAGCGGCGAGAAGGCAAGTTGAAGGTAAAAGTGATCCTGTATCTTTTGAGTGAGGAAGATACGCCGCCTGACTCCGTCTTCGTCGATATATACGTTGGTAAAACCCGCGCCCCGGGCCGCTTCGGCAAACAGGGGAAAGGCCGGGAGAATATCCACAAAATCACCTTCATGGGCGCCGGGGGCGGCGTCCACCGGATATGAAAACTTTTCTTCCGCCAGGGGCCGCCGTTCCGCCTGTTCCCCGCTCAGGGCTAGGGACTGCAAATTGAGCGTAGCCCAGGTTTTACCGAACAGGGCCGAAGCCCGGGCCAGGTAAACGTCGTTGTCACGCGCTATGCCGGAGGCTTTTTGAAAAAGGCCGTCCCTGCTGGCCCGGATAAGCGCAAGCAGTTCTTCTTCGTAACGCGCTGTCTCTGCCCGGCCAATCCTGCCGCCGCGAATCGCCCCCAGAAGATCGGCGACATTGCCGCCAATCTCCGAAAAGGTTCTTTCAAAATCGGAGGGGAAGTCCCGGTTGAAATAGATTTCGTCTATTCCCGCCGGCCCCTTGTCGATAAACTCAATATCCATTACGGCCGCCGCCGTTCCGTATTCTTTGAGCCGCAGAAAACCGCCGGCCATTATCGAGCGGGGCCAGGGATAGACCCCGTTATACGCAATGGCCTCGTCGTCTACGTCGAGGAACACCACGTTGTTGATCCGCTCCCGGTTGGGCCTCCCCCGGAGAAAGAAATCGTAGACCCGGTCTTCCAGCGGACCGAGCACTCCCAGCGCGTAGAGCAGGGCAAAAAAAGCCCCCGCTGCCAAACCGAGTAAAACGCTTTTTAGTGAAGACATGGGCGGCACTCCTTTTTTCAAGTAGAATTATACCATATCTATTGAATAAATTGCAGCTATTTCGGCAGCTTGCGGGTATCGTCGTCAGGATGGTAGTTTGTTTGTCGTTTGTTCCCGGTTTGCTGTTGTCCCGTTTTGTTAAAAACGGTACGCTGTTCCTATGGTAGTCGCATCAATAGACCTGCAGGGCGGAAAAGTCGTCCAGCTCAGGCAGGGATCGGAACTTGTTCTTCAGCGGGATAACGCCGTGGAGCTTGCCGGGGAATTTGACAGGTACGGCGAGGTCGCGGTGATAGATCTCGACGCCGCGATGGGAACGGGAAACAATTTTGAGATCATAAAGCCCCTGCTCCGTAAGGCGGAATGCCGGGTAGGCGGCGGAATACGGACGCCGGAACAGGCGCGGGAACTCGTGAGCCTTGGCGCGGCGAAGATCATTGTAGGTTCCGGGGCTTTTCGGGATCCGGCAAAAAAAGGACAGCCGGGCGAATTCGGGGTAAACGCCGCCTTTCTTGAAAGTATCGCGAAAAAGATAGGCCGCGAACGGCTTATCGTCGCCATCGACGCGAGAAAAACGGCCGGGACGGATGACGGCTATGAAATAACCGTTGACGGCTGGAAGACTCCGACGGGGCTGCCCCTTGTCGAAAGCGCCAAAGCCGCCGGATCTTTCGCCGGCGGTTTTCTCTTTACCTGTGTTGACCGCGAAGGAACGATGACGGGCCTTGATACGGCGCCGGTTCGGGCGCTGCGCGGGGCCCTCTCCGGCCGGATTACCGTGGCCGGCGGCGTTTCCTCAGTTGAGGAAATCGCCGCCCTCGCGGATCTTGGCTGCGACGTTCAGCTTGGTATGGCCCTCTATACCGGGAAGGTATCCCTTGCGGACGCCTTTGTCGCGTCCCTTGACTGGAAAAAGGCCGCCGAAACTTCCCTTGGGCTTATCCCGGTAATCGCCCAAAGCGTTGACGGCCAGGTTCTTATGACCGGTTTTGCCGGCAGGGAAGCCGTAGCGAAAAGCTTCGGGCGGGGAAAGCTCTGTTTTCACAGCCGCAGCCGGAACAAACTCTGGATGAAAGGGGAAAACTCCGGTAACGTGCTTACGCTTCGCAGGCTCAGGGCGGACTGTGACCGGGACGCGCTGCTTGCCGTCGTGGATCCGGCCGGTCCGGTCTGCCATACCGGTGATTGGTCCTGTTTCGGCGTCCAGCGGCGCTATACCTGGGAATACCTTCAGTCGGTTATCGCCGAACGGTTTCGCAATCCCGTTCCCGGTTCCTACACGGCGACGCTGGACGACGAACTGGTCCGCGAAAAGGTGACCGAAGAAGCCGGGGAAGTCTGCGCCGCCAAAACCCACGACGAGCTTGTCTGGGAGGCGGCCGACCTTTTGTATTTTACGACGGCCCTTATGACCCGCGAAGGGGTGAACGTAGAAGAAGTTCTCGCCGAGCTTGATCGCCGCCATAAAAAGTGAGCGTGGACGGCGCTTATATGGATTATGACTGTATTGTAATCGGCGGGGGCCATGCGGGCATTGAAGCTTCGCTGGCCGTTGCCCGGCTGGGGTTCAGCACACTCCTTGTTACGCAAAACCCCGACCGTATCGGCGCCCTTTCCTGCAATCCCGCCGTCGGGGGGCTTTCCAAGGGCAACCTGGTCCGTGAAGTGGACGCCCTGGGCGGCGAGATGGGAAAACTTATCGACGCAAGCATGATTCAGTACCGTATCCTTAACCGTTCAAGGGGTCAGGCGGTTCAGTCTCCACGCGCCCAGGCGGACAAGCAGGCCTACCAGGCGGCCGCCCGGAGCGTTGTTGAAAACCAGAAAGGCCTTTCGATTATGATGGATACGGTAACCGCTCTTATTGTCGATTCGGGAAGATGCGCGGGTGTTACCGCCGCGCCAACCGTTGCGCCCGCCGTGGTCGTGCCCGCCGCCGCGCCGTCCGGCCGCGCCGCCGGAATCGTTACCGCCCGGGGACACCGTATCGGCGCGAGGGCGGTGATCCTCGCCGCCGGTACGTTTATGGAAGGCAGGATCTTTATCGGCGAATACGACGCCCCGGAAGGAAGGCTCGGCGAGGAAGCGGCTCTGGGCCTCGGGACTTTTCTGCGCCGTATGGGTTTTCCCGTGGGCAGGTTCAAGACAGGCACCCCCGCCCGTATCGCCGGGGACAGCATAGATTACGGCAAAATGGAACGGCAGGACGGCGACGATCCCCGGCCCTTTTCGTTTGACGGCGCCCTTACCCGTCAGTTGAATCATCCCTGCTGGATAACCCGGACCACCGCTGAAACCCACAGGATTATCAGGGAGAACATTCACCGTTCGCCGCTCTACGGCGGAAAGATAACCGGTACGGGGCCGCGTTACTGTCCCTCAATCGAAGACAAGGTGATGCGCTTTCCCGGCAGGGACAGCCATCATCTTTTTGTGGAACCGGAGGGGCTTTACACCAATGAAAAGTACCTGAACGGCGCGTCGAGTTCCCTGCCCGAAGACGTTCAGGAAGCCTTTATCCACAGCATACCGGGACTGGAACAGGCCCGGATAGTACGGCCCGCCTACGCGGTGGAATACGATTATATTGATCCGCTTGACCTTTTCCCGACACTGGAGTCCAAACGCGTTGCGGGTTTTTTTGTCGCGGGCCAAACCAACGGCAGCTCCGGCTACGAAGAAGCCGCCGCCCAGGGTATCGTGGCCGGCATCAACGCCGCGATGATGCTTCGGGGAGAAGAACCGCTTATCCTGGGCCGGGCCGAGGCCTATATCGGGGTGTTGGTGGATGATCTTACCACCCTGGGAACCATGGAGCCTTACCGGATGTTCACGAGCCGGGCGGAATACCGGCTCGTGCTCCGCCACGATACCGCGGACAGCCGCCTTAGCCCCAGAGGCCGGGAAAAGGGTCTTGTAAGCGACGAACGCTGGGAACGGTTTCTCCGTAAAACGAAGATCCTTGAAACCATAGGGGAGCTTCTTGACGGCAGGGCTTCTGCCGGCCCGGATCCCGATGGTTTTTTTGACGGCGACACCTGGGTAAAGCTTGCGGAAATTCCCCCCGAATGGGTAGAACGGGTTCTTGCCGACAACAAGTATTCCGGCTATATCGAAAAAGAAAACCGGCTTGCCGCCCGGAACGCCAAAATGGACGCGATAAAGCTCCGTCCCGATCTGGACTACGACGCGATAAGCGGGCTGTCCGCCGAGGCCCGGGAAAAGCTCAAAAAAGTCAGGCCCCTCACGATAGGCCAGGCCGCCCGCATTCCCGGCGTCAGGCAGGGGGATACGGCCCTGCTGATGGTGTTAAGCCGAAAAGGGTTTTAGCCTCTGTCTAAGACAAATTACAACAATATCTCTTCCGTAGATCAATGTCACTCTGAACGCGGTCTACACGCTGTTCGTCAATATTTTTCTGAAGTATTCCGCGAAATTCCCGCCTATGATCTTTTTCACTCCGGATTCGTTATGCCCGCGGCGCAAAAGTTCCGCGGTTAGTTCTATCGCGTCTTCGTGTGTCGCGACG
>JAISLX010000112.1 GCA_031277045.1 Treponema sp.
TCATTGCCCCGGGTTCGGGTTTAAGGGCGTCCATAACCGCGTTCCGTTCTACCACTTCGTCCTGAAGGCGGACAAGAAAATCTTCCAAAAAGGCGAGCTTTGTTTCTATTTTTTCAAGACGGCTTTCCAAAACCTGTTGATCCATATAGAATCTATTATAGTAAAGAAATGAGGCGATTTCAAAATGTCAGATTTTGAAATCAGCTCAAATACCTTTTTGATATAGGGAGGACCCATGAGCAAGAAAAAAGAGCCTATAGATTTTACCATCGAAACCTTAGGTCCCTGTAATGTCGATTCGCCCATTACCATGTCCAAAACCGAAGGCGACTTTATCGCCAATTATGTGACGGATGACGAATTTGTCCGGCCTAACGCCCAGGTATCCCTGGGGGAACAGCCGCCGGTGGAAAGAAGCCGGGTCTTTGAGTGCGCCGGGCCGAGGGAAAAAATATACTTTATGCCGAACCACGTTCACGCCGGAATCGTAAGCTGCGGCGGCCTGTGCCCGGGGCTCAACGACGTAATCCGGGCAATAGTCTGCTGCCTGTCCCGCCGGTACGGGGTCACCAGAATTTCCGGAATCCGCTACGGGTATCAAGGCTTTTTGGATGACGACAAAAAGTTTACCCCCATACGGCTGGACCCGGATGTAGTAGACGACATCCACAAGATCGGCGGCACTATGCTGGGAAGCGCCCGGGGCGGCGGCAAAGAGGTTTCCCGCATCGTAGACGCTCTGGAGCGGCTGAACATCAACATCCTCTTTACCATAGGCGGAGACGGCACCCAAAAAGGTTCCCTGGAGATCGCCGAAGAAATCGGGCGGCGGGGCCTCAAAATCGCCATGGTGGGCATACCCAAGACGGTGGATAACGATTTTTCCTATATCCAGAAGTCCTTCGGCTTTGATACGGCGGTAGCCAAAGCGGTGGAAGCGGTAACCGCCGCCCACATGGAAGCCCACTCCCAGATCAACGGCATAGGCCTCGTAAAGGTGATGGGCCGCGAATCGGGATTTATCGCCGCCCACACGGCCCTGGCAAGCCACGAAGTGAACTTTGTTTTGATACCCGAAGTGCCCTTTGAACTGGACGGCGACAACGGGTTCCTCCGTAACCTGGAAAAACGTATCAGAAGGCGGGGCCATGCGGTCATCCTGCTGGCCGAGGGCATACTTCAGGATCAGCTTGTAAAGGAAAGAACAACCGACGCCGGGGGCAACGCGAAAATCGCCGATGCGGGAACCTACATGAGGGACCGCATTACGGAGTACTTTAAAGCCCGTGACATAGAAATCAATCTTAAATACATAGATCCCAGCTATATGATCCGTTCCGCCCCTGCAAGCCCCAACGATTCCATTTACTGCGAACGCCTTGGTACTGCGGCCGTCCACGCGGCCATGGCCGGGAAAACCAAAGTCCTTATCGGCCTGGTGAACAACGAATTCGTCCATCTGCCCATGAAGGTAGCCGTAATCCGGAACCACGTAGACCCGGAAGGCAGCCTCTGGCGCGACACCCTGGACGCGACACATCAGCCTACCCTGATGGTGAATAACCAGTTTGGCCTCCTTTTCGGAGCCCGGAGGGACGAGTAGGCGGTTAAAAAAGCGGATTTTGCTTTGAAATTTGGGCGTATCCTTCCCTGCGGGTCTGTGCTGCGGCGCTTGCGCCTTGGAAGTTGATTGGAAGGCCGGGTCCATACTCCGGAGCTTGCTCCGGAAAATTTACCACCCCTAAAAAGGTGGTAACCAAATCTTCGGATCGGGGTATGGACCCGGCCATTACTATAAATTTCCTCTCCAATCCAACGAAGATACCCAGGAGCTTGCTCCTGGGTTCTTCATGGAAATGTTTTTCTTCTATGGAAAAATCCACAGAACGCCGCCGTGTCAAAATGGTATTTAACGCAGGAGACGGCGGATGAGCTTACGGCGCATCATGTTGACGGGGTAAAAATTATGGTTTTGCCGGGCATGGAACGTAAAAGGAACATTAGAGTTGTCCATAAAGCCGGTTACTTTGCGGACAGACCTTGCATTTTCTCGCCCAAAGGCGGCCCGGGCTGCGTTATGTGCGGGATATATTTGGCGGCGTGGTTATAAACGGGGGAACTTCCGCCTTCTTCTTTAATTACCAGGCAGTAAGAACAAGACCCGGCGTCCGGTTACAGGGCCGCGTTGGCGGTAATTACGTCCCTGGCCCACTGGGCCCATTCGGGAAGCACGTTGATATCCTCCCAGGTGGGGTAGTCTTTGGCGATAAGGGAGCCGCCGTACTTTTTAAAGCTGTTCACCATGTGTAAGGCGCCTTCCTCAATAACGCGCCGGTCCCCGGTTATCATGATCTTCTGAATATCCACGGGGCAGTAAAAAACTGTTTTGCCGCCGAATTCCCTGGCCCAGACTTCGCAGCCGCTCAGTTCCGGCTGGTCAAACTGAAAAACATCTACGCCGGCTTCTACCAGATCGGCGACAATGTCGTAAACTTTGCCGCAGGAATGGAGAAAAAAATCCATGCCCCGCGAATGGATCTCCGCGGCAAGTTTTTGGTAGTAGGGCTTAAAAAGTTCCCTAAAACTGCCGGGACTAAAAAACAGATTAATCTGGGTTCCCATGTCATCGGCAATCATAATGCCGTCCACCCCGTTGGCGGCGGCCCGGTCAAGAATCTGTACGGCAAGGGTCATAACTTTGTCCAGAAAAATTTTCACATAGTCCGGTTCAAGCAGGGTATCCATAAGGGCGTTGTCCATGTGGCGGCAGTCCCTGAGTGAGGAAAAAATGGCAAAAGGAAGCCCGCCCAGGACATACGTATCATGCTCTTTGTAGCTGTTGGACTTGATGTTCTGATCCGCCTTTTCGTCAATTACCGGCAGAACCCATGTATCCAGCGCTTCCCAGCCGTCCTGAAGCACACCTTTTACACATTCGCCTTTTGTTTTGTGCGCCAGACGGCCGTAGATGTTGCCCATAGGGGTAAGCATCAATTCCCCGTTGAACCAGGGAACCTGTGATGTCAACTCGGGGTCCTGGTTCCATGTTTCCAGTCTGTCCCCTTCGGGCCTGACAAGGCGCGCCGTATGGCCCCAGGTAAAGTCGCAGGGGTTATCTCCCTGAAAATCCAGGCCAATGCGGGGCGGATTGTCGTGTTTGATAATGCGTTTGATAATTTCCTTACGAGTCATCGTGATGTTCCCCCCGGGCCGGTTTTTGGAAAAGTCTCTGCATTATGGTCAAATGGAGTTAAGGTAATCCAGACTCTGTTTGGCGCACTCAAGAGGGGTCATGCCGGGGGAGGGGAGGTCCTGCTCCACCACAAGCCATTCGGCGCCGGCTTTCTCGGCGGCTTTGACGATGCCGGGAATGTCCTGGACCCCGTAACCAACGGCCCGGAACGGAAAGGCACCGGCGGCACGGGCTTTTCTGGCCTCGCCGATCAGATCGTAGTCGGCTTTGACCTGGCCGGAAGAATCAAAATCTTTAAGGTGAACCACCGGCGCGCGGCCTGAGTATTTGAGGATGTACTCCGCGGGGACTACGCCCCCCACTTTGGCCCAGCATACGTCAATTTCCGTCTGCAAAAGGCCGGCGGGGACGCTGTCGTACAGGTCGTCCAGGGCGTATTTGCCGCCGCAGTCCGTAAATTCAAATTCGTGGTTGTGGTACAGAAGAACCGCCCCCTTCTTGTTGCAGTACTCCCCCAGCCGGGCGATGTTTTTCTTCACGTCCCCGTAGTTGGGGCCGGGGTAGCGGTCTTCCTCGGACAGGAAGGGGATAACGATGTACTTGCAGCCCGCATCCAGGTGGTAGCCGATAACCTTGTCCATATCGGCGATCATGTCCCGGTAGGGGACGTGGGCGGAAATCGCGGTAAGCCCCGCCTTATCCAGCGAGGCCCTGGTTTGCGCCGCGGTTTTACCGAAGGCCATAGCAAGGGCAAGCTCAACGTACCGGTAGCCTATACCGGCCACCTGCTCAAGGGTCCCGTCGAAATCGTTTTTCAGTTCATCCCGGACATTGTAAAGCTGTAACATTACCGGAAGCATAATTTCCCCCTAAACGCGGATATGTTCCCGGAACCCGGTTTGGTTTTGGGAAAGCATCCGCCGGTTTTATGGTAAAGCCAATTTCAAAACCTGACCGGTCCGGCGGTAAAGCCGCCAATAAAACTGGCTTGCGGAAAAACGGTTCAACGTCTGTTTTCCCGCCTGAACTCAGGGCCGTTTGACAGACGCCGCTTGTCCGGCCCGCAGAGATAGTATAGCTCCTAGTCTGGACTAGCGAAAGTACCGCGGGCCCGGCGGTACAAGCGGCGGGCGCTTAAACGGGGCTGCCGCCGCGCAGGGCGGCTGAACAAACTTCTTCTTGAAAAGCCCCCCGGCTCCGGTTTATGCTGGCCCTTATGGACAAGCTTATCATCAAAGGTGCGCGGGAACACAATCTAAAAAATATCGACCTTGAATTACCCAGAGACAAGCTTATTGTTATTTCCGGCATTTCCGGGTCGGGAAAAAGTTCCCTTGCCTTTGATACGATCTTTGCCGAGGGGCAGCGGCGGTATGTGGAGAGCCTGTCCGCCTACGCCCGCCAGTTTCTGGGCCGTATGGACAAACCCGATTTGGACTACATCGAGGGGCTTTCCCCGGCTATTTCGATAGAGCAGAAAACTACCCACCGGAACCCCCGGTCCACGGTGGGAACCGTAACGGAGATATACGACTACTACCGGCTTCTCTACGCGAGGATCGGCATTCCCCACTGCCCGGTATGCGGCCGGGAGATCCGGGAACAGAGCGTGGATCAGATTGTGGACACGATCCTGCAGATGGGGGAGGGCAGGCGGATCCAGCTTTTGGCCCCGGTGATCCGGGGGAAGAAGGGGGAACACCAAAAGGTTATCGAGGACGCCCGGAAGGCGGGATATTCCCGCGCCCGGATCGACGGGGTTCCCGTGAGTCTGGACGAGGATATCAAGCTTGATAAACAGAAGAAGCACAGCGTGGATATTGTGGTGGACCGCGTGGTGGTGGGACCGGGGATACGCGGCCGCCTTTCCGAATCGGCGGAGGCGGCGCTTGAGGCCGCGGACGGACTGCTGCTGGTGGCCGTTCAGACCCCGGCGGGAGAGGGGGACAGGGACGCGGAAGGGGCGCGGCAATCCGCGGAGGGCGGCTGGACCGAACAGTTTTTTTCCCAAAAAAACGCCTGCCCGGACTGCGGCATTTCCATACCGGAACTCCAGCCCCGGCTTTTTTCGTTTAACAACCCTTACGGCGCCTGCCCGGAATGTTCCGGCCTGGGGGCCAAACTGGAATTCGATCCGGACCTGGTAATTCCAAACCGGGAACTTTCGTTCAACGAGGGGGGCTGTGTTCCCTACAATCCTGAATCCCCCTGGTACCGCAGTAAATTCGAGGGCCTGGCCAAACATTTTAAGTTCAGTCTGGACACCCCCTTTAAGAGCCTGCCCAAAAAGATCATGAACGCCATCTTCTACGGCACAGACGAGCAGGTACGCTTCAAATACGAAAACCGGGACGGAACCAATTCCACCTCCTACAAGACGGAGTTCCCCGGGATTCTGGAGGAGCTAAAGCGGCGCTACCTTGAAACCCAGTCTTCCGGAATCAAGGACTGGCTTGAAAAGTACATGAGCCAAAAACCCTGCGAGGCCTGCGGCGGCCGGAGGCTACGGCCTGAATCCCTGGGGGTAACGGTGGGGCGGGGGGAAGGGGCCCTGAATATCCACCAGCTTTCAAGCCTTTCGGTAAGCGATTCCCTGACCTTTTTCCGGAATCTGTCCCTGACCAGGGCCGAAAAAGAAATCGCCGCCCAGATCCTCAAGGAAATTAACGCCCGGCTGGGTTTTATGAAAAACGTGGGCCTGGATTACCTGAGCCTGGAGCGGAAATCCGCCAGCCTTTCCGGCGGGGAGGCCCAGCGGATTCGCCTGGCTACCCAGATCGGTTCCAGCCTGGTGGGGGTGCTTTACATCCTGGACGAACCTTCTATTGGTCTGCACCAGCGGGACAACCAGCGGCTTATCGACACGCTGCTGTACCTGCGGGATCTGGGGAATACGCTTATCGTGGTGGAACACGACGAGCAGACCCTGCGGACCGCGGACTACTTGGTGGATCTGGGGCCCGGCGCGGGGGTCCACGGCGGCGTGGTGGTGGCCCGGGGAACGCCCCGCGAGGTAATGCGGGTACCGGAAAGCGTTACCGGCCAGTACCTGGCGGGGAAGATCACGATGAAGATCCCCCCCCAAAGGCGGCGGGGGAACGGCAAGTGTATCCGCGTGGAGGGGGTAAGCGAGCACAACCTGAAAAACATCGACGTGGAGATTCCGCTGGGGGTTTTTACCTGCATCACCGGGGTTTCCGGTTCCGGAAAATCCACGCTGTTAAGCGATGTTCTGTACCCCGCCCTGTGTAACCGGATCTACGGAACCACTCACCAGGAGGGGGCCTGTGAACGGATCACGGGGGTGGAACACCTGGACAAGGTGATCGACATTGATCAGAGTCCCATCGGCAGAACCCCCCGGTCCAATCCCGCCACCTATGTGGAGGTCTTTGGGGAGATTCGCAATCTTTTTGCCGGGCTTCCGGACGCGAAAACGCGGGGCTATAAGCCGGGGCGGTTTTCGTTCAACGTCCGGGGGGGGAGGTGCGAAAACTGCGAGGGGGACGGGACCATCAGGATCGAGATGAATTTCCTGCCCGACGTGTACATTACCTGCGACGTGTGCCACGGCAAACGGTTTAACCGGGAAACCCTGGAAATCCGCTACAAAGGGAAGAATATCGCCGATGTTCTGGATATGACTATCGAGGAGGCCGCCGAATTTTTTGCCCCCATTCCCCGGATTGCCCATAAAATGGAGACCCTGCTTTCCGTGGGGCTGGGTTACGTCAAACTGGGCCAGTCGGCGCTTACCCTGTCGGGCGGGGAGGCCCAGCGGGTCAAACTGGCGCTGGAACTTTCCCGGCGTTCTACCGGAAAAACTTTCTACATCATGGACGAGCCTACCACGGGGCTCCACTTTGCGGACGTAAAACAGCTTATGGAGGTAATTCAGCGTTTGGTGGATCAGGGAAACACGGTGGTGATGATCGAGCATAACCTGGACGTGCTGCTCCAGGCCGATCATATTATCGATCTGGGGCCCGAAGGCGGGGACAAGGGCGGCAAAGTTATCGCCCTGGGGACCCCGGAAAAAATCGCCCGCCACGCCGCGTCCTACACCGGCTTTTACATCAACCGAATGCTTGCCAAAAAATGAGGAAACTACTTCTCCTGCTCTTGCTCGCGCTGCCGGCTGTGGTTTCGCGGGCGCAAACGGGGGAACTTTCTGAATCCGCCGGGGCCGAAACCCCGGAGCCCGGCGAATCCGGGGAGGCAGGACCGGACGGGGACGAACCGGCTGGGGAGAAAACCGGACTTGCCCGGGAACGAATCATCGAACTGGATATTAAAACGTCCACCCTTCAGGAACTGGCCGGCTGGTGCCGGGACCTGGAGCTTCCCGAAGGGGGCAGCCGCGAGGAACTGGCGGCCCGCTTAAGGGCTTATTACAATCTGGAAAACGCCGCGGGCGCCGAAAAGGGCCGTTCCATCATCATCGAATCCGCCCGCACTGCCGAATATTTTACCCTGGACGAGGTGGACGAGGAATACGCCCGGCTTAGGGGAGACGTTGTCATTAGCCTGAAAGACGCCGAAACGGCCCACCGCATAAGCGCCCATGAGATTCTGTTCAACCGTACCCGCAATCTGGTAACCGCCCGGGGCGCGGTAACTTACGTGAAAAAGGAGGGGGATACCGTCGAGACATTCCGGGGAGATTCGATAACCGTTAATCTGGATTCCTGGGCCACCACGCTGACCGAGGGAGTCTCCGAACGGACCCTTTCGGAGGAGGAAACAACCTACCGGTTTGAGGGAACCGTCATTTCCCGCAGTGAGGAAAAGGTAACCATTCTCAAAGACGCGGTAATCACCAACGCCTCAGGCAAGAATTCCTACTGGTCCCTGAACGCGAAAAAACTGTGGCTCCTGCCCGGTTCGGATTTTGCCCTGCGCAACGCGATCCTGAAAGTGGGGGAGATTCCCCTGCTCTACATTCCTGTTTTTTATTACCCCGCCGACGAGATCATCTTTCACCCGGTTCTGGGTTATCGTTCCCGGGAGGGTAACTTTATCCAGACCACTACCTACATTCTGGGCAGGCCCAAGCCGGAGGATGTCAAAGAAAGCTCTTTTAGCAAAATTCTGGGAAGCGGCACGGGGATGGAAAAGGAACGGCACGGGATATTTCTGCGGAGTACCGGCAAGAAGGAGGTGAATAAGGGGGAAACAAGCCTGAAGGCCCTTCTTGACGGCTACAGCAACCTGGGACTCTACATGGGGCTGGAGATGAAAAGTCCCGCCGTCGGCATCCTTAAAAATTTTGAGCTTTCCGCAGGCCTGGGGCGTACCAGGGACATTAAGCCCGCCAGCCTGAACAGTTTTAGTTCGCTGGTCAGCGGCGCCTCGTTCACCCCCTACCCGGATCTGGACGGGATAAGCCACTGGAACAGTTCCCAACTGTTTTCCTGGAATATCCCCCTGCGCTACCGGTTCAGGACCACCGGTTCCATTTCCGGCAAGGCGGGGGAACTGTCCTGGGAGATACCCTACTACTCGGACCCCTACGTGGACCGGGACTTTCTTAACCGCTCGGAATTTATGGACTGGTTCCGCGTCATCCAGGAAGGGGCCGCCCTGAACGACGCGGGCGCCGACAAGTCGCTTGCCGGCTACGAGTGGCGCCTTAGCGGGAGGCCCGTTTTTAACGCCCCCAAATTCCTGTCTCCCTATATAACGACGATTTCGGTTTCCAATATCTACAGCGCCTTGGCCTTCAATTACCGGGATTCGGAAAAGTACTGGTTTGCCGGGAATACCTATTCCCCCGGCCGGCGTTTCTACTTTCCCGACAAATTCACCCTTTATTCGCTGAGCTTTGGCATAGGGGGAACCCCCCTCACGCTGGGGAATCCGGTTAGTCCCGCCCGGCGGGACGAGTGGACGGAAACGGACCCGCTTAACGGAATCGGGACCCTCCGGCCGCCCTGGGAGGAGCAGGAAACGCCGGGGGTCCGGCAGGCCGCGGATCCCTCGACTCTGGCGCCCCCCGCCCTGGAACAGCGTTTCAATCTGAGCGGGGACGGCGGACCCCAGTTTAGTATCGATTACCGGATCAACCCGGCGATGGTTTCGGAACTCCAGTACCGGACGGGCATAGTTCCCGCGACTGCCTTCGCTCCCAGCCGCTACCACTGGGCGGAGGCGGAGGACATAAACTGGGGGGATATTTCCTCGGTCCTCTCCACGATCAGGGGAGACGCGTACACTACCTTTGCCCTGAACCATTCCCAGGGGGCCTATACCAGCTTTTTCAGGCTCAAGGGTTCCGGAGCCTACCAAAACTTTCTCTACGCCAACGAGGAGGCGGAGGAATTTACCGGAATTACCGCCGCCGACACGGCCGGACGCATAAAAAGCGCCCTAGAACGGACCTACAACGCCACGTTTTTTACTACCGAGTATCAGCATGAAAGCACGGTAAAACCCCTGTACCGGAATGAGGTATTCAAGGATTCAAAGCTTTCCTATTCCCTTGAGGGATTAATCGCAAAGTCCGTCTTCGATCCTTCCTCGATGCCCGGCGCTTTGGCCGCGCCCCGGGCTATGTGGGATGCCAAACCCCGCTGGAACATCGAATACGGAACCTGGGACAAAAAGCATCTTAATTCCCATCAGCTAAACACGATTTTTAACGCCAACGTAATGGACAAGGTTCAGGACCTTGCGTTTACGATGGTGCTGCCCCCTCTGGACTCCAGCCTGGCGGGGAATCTTACTACCCGGGTATGGATTGCCGAATTTAACACTACGATGCGGGTCCTGGAACCCTGGGAGGAGGAACTGCGGAAACTGGAGCCCCTGTCCTTTACCGGTACTTTCAGGTTTGGCGATCCGGGGTATCTGCGGCACTACATGGTCTACGATATGGACAAAAAACAGTACAGATCGTTGGCTACCCAGTTGTTCCTTTGGGGTTTTTCCGCGGGCTTTACGGCGATCAACAGCGTTCCCTACGAGTTTGTATACAATCCCGCCAAAGCAGCGGGAAACGGCTGGGTCCAGCGGGGGGACGCCCGGCTCCACCCCCAGGATCTGCGCCTGGGTTTTACCAAATCCGTACCCGCCCTTTCGTTCCCGAACAAACGGATATCCCTGTCTTTTAATGTCAACACTTCCCTCCTCGTCGATCTGCAGCGTTATACCTATTCCCGCTTTGATATGAATATGGGATTCACGTTCAGCTTTAAGGAAGTGCTGGATCTTACGTTTTCGGTTACTTCGGACAACTCCGTGGTGTACCGGTATTTGCGGAACATACCGGGCCTGAAACTTCCTGTAGCCACCACGGGGGAAAGCAATGTCCTTGTGGATCTGCTCAACTCGTTCCGTTTTGATAACCCGGCGCTCCGTACCGAATCCGGCTTCAAACTTAAATCCTTCAATCTTAAAGCCGTACACTACATGGGGGACTGGAACGCGACGCTGGGGATTACGCTGGCCCCCTATCTGGACATCACCGCCGATCCGGCCAGGTACCAGTTCAACACCCAGGTTTCGTTTATGGTTCAGTGGATCCCCATCAGCGAGATCAAGTCCGAATTCACCGTGGACAAGGACCAGTGGGTCTTCAAATAAGCCGTTGACAGGTTTATTCCGGCGGCTATAGACTCATAGCAGAGGTTTTTATTGGAGGACAGCTTAACTATCGTGCTGGACAGCAAGGATCTGCTGTCCGGGGTCTGCGGCGCGAACGATGGGAATCTCCGGGTAATCGAAGGATCTCTGGGGGGACGTATCGCGGCCCGGGGGAACGAGATCAGACTGGAGGGGGCGGACGAAGTGTCGCTTCGGCGCTTCAAAACCACGATGGACCGTCTGATTTCCGCGGTACGGGAGGGGGACAACCCCTCGCCTGAGTATGTCCGGGCCCTGGTGGGCGCCCCCGGGGAACCGCCTGAAACGGGGACTTCGATGTTTCACGATTCCCCCTTTAATGACCGGATAATACGGATTCCCCACGGTTTTAACCGGATATTCCCCCGGAGCGCCAACCAGGGGGCCTATATCGGGGGGATGCGTTCCTGCGATATAAGTTTCGGCATCGGTCCCGCGGGGACCGGTAAAACCTTCCTGGCAATCGCGGAGGCTCTGCGGCTTGTTCTATCTAAAACCCTGCGGAAAATAGTGCTTACCCGCCCGGTAGTGGAGGCGGGGGAAAGCCTGGGTTTTTTGCCGGGGGACCTGACCCAAAAAATAAACCCCTATCTGCGGCCCTTGTACGACGCGATGGAATCTCTGGTGCCTTACGAAGTTATCCGCCGCCTGGAAGAGACCCGGGCCATCGAAATCGCGCCGCTGGCCTACATGCGGGGCCGCAGCTTGAACGACTGCGTGGTGGTCCTGGACGAGGCCCAAAATACCACCAGGGAACAGATGAAGATGTTTCTTACGCGGATTGGACAGGGCGCCCGGGCGGTAATTACCGGCGACATTACCCAAATCGACCTTCCCCGGCGCGGGGATTCGGGATTACTTCACGCGGTTTCTGTTCTTTCCGGCGTTGAGGGCATCCATTTCAGCTTTCTCCATACCCAGGATGTGGTACGCAACCCGTTAATCAAAAAAATCATTGCCGCTTACGAAAATGCCGCGCCTGATTCCGCATCCGGAGGGGCGCGACACCGTGAAAAAAACTCCTGAAAAAAAGGCCGGTTTCTGGTTTCCCCAGTTTATCCGGCGGACCTTTAATATTTCCGTTTTGAAACCGGTTCCCATGCTGGTAACTTCTCTCGTTTTTCTCCTTACGGTCCTTGTCATGGCGGGCGGTATGAACCGCGAGCAGGCGAAATCCGGGGTTATCCGCGATATCGAGGTAGGCCGGGTGGCGGACCGGGATATCCAGGCCGACGAAGAGGCTTCTTACGTGGACGAGGAGGCTACCCGCCGCCGCATGGAGGCCCAGGAACGGCTGGTAAGCGCGGTGTTTCGCATGGCCCCCCAGGTGGAAGGCGAAATTATCGCGTCCTGGGACCGCTTTACGGCTTTTGCCGGCGATTTGTTCCTGGCGAAAAGTTCCAGGGAGATTTTCAGGCTAAAGATCATGGCGGAATACCCCGCGATGTTTGCCGACCAGGTGCTGGACGCCTATTTTACCGATCCGGCGCGGGACCGCTACAGCGAAAACGGCCGGACGGTCCTGCGCCGGATCATGGGGGCCGGCGTATTCGCCCTGCCTGCTCACGGCCTTGAAGCCTACAACCCGGACACGCTGGAACTGGTCTACGATTCCGGAAACCGCAGCGAATGGGACCGGCTCCCCTACAGCGGTATTACTACGGTGGATTCGGCGGCCCAGGCTATCCGGGAGAATGTCGAATCGTCCCTGAACCAGTCCGCCTTTTCCCGGATTGCCCCGGATATGCTTGTCCCGTTTATCAGGGAAAACGTCTTTTTTTCCGAGGAAGACACGCGGCAGCGCGTGGAAGAGGCCCGGCAGCGCGTGGAGCCCATCATAAAGTACATTGAAAAGGGCAAAAAAGTCATACGGAAGGGCTTTGTCATTACCGAAGAAAACATGCGGGAACTGCGGGCCCTGAATCTGAACCGCCACGCCGGGGATCCGCGCAACGTCCTGGGCATGGTGATTCTCTTCCTGCTCCTGTACGGGATATTGGTCTTCCTGTGCGGCGGCAGGATACTGCTCGAAAAAGACATGAGCGACGCGGAGATATACCTGCTGTGCGTTCTCGCGTCCCTGTACCTTGTCGCGGCGGTGTTTTTGAAGAACCTGGTCTCGGACGGGGAGTTCCTGCCGGTTTCGGTGATCCTCCCCAGCGCCCTTTTTGTCATGCTTCCGGCCCTGCTTATTTCGTACCGGATCGCGTTGATCTTCGCCGTGTTCCTCCCCCTGGCCGCCTATATCGGCGGCCCCTTTGACAGCTACTCCCTTATCTTCGCGGTGATCTCCGGGGTGGTGGCGACCTATTCGCTGCGGGAGGCGGAAAAGCGGATGGATCTGGTTAAGGCGGCGCTTCTGATCGCCGGCGCCAACACGCTGGTTATGTTCGCCCTCCTGCTAAGCCGCCACGCGGGACTCGGCGCCTACCCGCCCGCGCTGTTCTGGGCGGCCTTTAACGGCCTGGCGTCGGGCATGCTGGTGGTGGGGGTCCTGCCGCCCCTGGAACACGCCCTTAACGCGGTAACCGCTTTCAGACTTATCGAATTATCGGATCTCAACAGCCCCACCCTCAAGGCCCTGTTTACCGCGGCGCCGGGAACCTACAGCCATTCCATCATGGTGGCCAATCTGGCGGAGGCGGCCTGCCACGACATCGGGGCCAGCCCCCTCCTGGCCAGGGTGGGGGCCTACTACCACGATATCGGCAAGATGGACAACCCCAGCTACTTCGTGGAAAACCAGACCGACTATAACCGGCACGACGACATGGCCCCCCGGCTTTCGGCAACGGTGATCCGCAGCCACGTAAAACTGGGGGTGGAGCGGGCCCAGGCCCTGGGGCTTCCCCGGGCGGTTATCGACGTGATCGCCGAACACCACGGGAATTCGCTTATCACCTGGTTTTACAACAAAGCCCAGCAGCAGGAAAGCGCCGAGGGAAAGGGGGACGTGGATATCGCGGACTTTTGTTACCCGGGGACCCCCCCCCGGTCCCGGGAATCCGCGGTGGTCATGCTGGCCGACGTAACCGAAGCCGCCGTGCGGACCCTGCAAAAGCCCACCGCCCCCAAAATAGAAAAATTCATCCAGGAGCTTATCGCCGCCAAGGTTGAGCACGGCCAACTGGCGGAATCGGAACTGACCTTTCGCGATCTGGAAACCATCAAAAAAGCCTTTGTTCAGGTCCTGGCGGGCTACTATCACTCCCGGATTGAGTACCCCAAAACCGCCCCGGCCGAAGCGGTCCCCGCAGATCGGCTCCCGGCCGGGGGAGCCGCGGAGCGTACCCCCGCAGGGGGCCCGGATCCGGCGCAGGCGTTTTCCGGGGGGGCAGGGTGAACCGGGTCGAGGTAAACGCCGAGGAGGTACCCTTACCTCCCTGGTCCGGGGCGTCGGCCCGCTTTGCCCGCCGGGTTCTGGAAACCCTGGACCGGGACGGCTGGGAACTTTCGGTTCTCTACTGCGGCGACCGGTTTATCAGCGGCCTGAATGCCCGCTACCGGAACCGGAACGAGGCGACGGATGTCCTCTCCTTTTCGCAAGGGGGCGGGAATCGGCGCGGACGTTTTGTCGCGGGGGATATTGTCATTTCCCTTGACACCCTGGCGAAAAACGCGGCGTATTTCGGAATCGCCGTTGACGAGGAGTTACGCCGCCTTTTAGTACATGGTATTCTGCATTTAACCGGTATGGATCACACAAGCAACAAAGAATCAGAACCTATGCTGCTGCTGCAGGAAAAAATATTGGCCGCGCTTGCGGAGGAGCGAATCATACCATGAGTACCGGCGGTTCCGGCAAGGGAATCCGGGGTTTTTTTCAGGACGGCTTAACGAGGTTCTTCAAAAAGTCCGGGGGGGCTTCTTCCGCCGCCGCCCCGAATCCCGGGAAAGAAAAAGAATCCCCCCCCCTGAACCGGAGGCTTCTCGCGGCCCTCAACTCGGATCAACGGGAAATGGTCCGGGGAATTGCGGATCTTTCGGATACCACCGTCAAAGAGGTTATGGTCCCCCGGACCGACACGGTTTTTCTTTCGGCGGAGGCTTCCCGGGATGAGCTTCTTGAGCGGATCGCGGAAAGCGAACATTCCCGCTTCCCCGTTTACCGGGATACCAGCGACAACGTCATCGGAATTCTCTACGTGAAGGACGTGCTCCGTTCCCTGGTGAAAAACGAGAATTTTGACGTAGTAAAATTACTGCGAAAACCTTTTTTTGTGCCGGTGAGCAAGCGCATCGACGGCCTTCTGCGGGAGCTGCGCCGGCGCCGGGTCCACATCGCCGTAGTGGTGGACGAATACGGCGGAGTGTCGGGCATCGTCTGCATGGAGGACATTATCGAGGAGATCGTGGGGGACATTCAGGACGAATTCGACCACGAGACCGAGGATATCCTTAAACTGGGAAAGGACAGTTGGCTCTGCGACGCCCGGCTGAACCTGGAAGATCTGGCCGGGGAGATTGGCGTTGAACTGCCCGTCGAATCTTTTGACACGCTGGGGGGCTTCGTGTTCGATCTTTTCGGCAAGATACCGGTCCGTTACGAAAAAGTGGTGTACCGGGGCCACGATTTTATCGTTCAGAGTATGGACGGCCATAAGATCAACACGGTTAAGATAGTTCTCCACCACGAGGAAGATCAGTAATGCGTGGACGCGCCCTGGTTTTGATTGTTGTCCTCGCCGCTTTACGGGCCCCGGATTCCCCGGCGCAGAACCGCCCGGACACGGAATCCTGGTACGCGCAGGGCCGCTCCCTCATGCTGGAAGAGGACTGGTACGGTGCTTCGGAAGCCTTCATGGAGTGTCTTAAACTTAACGCCGCCCACGCCGGGGCCAACGCCGCGCTGGCGGAGTGTTATTACGAACTGGGGGAATTCGACCAGGCATTGTCCTGGGTCCGAAGCGCCAGGGCCCTGGCCCGGGGCGATATGGCGGTGGCCAACCTGGAGGCATCGACTCTGGTGGCCCTGGGCAGGCTGGACGCGGCCCAATCCGTGGTTGACGAGGTCCTTGCCCGTGAACCCTACAACCGGGAGGCCCTGTTTGTAGCCGGTGAACTCGATCTGGCCCGGGGTCAGAGCGCCCGTGTGGTAGAGCGTTTTCGGGATGCCGCGCGCCGTTACCCCGACGACCGGCGGCTCCTTGTTTCGCTGGCCCTGGTTTTGGGTTCCCTGGGGGAAGACGAGACCGCCCGTTCCTATATCGCCCAGGCCCTGTCCCGCTACCCGGAAGATTACCGGGTTCATTACTACGCCGCCTATTTGGACGCCCAGGGGGGGCGGCTTTCCCAGGCCATCCGTTCCGCGGAACAGGCCGCGTATTTAAAACCCGGCTACGCGCCGGCCCTGTCTCTGCTGGGCAGTCTCCGGTACCGTTCGGGCCACTATGAGGAGGCCCTGCGTCTGGCGGATACCCTTATCGCCCGGAGCCGGGAAGACGGCGCCGCCTGGTACCTCAAGGCCCTGGCCCTCCGGCGTCTGGGCCGGGTAGCGGACGCTATCCGGGTGCTTACGGAAGCCCACAGCGTCGATCCCGCGGATGAATTTATCCTCTTCACGCTGGAAGATATGCTGGTGTCTTCGACCTCGCTGGAGGATCCCCAGCGGGTCCGCTGGGCTTCGCTGCACTTTGAGCGGGGCCGTGATTACCGCGGCCGGAATCTGGCGGACGAGGCGATCTACGAGTACCGCCGCGGTCTGCGCCTTAACCCCTATGCCATTGAACGGCGGGACTACGCGGAACTGCTGCGGCTCCAGGGCTACCCGGCCCGGTATTTGGAAGAACTGCGGGTTGTTCAGGATCAGGGTCAGGCCGACCGGAACCTGAACGACGCGGTGGAAACTTATAGTTCCCTGCTTTCGGACGCCCTGTTCCGCCGCTGGCAGGTGGACCCCACGGAGATTAACAAAGCCCACTGGAAACTGGCCGTATTTTCCATCGCTTCCCAGTCAAGCTATTTCCATGTTGACGCGGCCCTGGCCGTCTCGTCCCTGGTGCGGGAGATATTGATTCACGACCGGAACATCGCGCCGGTGGACCTGGAGATTGTCCAGCCCTCGTTTTCCCAGGCGTTTAGAACCGCCCGGGAGGCGGGGGTGGATTATTTCCTCCTCGTGTCGGTTTCCGAGGGGGAGCGGGATCTTTCGCTGCGGGGGGAACTCTTTGCCGCCCGTACCGGGTCCGCGGTCCGTGATTATTCCGTGTTCCGTACCGGGGAAGATCGTCTGCGGAACGCCGCCCGCGGCCTGGTGGAACGTCTCGACGCCTCACTGCCCCTGCGGGGAGAGCTGGTGGAACGCCGTCAGGCCCAGGGGCTGATTGATAAAGGCCGTTCCGACGGCATAACGCCGGGGATGAATTTTGACGTAGTACCCAAAAATCGTATCGAGATTTCAAATGACGGTACCGGTCTAAGCTACCTTGCCGGTGATGTTGTAGGAAGTTTTACGGTGGATGCGGTTGACGAGGAAATAGCCGCCGGTACTCTGAGCCGCGCCGGATTTTTTGACCGTATCTCAACAGGGGATGAGCTTATCCTTCGAAACGAGGAACAAAAAGACGAATCAACAGAGCCCGCCGGGGCCAATCCGGAATTACGAGGATTATTGCGAAACTTGCGCTGACAGTTTACCGCGCTTCGCGCGCGCGACCCCAAACAACCGGCTTTTTTACCTGTAAACTTGCCAAAGGGCCGCCTTTGGCGTCCCACGGATGCCCGGTAACAGCGCAACAGGCTCTTGGCCTCCAAAGGGACATGGGCGATACAAGAGTCGAACTTGTGACCCCCAGCGTGTCATACTGGTGCTCTAACCAACTGAGCTAACCGCCCCAACTACGCACACCGCATTGCGGTGTTCCATCACATATTACAGGTTAGACCCGTTTTCCACAATAGGTTTACGTGTTACCGGACCGCTTTAACGGCCCGGTAACCAATATCCCAAACAGTCGGCTTTTGCCCTGCAAACCGCCAAAGGACAATCGCAACAAACTGCTAGGTCCGCTCCCGGATAACCACGTTGATTTCAACTTTTCCGTTCTTGCCCCCGGGGCCAAGCTGCATGGGAACTATCAGGGCTTCCACATCTTTGCCCAGGTTGCTGGAGACTTCCATGTTGTCGCCGGTAAAAAGGGCGGGAGGCGTTAAATCAAACTTGAATCCCAGCTCATGAAGTTTCGTAACCGCCTGGGCGGTGATCATGTTGGCAAGTTCCTGAATGGTGGCCTTTGCCATGTCGTCCATCGTTTTGAATTCTTCCCCATTCATGGCGCTTACCACATAAAGGGCCGATTCTTTGGTCATGTCGAAAAGAACACGGCCTTCCACATCCCCGGCAAGGCCAACCAAAGCCGCCACGCCCTGAATAGCCATATTTGTAGACTTGAGAAACAGGTCTCCCCGTTTAACCTCGGTGTTGAGAACTTCTTTAAGCACATTAAAAGCCGCTTCAACAAAGGGATTAATGTATTCAACTCTCATAAAAACTCCTTTCCAGTACGCCTATGAATTACGTAAATAAGCGGAAACCGGATCCGTACCCGCCGAAAGCCATTCACCGCCTTGAAGCTGTTCATTCCGTCCCAAGATAACCATACCCCGGGTTTTTAACCTTTCGGCAAAGATATCAATTATTTTCTCCTGATCCCGTACTGAAAGAAAAGAAAGAATATCCCGGGCAAGGATAAAATCCAGAGCCGGCAGAGGATTGTCGTTCAGAATATCGTGATATTCAAAAACCACCGAATCCTTGATTGTACGGTTAAAACTATAACCATTTTTTCCGCTTACCATGAAAGGCCGGCAGTACTCCGGCACATCCTCCAGATCAAAAACTTGATTAGGCGCCTGGGATATGGCCATGATGTCGTTATCGTTTGCCCATATCTTGATATGCCCGTCAGGATACCGTTGTTTAAGTGTACAGGCAAATGAATACGTTTCATAGCCTTTGCCGCAGCCAAGGTTCCACGCCTGAATATTGTTGGAGGGAAGATCCGGCAGGATATTCTTGACCGCGCCCGCGTAATCGTCGTCCCAAAAAATCCCGGTACAGGGGGAATTGAAAGACGCGAGAAAATTTTCCGCATCCGCCACGTTTTTGATCTGAATGTCCACATCCGTGTGGGTGGAAGCCCATTCGGTAAAACGCTTGTTTACCCAGTTTTCGTTGACAAGGGAAGTATAAAAACGCTTCAAAGCCCCCAAGTTTTCCTGGATAAAACCAAGGATGGCCTCCGAAACCGCCGGCGGCTGCGGGACCGGGGCCTGTTGTTCCGGCGCTTTGTACGCGGCCCCGCCGGTTTCCGCTATCGCGGGATGGGGTTTTTCTTCTTCCTTACTCTGGGAAAAAATACGAACCACGTCCAGGATGATGTACAGGGCCCCCTGCTTTTCCACTACCCCGCTGATAAACTTAATATTGATGTCCCCAAAGATTGGGTGGGGGGGCTGGATGTGTTCGGAATTAATTGCCACTACCTTATCTATCTTGTCCACGATGGTCCCGTAAACCTGGTCATCAATGCGAAGGATCAGCATGTTTTCCTGACCGTCCGCCTTCCGGTCCTGGGGCACATGAAAGAAAGACCGGAGATCGATAATGGGGATAATATCGCCCCGCAGGTTATACACGCCCCGCACAAAAGAAGCCGCGTTGGGAACATAGGTAAATTTATCGGCTTTGGCAATTTCTTTAACGTTCATTATGTCAACGCCGTAATCCTTTCCCCCCAGGGAAAAGGTGATCATCTTGTAATCATCGGCGCTGACCCGTTCCATTTGTTCCTGAAGTTCGAGATTTACCTGGGCCAGGTCCTTGATCATTGTCATTGTGTTACTCCATTACCGCACAGAAGATTCGCGGATGCGCCGGTTTTCCATTTCCCGGCGGAGTCCCAAATCCAAAAGCTGGCCCACGTCAATGATCAGCGAAACCGATCCGTCGCCCAGTATCGAAGCCCCGGCGATACCCGGAGAGTTGGTAAACTGATCCCGAAGAGGCTTAATGACCACATCTTCTTCGCCGATAAGGCTGTCCACCATAAAGCCCATTTTCTTTTCCGCCGAACCGACGATAACGATAAAGTTGTATTCCTGCTGTTCCTCAGTTTTGATTCCAAAAAGCCGGTTCAGTCTGAGCAGGGAGATAACATCGTTACGGATATTGAAGACCTCGTAGTTGTCGATCATTTTGATGTCCTGGGGTTTGATCCGCAGGCTTTCGATAACACTGGTAATGGGGATGGAGTATATTTCCATGCCCACCCGGACCAAAAGGCCCTGAATAATCGCCAGCGTAAGGGGCAGTTTGATGGTAAACTTGGTGCCTTTGCCGCGTTCGGAACTGACCGTTACGGTTCCGTTGAGTTTGTCGATTTGCCGGCGCACTACGTCAAGGCCCACCCCCCGGCCGGAGATGCTGGTAATCTGCTTGGCGGTGGAAAAGCCCGGCTCAAAAATCAGGTTGAAGGCTTCCACATCGGTAAGAATCTTGTTGGGATTGATGAGTCCGCGCTCAACGGCCTTGGCCTTTACCGCTTCCACGTCTATGCCTTTGCCGTCGTCGGAAATTTCAATGACGATCATGTTGCCTTCGTTGGCGGCCTTGAGGAGAACCATTCCCTCTTCGGGTTTGCCGGCGGCCTTCCGCGCCTCCTGGGATTCTATCCCGTGGTCAATGGAATTCCGTACCGAATGCATGATGGGGTCCAGCAGGTCTTCGATAACCGATTTATCCAGTTCCGTTTCTTCCCCTTCGATAACCAGATTGATCTTCTTGTTCAGGGACTTGGAAAGGTCCCGTACCAGGCGGGGGAAACGGCTGAAAATCTGGCTGATGGGCACCATGCGAATCCGCATGACCCCTTCCTGCAGTTCCCCGGTGATTCGTCCCAGGTTTTGGGAGGTGGAACGGAATTTTCCCATGTTGATTTTGACCGATGTCTCGAAGCCGTCAAAAAGGGTGAACATATCCCCGTATTCTTCGCCGATTTCCTTGCGGATATCTTTGACGGAGCGTCCTTCCTGTATGCTGTCAAGGTAATCGGGAAGTTTGTCAAAAAGGCTTTTGATTTTTTCCCGGTATTTGTTTTCCAGATCGTGCAGATCGACAAGCATGTCGTTGAACTGGTTGCTGATCTGGTTGAAGGTTGCTTTGGTGATGACCGTCTCGGACACCAGGTTGAGGAGGTCGTCGATGCGCTTGGAGTCCACCCGCAGGATGGAACCGGCCTCTTTCCCGGCCTTTTTGGCTTCTTCCGCGGAACCTGCCGCCGCGGTCAGCTTGGCGGCGGGTTCGGCCTGTGTTTGGGAAGGCGGGGCGGTTTGAGGAACGGCCGGTTTTGGCGCCCCGGGGCCGGGGGCGGCCGCCTGTGGGGACGGTTCGGCGGCTGTCTGATTTCCGGCCGGGCCGCCGGAAGCTTTGCTGATATCGGTAACCGTGGCGTCCAGGGATACATCGGGGATAATTACGCGCTTGCGGATCTCGTCCGCCGTTTTTGAGCTGGCGTAGTAATAATCAACAACGGGGAAAAAATTGTCCTCGTAAAGGGCTTCAAAGTCCGGGGAGGTACGGAGGACCGTTCCCTCCCCTTTGAGGGCCGCGTAGACCTGGATACCCCCCACCGTGTTCATCAGGCTGTTTTCGTCAAATTTGACTGAAATCCGGTAGATTGGAACGCCGCCGTCCACAGACTGCCGCAGTTCCCGCAGTTCGGTATCGGTCAAGTTTCCCGCCGCCGGGGCGGCGGGTTTGGGTGCGGGCGCCTGGGCCGCAGGCGTTTTGGCTGCGGAAGTCCTCTTGGTTTTGGCCCCTTCAGGCAGCAAGGCGGAAAGTTTTACCTCAATTTCCGAGGTGTCTTCCTGGTAAACCGTACCCTCCATGCGCTTGCCCAGCATGGCCTTTATCACATCTATCGCGGAAAGGAGGACATCTACCACGTCTCCGTTCACCGCCAGTTTATCCGAACGGATTGCGTCCAGCGCGTCTTCCACCAGGTGGGTAAAATGGGAAAGTTCCATCATTTCCACTGTGGCGGAGCCGCCTTTTAGCGTATGAGCGGCCCGAAAAATTTCATCGACTGAGTCTTTGTTGCCCCCCTCGTTTTCCAGAACCAGAATGTTCTGCTCCAGAGTATCAACCTGCATTTGGGCTTCACTAAAAAAATCCTTCAGCAGCTCCTCATTATTGGGATCCAGATAATCACTCATTGTCCTTTAATCATTTATCGAGAACATGTGATAAGTCAAGGCAATACCATACGGGAACGGTATTTTAACTAAAGCCGCCGTTTGCCGGGGGGACAGCGGCTTTTTCCTATTCTGCGGCGAAAACCGCCTCTCCTTCGGGAATTCGCGGGCTTATCAGCCTGAGGATCAGGGTTTCATTGGGGGCCGCTTCTTTTTTCAGGTTTACCTGGGTGTCCAGGCCCAGGGCGGGGATAAGCACCTGGGTCTTGGCGCCCCTTTTTTCCAAAACCACTCCCTCCCATTGGGAACCGATTTTGTCCTGGAGGTACACCAGTGTCCAATGGAGCCGGGAAGCCCGTTCCGCCTGGATACTCTGGGTCATGGCGGCTTCTCCGGCGCCCAGTCTGAGCAGGAGTTCCTCTTTCCCCAGCGGCTTGACGCCCCGGAGTACGGCCCGTATCTGTTGATGGGCCAGCAGATCCGGGTAGCGGCGCAGGGGGCTGGTTACCTGGGTATAGACATCCAGACCCAGCCCCTGGTGGAGGCTGGGTTTAAGGGAAAGGTTTCTGGGCCGCATGGATTTACGAAGCTGCCAGGCCCCCGCGTAACCCGGCAGGGGATGGGCGGGGAGATCCCCCGTTTCCTGGCCCACATAGGGAAAGGGCAGCGGTTCCCCCCCCAGTTCCCGGACCCAGCGGGCGGCTCCCTCGCCGGCCAGGAGCATACACTCCCGGACCATGCCGGCGGATTTCCAGTGGACGAGGGGTTCAAGCCGGACCTGTCCCCCTTCCAGCGTAATGTGCAGTTCCGGCAGTTCGATAAAAACCGCCCCCGCGGCAAAACGCCGGGCCATGTTCCGCTCCCCCAGGGCAAACAGGGCCGCCAGGATGGCGGAATCTCCGGGCCCCGGTTCCGGGATTGGTCCCGGCGGGCCTGGAACCGGGTTTGGTTCCGCCCCGGAGGCCGCCCCGTGACCGGCCGCCAGAGTGTCGGCCTCCTCGTAGCTCAGGCGGGTAACGCGGACCCATGAGGGGATTATGGCGGAATCGCGGATAGAGCCGTCGGAATTAAGGGTTAGTTTGAAAGAGAGGGCCGCGGAGCGTTCGGAAAGGCCCAGGGCAAAGAAGGGCAGCGATTCATCGGCCAGCATCCGGTAAGTGCCTTCGGGAAGGTAAAACGTGGCCCCCCGGTTCCGGGCCTCCTGTTCCGCGGGGCTGCCGGGTTCTATCGAGGAGGCAGGGTCCGCCACATGAACCCAGAGGGTAAGGAGGCCCGGAGAGGACATTTCCAGGGAAATGGCGTCGTCAGGGTCCTGGGACCAGGGGCTGTCGATGGCGAAGGCCCGCAGGCGGCTAAGGTCCAGGCGATCTTCCGGGGGAGGCGGGGCGGGAACGGGAGAGGCGGAACGAAGGGAAAGGCCGAAACGCGCCGGGTGGGGATTCACGGCGGGGTCCCAGAACCCCGTCTCCACAAGCAGGCGGTGGGCGCGGACGGGGCTTTCTTCCAGCCCTGCATCGCGCATGGTCCGGCTTTTTGCCGCCGCCCCATAGGCCAGAGCCTCCACATCCCGCAAGAAACGGCCGTCCACGGCCATGTCCAACTTCCGGTTTTTGAGCCGCTCCAAAAAAGCCGTCCGTTCCCGGAGTTCCTGCTCCTTTCCGGCCCGTCTTTTTTCCTCCGCCTCCAGTTCTTCTGCGGAACGGGGATAGATGCGGTCCCCGGCGGCCTTAAAATAAAGCCCGTCCCGCAGGAGCAGAAACAGGGACCAGGCGCCTCGGGGGCTGTAATCCCCCCATATCAGCTCCGCCAGTTCCCGGAAGGAAAGGCCGCCCCCTGTTTCGGGGCCGGATTCCTCGGCCGCAAGAAGTTCCCATGCCTCCCGTACCGGGGCTTCGGTTTCCGGGCCGGGGGAATCTTCCGCCAGAGCTGCCAGATCCGGCGGACCGCAGGGGCCGGGGTGGAGGAACTCTACATCCTTTTCCCGGACTTTGAGATCGAGGGTTCCGGCGGACCGGTCCCCCGGAACCGGGGTAAGGATTAACAGTTTATCCCCGTCCCGGCCCGTTACCAGGGCAGGGCGGTTCTTGTAAGCTACCAGGCTTTTTTCGGGTATCATTGTTTTGGGCGCCTTGAGCCGGGTTTCCGGCCTTTCTTTCCCCGTATTGCCGCGAAACTTTCCGGGAGTTTGCCGCGCTTCGCGCGTAAAACCCCAAAAATCACAGGTCAGGCGATTTTTTGCCCCGCACACTCCGTGCGGACCAAATGTCCACGCAACCCCGGCAACCGGGATTTCGCGTTACCGGCGGCGCGAAAATCCACAAGCGCAACAGGCGCCCGGTTCAACCCGGGGCCGGCGTGTGAATTGGCGGGTGTTCCTGGTTCCGCGGCCGTCCGCTATTTTTCCGGCTTGGAACCGATCAGCGTAAAACTAAGACCGCACTGATAGCGTTCCCCCGATTCGGGGTTGGTTGCCTTGTCCGAGGCGTAGTACCCCACGGACCCGGTGGAAAATTCCTTGGCTTGGGCGTAGGACGTGGCCCAGACTTTGCCGTCGCTGTCCTTGATTGTTATTTCCAAAAATTTGGGGGCCTTGGGGTCCCGTTTCGCTGGTTCCGGCATGATTCGCTCCTTGTGTGTAAAAAACTTTTCCCAAAAACCAACATTCGTTTTGGGAAAGCCCCTCGATTAAAAATCTTCCAGGTTCTCGTCTTTGTCCATGAATTCCGGCAGTGTGTAAACCAAGGTACCCGACTTACGGACCCGCAGTTCGGCGAATCCCTGTTTTACCAGGGTTTCCAGTGCCTTTTTTGCGTCTTCCAGGCTTATTTCCGCCCCCAGGGCCACATCACTTACGGTAAGGATACCTTTGTTCTCTTTTGCCAGTTTCAGGATGCAGTGTTCCAGGTTTTCCTTGCCCCGGACAACCCGGGCCTGTATATCGTCCGCGTAACGCCAGTTTTCACCGGTCTGTTCCTGCCGCCGGGCCGCCCCGCGGCCGATCCAGGCGGGCGCGTTGTCCAGGGCCAGGCGTATGTTGGCTTCCCGCACCTGGCCGGGAAGGGTAAAAAGGTCGTAGATAGCCCCTATCATACCCAGGCCGCCGCTGAACATCCACAGCAGTCCGGTGGCAATCTTGCCCAGGTAGAAACGGTGAAAACCCAGAACCCCAAAGCCCGAAAGGACCCAGAGGAGGTAGGCCATACCGACGCTATACATACCCAGTATGATACTTCATATTCGCTATCCGTCCAAGGCCCGGACCGCGGGTCAGTGGAGTGGTTCGGTGATTATTATGCCCTGGTCCAGTTTGACACGGACACGGTGCAGGATTTCGGAAACCAGAAGGCTGATATGGCATATTTCGATGAAGGTGCCGGGCTGCATCTCGCCGCTCACCTCCACAATGGCGCTTTCGTTACGCACGGTTTTTGCCAGCAGATCGCTCAGCTTTTCCGTTGCCTGGCGCTGTTCGTCCAGCATCTGTTTAAGCTTTTCCAGCATCTTGCCGCGTTTTTCCTCGTTTTCTTCCGCGTCGCTAAGCTCCTTAAGCTGTCCGATTTTAATGCCCAGGCATTTAACAAGACTGTTGTATTTTTCTTTTTCCTGTTCGATGGTAAAGTCCACCCCGCAGTGGATGGCGGCGGGCTTGCCTTCCTTTTTGCCTATGTGCCCGGCCTTGACGCCGTTGAGCGCGTATATCTCCGCCCCCAGAATAAGCCCCCGGTCTCCCATTTCGAGATGTTCGAGGGTCCAGACGCGGGAATTGACAATTGCCGTATCGACGACGCAGATTTTGCGGATTGCCGCATGGCAGTTTTCGATAAACTTGGCGTTAAGGGCGCCGCCGACTCTCAGGGTTCCCCGCCCCCTGCCGATAATGCCCCCGCTTACCTTCAGATCCCCTTTGGCAATCGCGTCGGTAACGTCAAAAGTCTGTTTGATTGTTATCGAACCCCCGGAGTATATCTTAAAACCGTCCGATACCGGCCCCGTGATAAACACGTCGCCGGGAAAGATGATGTTCCCCGTGGTATAGCCCACGGGTCCCTTGATGGTAAGAGTATCCTTGACATCCAGAACGCCGCCTTTTTCTATCATCTGGCCGCTTATCGTCGCCAGAATCAGGTTTCCTTCCGTCCGGGTGTTCTCCCCGCCCCGGACTCCCATGGGCTGGATGGTTTGAAAAGGTAGACTTTCGCCGTGGACGTTCATGCCGGGTTTCCCTTCTTTGCGGGGCTGCAGCCTGGCCAAAACCTGATCTTTTTTGACAATGACAAAAGGGGTATAGGTACGGTAATCCACGCGGCCGTTGCCCTTTGGAATTTTTGGGTGGCTGTAAACCTTTGGGTTGAGCAAAAAAACAGCGGTTACCTCGTTGACGGGCTCTTCGCCCTTGGCGATAAGCACGTCATTGACAGGCCGGAGGCTGTTGTTGCATTTCCGCAGGGCTTCCCGAATCGCGTCCCAGCGCAGCCCGTGGACAATGTTCAGCTTCTCCAGGACCATGTTGACAAAGTGGGGGGTAATGGGGGGACCCTTGTGCGCCGGGGGGGAAAAATCCGCCCAGGCTTCCATGTCCTTCCCGGTAAAACCAACGGATATATTTCCTTCATTCGGTCCGCTGGCAATTACCGTTTGGCGGTCTTGTGAAACCGGCGTCATTAACACACTCCCTCGATGCTTTCCCAAAACTCCGGTTTTTGGGAAAACTGCCCCAATTTTATATGAAAGCGGGTTTTAGACCGCTTTTCCGGGAATTTTTCCCAAAACCCGGCTGGTTTTTGGGAAAAATTCCCGAAAGATACTATTCAGTCCAGTATCGGCAAATTCGCGGGCCGGGACATACTTTTTTGTTAGCGGCGCCCTGCGTCCGGCCTTGTGCAAGCGGCCGGTTTGTTGTACATTCACATAAGCGTCTGTAGTTGTGCGGTAAACCAAATGAAAGAAAGACTTGCCCGTCTAAAATTAGTACGCAATTTGATAAAGACTCACCGGGTTGAATCCCAGGAAGTTTTGCTTGAACATCTGCAAAAAGAAGGTTATCCGGTAACCCAGGCAACTCTGTCCCGGGACCTTAAATCCCTTAAAGTAGGAAAGGTGCCCGACGGCAGGGGCGGTTATAGTTACTCCCTTCCCGGCGATGAGGAGCGGCAGGAGATAATTCAGGCCCACATCCATGATTTTCTGCGGGGTTACATTTCCATCGAATTCTCGGGCAGCATCGTGGTCATCAAAACCTATTCAGGACATTCCGATTCGGTGGCCCTGGCGATGGATAATCTGGGTCTGGACGATGTGCTGGGTACTGTCGCGGGCCGGGACAATACGGTATTTGTGGTTTTGCGGGAAGGAATTACCGGGCGGGATTTTATGAACCGGATGCGGGAACGTGTTCCGGAACTGGAAGAATAGAATTGTTCAAAAACTTTAGTTTCTGGCGGACCAAAGGTTCGGCAACAACGCTTAAAACAAGGAAGTATTGCGATGAACTACCGGAATTTTGATGAAACGGCGGCCTGGCGGCGATTGTCGGCCCTGGCCGGTAATTATAAAACGTTCGATTACCGCCGGGTTCTGGACGCCGGCCGGGTAGAAAACTTCCGGACCCCTATGGCCGGGGGATTGACGTTTTCCTGGGCGGCCAAAACCGTGGACGGGGCGCTTCTCAAAGTCCTGGGGGAGCTGGCGGAAGAACAGGAACTTATCGCCAAGTACCGGGCCCTGCTGGAGGGGGAAGTTGTCAACACCGGGGAAAAGCGGAAGGTCCTGCACCATCTGCTCCGTTCCCGGGACGGCAGGGCGCATACCGGCAAGCCTGTGTCGCTGGATGGCAAAGATCTGGGGAACTTCTACCGGGGGGAACTGAGCCGGTTTTCCGCCTTTGCCCGCGCCGTTCATGGGGCCGAGCTGCGGGGTTCCACCGGCAAGGCCTTTAGCCACGTGGTGCAGATAGGGATAGGCGGCTCCGACCTGGGCCCCCGGGCCCTGTACATCGCCCTGGAAAACTGGGCCGCCGCGGAAGGCAAGCGGAAGCTTCTGGCCAAATTTGTCTCCAACGTGGACCCTGACGACGCCTCCCAGGTGCTCGCCTCCGTGCCCCTGGAGGAGACCATTTTTGTCCTGGTTTCCAAAAGCGGGACCACCCAGGAAACCCTGGCCAATGAACTGTTCGTTAAGGATAAACTGCGCCGGGCCGGACTGGACCCAAGCCGGCACCTCGTTGCCGTAACCAGCGAGACCAGCCCCCTGGCCCACAATCCGGCCTACCTCGATTCCTTCTACATCGATGACTTTATCGGCGGCCGCTATTCGTCTTCTTCCGCCGTGGGGGGGGTGGTCCTCTCCCTGGCCTTTGGGCCGGATGTCTTCGCCGAATTCCTCGCCGGAGCCTGTGATGCGGACCGCGCCGCCCTGGAACCGGATATTCTGAAAAACGCCGCCCTGCTGGACGCCCTTACCGGGGTGTGGGAGCGGAATTTCCTGGGCTTCCCCTGCACGGCGATTCTGCCCTACAGCCAGGCCCTGTCCCGCTTCCCCGCCCACCTGCAGCAGTTGGACATGGAAAGCAACGGCAAGCGGGTAAACCGGGACGGGAAGCCCCTGGCCTACGCCACCGGTCCCATAGTTTTTGGGGAACCGGGAACCAACGGCCAGCACTCTTTTTACCAGCTCCTCCACCAGGGCACGGATATCGTACCCCTCCAGTTTATCGGTTTTACGGAAAGCCAGCGCGGGGAGGATGTGGAGGTGGATGCCTCGTCCAGCCAGACCAAGCTGCTGGCAAACTTGACGGCCCAGATTGTGGCCTTTGCCCAGGGCCAACGGCCAGGCCAAAGGCTGGACCAGACCGTGAACCTGAACAAGGAATTTCCCGGGGGCCGGCCTTCCGGACTTATCTGCGGGAAGCGCCTGGATCCCCGGGCCCTGGGCGCCCTTTTGGCCCACTTTGAGAACAAGGTGATGTTCCAGGGTTTTGTCTGGAACCTCAATTCCTTTGATCAGGAGGGGGTACAGTTGGGGAAGGTTCTTACCAAAAAGGTACTCGCGGCCCGGGCCGCCGCGGGCGGTAATAACAATACTGCCGGTAATGGCGCCGCCGGTAGCGGTGAAAATTCCGCGGACGGCGTTTTGGCGGCTTATTCCAGGCTCCTGGGGCTGTAAACGCGGCAGGCCGCCGGTTTGCGCCGGGCGGTTTTAGCGTAAACGTGGAGGGTAATAATGAGGCAAAAGCGGCTTAGCCCTGCGGGGAATGAGTGGCGGGAACTATCCCCCCGGGATTTTGAAGGTTCCCCGTTTGAGCGCATCGGCCGCGGGTGGATGCTTATTACCGCCGGAAACGCCGGGGCGGACGGCGGCGGAGATTGGAACACCATGACCGCGAGCTGGGGCGGCCTGGGGGTACTCTGGGGCAAAGACGTAGCCTTTATGTTTATCCGCCCCAGCCGGCGGACTTTTGAGTTCGCCAACGGCAATGAACTTTTTACCCTTTCGTTTTTTGATGAACGATACCGGGACGCCCTGAATTTTATCGGTTCCAATTCCGGCAGGGACCACGACAAGGCCGCCAAGACCGGGCTTACCCCCCTGGTCTTTGACGGCGCTTTTGCGGGGGGCGGGACTGTTATCGGCTTTGAGGAAGCCCGCGACATCATCGTCTGCCGCAAGCTGTACACCCACGACTTTGACCCGCAAAAGTTTCTTGATGTTCCGCTTATCGAAAAAGCCTATAACGGCGCGGACTACCATCGCATGTACGTTGGGGAAATTCTTACGGTTCTTGCGCGGTAAATTAGGGAGGCTTACAAGTCCATTGTCCCGCGTTTGGCCGCCGTGCAGCAGGCGGCTTGCGGGAAATTATGCGCGCCGGTCCCGGCCCGTGTTTCCCAGTTCCGCGAGGGCCTTCCCGTCTACCCGGTAGGTGGTCCATTCGTCCAGGGGCCGGGCCCCCTGGCTTTTGTAGAATGTAATCGAGGGTTCGTTCCAGTCGAGACATGCCCATTCAAGGCGGCCGCAGCCGCGTTCCACGGCGATTTCCGCGAGAAAGCCAAGGAGCCGCTTTCCTATGCCCCTGCCCCGGCAGGCCGGTTTTACGAAAAGGTCCTCCAGGTAAAGGCCCGGCTTCCCCGTAAACGTGGAAAAATTGTGAAAGAAAAGGGCGAAGCCCGCGTTTTCCCCGTCGTATTCGGCGATGATTACCTCCGCCCGTTTTTCCTCAAAGATATATTTCTTAAAGCTTTCCCCGGAAGCCTCCACGGAATCGAGCAGACGCTCGTATTCCGCCAGGGACCGGACAAATTCAAGGATAAGGGGCGCGTCGTCCGGTTCCGCGAAACGGAACAGGATATGTTCGTTTACCCGGTATGTTCGCATAATGCGCCTTACTGGTACATGATAACGTAGGGACGGGGATCAAGGGCGTAGACATCGGCGGGGCTTAACAGGGGATAATCGTAACCGGCGCCGGGGAGTCCTGAGTTGTAGAAAAGCTTAAAGCCCTTGATCGGTATGTTCCGGGCCAGGGCGTTGTAGGCGTAGCTGTCCCGCTTGAGGTGGGGAGGGCCGAAACCGTCGGCGCAGTGGACCAGCCTTACCCGCTCAAAGTCGCTTCTTACCTGCTCGCGGTTCGTGATCATCCGCCAGTTAAACTGGTGGATCACCAAAAGGCGCTCCCCGGGGATATTGTTCTCCACCATGTAGTCTTCCATTACCTGCTGGGCCTGGTTCAGTTCCGCCGCGGTAATACTGCCGATTTCCCTCATCGGTTTCGTAGTCCGCCATTCCGGGTCCAGGGCCAGATGCACGTTGGGGTACCGGAGCCAGGGCAGCATCCGTTTAAGGGAATCGACCGGATCGTAGCGGCCTATCTGGTGATCGATAAAAATAAGAATATCGTTTTCAAGGCCGTACTGAATCCACTTGGTCAGCAGCGCCTCGTTGATAATGCCGATTTCCCCCTCAGGCCAGACGGTGCCAAAGATGATATAAAAGGCCCTGCGGATACCCCTGCCGCCGTTGGCTGCGGCGTACTCCGCCGCCACGTTGCCCAGCATAGTATCCAGCTCCGCGATGGGATACCGTCCCAGAATACCCATGCTGCCTGAACTGGGATGGCCGTAAAAGGCGATAATATCGTTGTTGAGCAGGATAGACGTATCTTCGGACGCTATGAGTACGGCTTCTTCTTCGTCAGCCCAATAAAGGCGGGAATTGGCCTGATTGCTTATGGAAACAAGGTAATTGGTGAAGTACAACGCAGGGAAGCGGGGACTTAGCCGGGGGTCCCTGCCCGCCGGATTTTTGACCGGGACCGCGGGCTTGTCCACGCTCAAAGTGGACACCGCCGTACTCTGTGCCCAGCCCAGGGCGGAAAGGGCCAGCAGGAAGGCGCCGAACGCTATGAACCGGGCGCATTGTTTTACAGAACCGAATACAGGGAAACGTCCGCTAAGCCGTAACAACGCTGAGCCTTTGGAATTCATAGTGGGCCAATTATCGGCGCGGGAACCGGGGATCTTGAGTCCGCCGGGAACCGGTAACCGGGATTTTTGCGCCGCCGCTAACGATCCAGGGTTTCCAGTTCCCGGTTTACTTCCTCCAGCCGGCGGTTTAGCGAGGCGATGGTCCGTTCCAGGCGCTGCTTTTCCTTGGCAAGCCTAAGCTGGGGGTCCTCCTCCTCGCCCCGGTCCCGTATGCCTGAGCGGACCGTATCGGGGCTTTTCCCCTTGATCAGGGCCCGCTCCGCGCTTATCCGCTCGTCCTCGTTCCGTATGCCCGCCAGAAAACGCATGTTGTCCGCCCCCACCCGGGGGTCCAGATCGTACTGGTACATCTTAATCGCCATGTCCGCCGCCACACGGGGAATACGGAGCAGGCGGTCCACATAATCCTCGAAACGGGCCCCGGCGGCGGCGCAGAGTTCATGGGCCCGCAGCAGGTGTTTGCCCATCTCTTTTACCAGGCTGCCGTTTTCCAGCAGATACTTTTTCTTGATAAAATCCGCCAGTTCCATCAGTTCAGGTGAATCGGCGAACACATCCCGGTAGATTTTCTTTTTTTCCGCCAAATCCAGCAGACTGTGAAAGATCGCCCAGAATTCCGTGCTGTGGGCCCGGCTGGAAAGGCTGCCCCCCCGGCGGCAGGCGTGGAGGTGGTGGGCGTATTCGTGAATGGCGGTGTAGAGAAGGAGGTTGTCGTCGCTGAAATTCCTGTTGTGGATGATGATCTCCCGGCTTTCCGGCTTGTACAGGCCGTTCACCTTCCGGCTCTGTTTGCCGGAAAAGATCAGAGCGAATTCCAGGGGGGCGTCCTCGATGGCAAGGAGTTTTTCTTTAACCTGATCCTGATTTATCATACGGACCTCCTCCGGTTCGTCCGGGCTTCCCTACAGGTTTGCCGCGCTCCGGCGCGCGGCGGGGCGTTATCCCAGTTCCCCGATTTTTTCCAGCATCAGCGCCGCCGCGGCCACGCAGGCGGTTTCGGTACGCAGGGCCCGCTCCCCCAGGGAGAGCCGCAGAAAGCCGCTTTTTCCAAAAAGTTCCCGCTCCCGGTCGGACCAGCCCCGTTCCGGCCCTACCGCCAGGACCACCTTCCGCCGCATGGCGCTGATCCGGGCCAGGGAGCCTTCGGGCCGTATGTTGTCCGCCGCCGCCAAAAAGATCAGGGGCCGCGGCCTTGGCTCTCCCTGTTCCCAGGGATGTTCCCCCAGCCAGTCTTCCAGCCGGGGCCAGACCGCCAAACCGGGGATCGTGGTGTCCCGGCTTTGGGCCGCCCCCTCTATCAGGGCCGAGCGGGCCCCGCCGTCTTTCAGCAGATTGGTATTCCGGTAGTTTTTATCCCCCAGATCGGTGCCGACAAGGTCCACCGCGGAGATTCCCAGGCTGGAAAGGTCCCGTAAAAGCCGCCTTAACTGGATGGGCCGGGGAAAACCCACCGCCATCCGCAGGGAAAACCGCCGCGGCGGATCTTCAAACAGACGCAGGGAATAGACCAGGGAACCGTCCAGGTTGATTTTCTCGATGGTCCCCGCCCCCCGCTGTCCCCCCAGAATGCCCGCGTCAAACATATCGCCGGGTTTTTTACGCAGCGTTTTGAGCAGGTGCGCCGTCCGCTCGTCCCGGCGGGGCAGGGGCCTGCCCAATTCGCGTTCCTCGAACAGGATAAGGTTCATGGCGTTCCGGCGCGGAGGCAGCGGATTTCCCGGCCCGCTTCACCGCGGAAAGGGGGAATCTCCGCCTGACATTCAGGCCCGGCTTCCGGGCAGCGCGGGGCGAAGGGGCAGCCCGGCGGCGGGGCGGCGGGGTCCGCCACCTTGCCGGGAATCGTGGGAAGCCGGGACCGCGAGTAGTGGCTCCCGAAACGCGGGCTGGCGGCAAGGAGCGCCCGCGTGTAGGGGTGGGCCGCCGCGGGATCCGCCCCGGTAAAAACTTCCACCGGGCCAGATTCCATGATAAGCCCGCCGTACATCACCATGATCCGGCCGGAAATTTCCGCCACCAGATCGATATCGTGGCTGATAAAGATGATCGAGATGCCCCGGCTTTCCCGCAGGCCCCGGAGCAGGCCGATGATCTGCTTCTGAATGGTCAGGTCCAGCGCGGTGGTCGGCTCGTCGGCGATAAGGAGTTCGCAGCCCTGGGCCAGCGCCAGGGCTATACCGATACGCTGGAGCTGGCCCCCGGAAAACTGGTGGGGAAAGTTGGAAAGCCGCTCGCGGCCCCGGTCAAGGCCGGTTTCCGCCAGCAGCGCGGCGGCCCGCTCGTCCGAATCGCGCCGGCTTATGCCGGGTTCGGCGTTCCGGAACGTTTCGTGGAACACGCTGCCCATGTTTTGCAGGGGATCGTAGGAACGGCCCGGTTCCTGGTAGATAACCCCGATCCGCCTGCCCCGGTACTGCCGGAGGAACGCCGTCCCCCGGTTCAGCAGTTCCACGCCGTCGTACAGCGCCGAACCGGAGCTTACCGCGTTGGCGGGGAGCAGCCCCGGCACCGCCTGGGTGGACACGCTTTTTCCCGATCCCGATTCCCCCACAATGCCCAGGATCTCGCCCCGGTTTACGTGGAACGAAATCCCCCGCACGGCCTGTACGTTGATCGCCCCCCGCCCGATAGTCCGGACGAAAAAACTGACCCTAAGGTCCCGGACCGCCAGCAGGCTCCCCGGGCCGGTGGCGGGACCGGCGTTAGGAACGGCTGCGGTTGCGAGGACGGTGGCGGGAACAGCGGCGGCTGCCGGGGGGCCGCCTCCCGGCCCTTGTCGTTTTAGCCGCGCGCGGGGGAAAACGCCGTGGTAGGGATCGTAGTAGTCCCGCAGCGCGTCCCCCAAAAAGTTAAATGCCAGAGTTACGCCCAGCAGGAACCACACCGGCCACAGCAGCCAGGGGTAGGTCCGCAGGTTGGTCAGCGTGCTGATGTCCCGCTTGATCAGGCTGCCCCAGCTCACCGCCGGATCGGTGATCCCCAGGCCCAGGTAGGACAGGATAGTCTCCGTCATAATAAAACCGGGGACGGAAAGGGCGATGCTGACGATAAGAAGGCTGGCAATCTGGGGGATAATGAATTTCAGGATAATCAGGTCAGGCCGTATCATCTCCAACTGGCTGTTCAGGACAAATTCTTCCCGCTTGATCGAGTGGACCAGGCCCCGGATAGTCCGGGCCGAACCGGGCCAGCCCACCAGCGAAAGGATCAGCGTGATCATCATATAGGCCTGGCCGGAATCCATGTTGTTCGCCATGAGGGAACGGAGAAAGAGAATGAGGTAGAGTCCGGGGATAAGCATGAAGAATTCGGAAAAGCGCATCACCGCCCAGTCCGCCAGAGCGCCGAAATAACCGGAGATACCGCCGAAAAAAACCGCCAGCGCAAGGGAAATGGCGGTAGCCACAAAGCCGATAGTCAGGGAGACGCGGCTCCCGTAGACGATCCGCGAAAAAAGGTCCCGGCCCAGGTTGTCGGCCCCCATTATGAAAACCGGGTAGTCTTCCCCGGCGACAAAGAAGTGCCGGTCCGCGGGGATAAGCCCCAGCAGGCGGTAGGGCTCCCCCCTGCCGAGGAACCGGATCCCGTGGTACTGGTCCCGCACCCGGACATAGCTCCAGTTCACCGTGTTGACAACCCGCCATTCCTGGGCCATAAGCTTCCCCCGGTACAGCCGGGCGTTGGGCGGGTGGTAGCTGTGTTCGGGAAAAGAAGTGGTGGCCCCGTAAGGCGCGAAAAATTCCGCGAAGATCATCACCGTGTAGAGGACGCCAAGAAAAACCAGGGAGGCGATCCCCAGGGGCCGCCAGCGCAGGTAGGCGAGGAACCTCTTCACGGCCCGCTACTCCTTCCCGTAGCGGATCCGGGGATCCACCAGGGCGAGCAGCACGTCCGCCAGAACCATGCCCACAAGAACAAGGAACGATATGAACATGATGTTGGTAAGCACCAGGTTAATATCCTCCTGAATCACCGCCTCGTACATAAGCCGCCCGATGCCGGGGTAGGCGAAAATTATCTCCAGGATCAGGGAGCCTGAGAACAGGCTTGCCAGAAGGTTCGCGCTGCCGGTGATGTAGGGGTTCAGCGTGTTCCTAAAGGCGTGGCACAGGTACACCCGCCATTCGGCAATGCCCCGCGCACGGAGGCTTGTAACGTAGGGCTGCCCAAGCTGGTCGAGCATCGTGGCGCGGATCATACGCAGGGAGCCGCCTATGCCCCCCAGGAACGCGGCGAGCAGGGGCAGAAAAATGTGGTGCAGGTAGGAGAACGTAAAGCGCAGCGGCGCCTCGGAAAAGGGGAAGGGGGGATAGGCGGTTACGGGGAAAAGCCCGGTAACCGAGGCGAAAAGCTGCAGCAGGATAAGCAGCAGAATCCCCGGAAAGGCGTGAAGCGCCAGGGCGATGAACGTAACCGCCAGGTCCGTCCTGGTCCCGGCCTTGGCGGAAAAGTACACCCCCAGCAAAAACGAAAAAACCGTGATCAAAACCAGGGACATAAGGTTCAGCAGCACCGAATTGAAAAGACGGCTGGCGATAAGGAACGAAACGGGCGCCCTGGAGATAAGGCTTTGGCCCAGATCGCGGTGGACAATGACGCGGTTAAGCCAGTGGAAGTACTGTTCGTAAAAGGGCCGGTCCAGCCCCAGGGCTTTGCGCTGGGCGGCAAGCTGTTCTTCGGTAAAATTCCGGTCCGGTCCCCGGCCCGGAGACTCGCTCCCCATAAGCTGCTGCGTCATCAGGCGGCTTACGATATCCCCCGGCGCCAGTTCCATCAGCAAAAAAACCGCCAGCCCCAGGACGAACAGGGTTACCGCCATCGTAACCAGGCGGCCCAGGATATACGAGAGCAGGGGGAAACGCCGCCTGAACCGGTAGACCGGGGCCAGCAGGTTTTTCATCATTACACCGGCGCTTTGTTACTTTGCCAGGAAAATCTGGCTTGTTTCCGGGCCGTTCAAATTGTCGTAGTAAAAGTTGGTAAAATCCCAGCGGTTCCGCAGCGCGTAAAAACTGCGCGGACGGAGCAGGTAGATAACCGGACACTGCTCCAGGATAATCTGCTGGTATTCGTTCCAAATTCCCCGCGCCTTTTCCTTGTCGATGGTGAACATTCCCTCGTTGTACAGGTAATCGATCCGGGCCTCCCATTCGGTGGCGGGCTTTTCCTGCAGGGGGTACCAGAGGTGCAGGTTCCCGTCGGAAGGCCAGACATTGCTGCCCTGGGTCGGGAACAGGGGCGCGCCCAGCCCGATGATAATGGACTGCCAGTCGTAAGTGGCCGTAAGCTGTTCCACCAGCTTCTGGAAGTCCACCGCCCGGATATTCACCGTGATCCCCAGCTTTTCCATCTCGTCCCGGATAATTGAGGCGGTGTCCGAAACAACGGTAGCGTCGCTGGGGATAGAAAGGTCGAATTCGATCTGCCGTCCCTGGCTGTCCCGCATGACCCCCTCCCGGTCCCGCTTAATGCCGATGGACGCCAAAAGTTCCGCCGCCTGTTTGGTATCGTACAGGTACCGCAGCGTAATATCCGGGCTGTAGTAGGGGTTGGGCGCGGGGAAGAAATCAAGCTTGGGTTCCGCCAGCCCCCGGTACACCTGGGAGATGATCCGGTCCCGGTTAAGGAGGCGGCTCATGGCCTGGCGGAATTCCTTTTGGGTAAACCACTCGTACTGGGGGGTATCCTTGTTTTGGGGGTTCTGGTTAAAGCTCCACAGCATCGCGCCCAGGCTGCCTTCCGCGTTAAACACCGTGTAGCCTGAGCCGGTTCCCGTGTCCTGGTTTTCGACAAGCTCGTTCAGGTCTTCGGGCCGGGACTGGTAAGCCTCCAGCCCGCCTTCTTTGAACACGAGGAACTCAGTGTTCTGATCCGGCAGAATCTGGACAATGCTTTCTTCCGGGTAGGGGACGCTCTGCCCGGCGGAATCCTTTTTCCAGTAATCAGGATTCCGCTTGTACACCAGCCGCTGGCCGGGGGAGTATTCGGTAAGGAACCAGCGGCCCATCGAAGGTATGGTTTTGGGGTCCACGGAGACGTTGAACAGGTCCAGCACCCCCTGCGTCCCTCCCTTTTCCTTCGCCTCGCGGTAGATAAAGGCGGGCCCGAATTCCATGTTGGTCGCCAAAAACGGTTCCGCGACTATCCGGGGAAAGTGAAACGCGAAACGCTTATCGTCAATTTTTCTGATGGTGATCCGCTCCCGGCTGCCGTCTTCCATCGTAATAAACTGGCTGTTGTAGCGGGAACTCTGAAATTCCGGGTCCCCTTCAATTTCATCGTACCAGAAGATCACGTCGCCGCTGGTCACGGGGACCGGGGGCCGGACGTTCTCGTAGAAACTCCAGTACAGGTTGTCCCGCAGCGTGTAAATTACGTCCAGAGTTCCCGCCGCCTCGTCCACAAGCACTTCCCCCGTAACGCAGCGCCCCGTCCACTCCCGGCGCACCACGTCGTAATCCATCAGGTAGTCGTGCATCCTCCCCACAATGTCCGCCGTATCCGCGTCCCGCTCGGCCACCAGCAGGTTAAAGCTTTTCGGTTCACCGGTGGAACTGGAATTCCAGACGCCGCCCGCGCTGCCGCTTGCGAATTCTTCCCCCCGCCAGGGCTTGCTGGTGGTTTTGGCCAGAATTTCTTCCGTACCCCGGCGGCCCGCCGCCTCGATTTCTTCCAGGGAAAGTTCCCCATCCCTGGCGCAGGAAACCGCCAGGACGCAGAGGCCCGCCAGGGCCAGCATGTTCTTTTTCATATACGCATGGTAGCGGGAATAAACGGCCCCTGTCCATAAAGCGGCCCCCTTTTCCTCGGGCGGCGTTACTTTCCCCGCTGACAGTTCCGTCTACTCCAGCGAATTCGCAAAGATTCTTGTTGACATATTTTGAAAAAAATGCTTATAATCATGGCAACGGTGTAACTATCCGGTATTGAACGAATTTTTCTAAAATTCGTTCAATACCGGGTACGGAGCCTACCCTCCGCCGCCCCGCCCCGCGCCCCCCGGAAGGGGGAGAGAGGGAGGGGATCAGGGGGGGGAAAAATTAAGGAAGACAGGGGGAACGTATGAAGACGGGAACGAGAACGATGAAGACGGCGGG
>JAISLX010000160.1 GCA_031277045.1 Treponema sp.
CAGGCAGGAAACCAAGTGAACTGCCGCTGGTTACCGTCACGGGATCCGGGGAGACGCTCCCCTCGCCGGCATCAAACCTTACCGTGTAGCGGGGGATGGAAGCCGCCGCCTCTCCGGCGATCTTCCCCTCGCTGACGCGCAAAGTGGCGGAAGACCGGAACACGTCCTGGCAGCCCGCCAGCGTCAGGAGTACCGCGCACAGAAAAAACACCGCGGGGCTTGTCCCAAACTTGACCCGTAACTTTCTCAAACTCATGATAGAATGCCCTGAAAATCTAAACTTCGGGAGAGGGAAAAGTAAACCACTGGGGGGGGGGGGGGGGGGGTAATTGAAAATAGCGGCAGCTAAAGGCGCGGCTTTGGGTACGCCGCGGGGTAAGGGGCCTGTCATAGACACTCCTCTAAAAGCGGCAGTATCGCCGCCGACGCTCAACCGGACATTAACACGAAGTGTTAACGGCTCTATTACGCCTTGCTTGGTTTCCCTGCTCCGTTTCCGGGGCAGACAATACAAATTTTAATAATATTCATAATAACAGAGTTTTGGAGGGCCTGTCAACCGGGTTGTCGGACAATTCCACTGTTAAGTCCACAAGATGAAAAAGGGGCCGCGGGCTCTACTCCTTCTTTTTGAAAATTGACAGCAGTTTGCCCAGGAAGCCTTTTCCGGAACCGGGGGTCCCGCCTGCCGGGGATGGGGCGCTCTGGTCCGGCCGGGGGGTCTGGCTGCCGGGTTTGTTCGCGGCGCCCCGGTTCCGCGCCCCTTTCCGGGGGCCCTGCCTATGGCCGGCCGTTGCGTTGTTTCGGGGGCGGGCCGGGGATCCGGCCGCGGTGTCCCGCGCCGGGCCGCCGGAGTTCCCCCCAGCCTGCGCGGGAGGCGCGTCCTGCGTCCTGCCCCGTGCGGGGGGCCGCGCCCTGCCGTGGTAGCGCCGGGAACCTTCGCGTCCGGTTTGACCGGCGGGCTTTTCGGTCCGGGGACGGCTGTCCCTGCCGTCCTTGCCCGCGCCCTGGGCGGTCTCACGGTTGTGGCCGGGGGCCTGGGGGCCCTTGTACTTTTGCCGGTAATAGGTCATCCGCTGTTCAAAAGGCAGCTTGCTTAAATCCTCCGCGCCGGGACCCGCGCGGCCCGTATCCGGCCTTGAGTCCGCGCCTTCGGCCCGTCTGCCCTGGTTTCCGGCGTTTGCGCCCTGGCCGCGGCCGCCGAAACGCCGGTCTTCGCGCGCCGCTCCGCCGCGATTCCGGAAGCCGGAATCCCCCTCGCCCCGGCCGTCCCTCCGGTTTCTTTCGCCATGCCTGCCGTGCCCGGACTCGCCGCGGCCGCCAAAAAACCCGTCTCCAAAGAATTCGGTGCGTATCCGCAGCCCCGCGCTTTTGTCTTCGGCGTAAAGATCCTCGCCGGCGATAAGGGAGGGGAGCTTCTTTCCGATGTACTTTTCGATATCCGGCAGTTCGTACACATCCTGCTCGCTGGCAAGGGTAATGGCTTTGCCGGTTTTTCCCGCCCTGGCGGTACGGCCAATACGGTGAACGTAGTTTTCGGACTCCGCCGGCAGATCGTAGTTAAGGACCATCGACAGGCCCTCGATATCAAGGCCCCGCGCCGCCACGTCGGTAGCTACCAGATAGCGGATGTTCCCCGCCTTAACATCGTCGATGATCTTGAGCCGCCTGGACTGGGGCAGGTCGCCGATGATGAATTCACATTCGTAGCCGTTCATTCGCAGGCGTTTGGCGACAACCTCGGTGTAACGTTTGGTGTTGCAAAAGATAATCGCGCTTTCCGGCTTTTCCCGTTCCAGAATTCCCAAAAGGAGCCGCATTTTATCCGCCGAAGGTACGTGGTACAGCATTTGGTCAACTTCGTCCACCGTAACGGTTTCCGGCTCAATCTCGATCTCAAACGGGTTTTTGGTGTATTCCCAGGCCAGGTTTTTTACCCAGGCGTTAAGGGTGGCGCTGAACAGCATGGTCTGCCGCCGGTCAGCCGGGGGCACTACCTTGATAAGCTTCCGCAGATCCGGATAAAAGCCCATGTCGAACATCCGGTCCGCCTCGTCCAGTACCAGAAAGGCGGCGTCCATCAGGTTCATCTGGCCGGATTTATTCAGGTCCAGAACCCGGCCCGGTGTACCCACAAGGATCTGCGCGTTTTCCCGCAGTGTCTGCAGCTGCTGGGTGTACCCCACCCCGCCGTAAAAGCTGCCCACCTTAAAGGGAAGGTATTTGCCCAGGGATTTGGCTTCTTCCTCAACCTGGACTGCCAGTTCCCTGGTGGGGACCATGATAATGGCCTTTTTACCGCCCAGAAGGTCTTCCGTAAGGAGGCGCTGAAAAATAACCACCAAAAAGGCGGCGGTTTTTCCCGTTCCGGTCTGGGATTGAACGTACAAGTCCTGGCCGTTAAAGGCATTCGCGAGAACTTGTTCCTGGACGGGCATACACGTAACATAACCCGCTTCCGCGATACCCCGCTGCAGATCGGGGTGCAGATTCAATTCTTTGAACTCCATAAAGTACCTTACTTATATAGGTTTTTTCCGGTTATGAATAGGTGAAGGCAGGGCCAGCGCATATACCCCGCCAATTCCCTGGGGTACATGCGCTGCCCTGGATAGAGGTAAGGTACACGCGGAAGGCGGCCTTGATTTTAGGCGGGCGCGGGCGGGGCGCGGCAGGGTTTAGAAACAGGCTCAATTTTATATAAGATTGATGTATGCTGTACGGCACAGGCCGGGCGCCGGTACGCTGTTCCGGGTCCGGCCGCTTGTCAAAGGCGTGTGAACCGGATATTGTACTAACATATTCCGATAGGATATCTAGGTTTTATATCCGGGGGCCGCCGTCGTGAGGAGGAAAGCATGGGCCCCCTGGGGTTGTTTTCGAGGAAGTATACGGCCGGGACAGCGTGTTCAGACGCCTGGTCCGGCGGCGCGGGGGCTATCACTCTAAAGGGAATATCCAAACATTATGGCGCGGTTACGGCCCTGGCGGGTCTGGATCTGGTCATTCCGGCGGGGAGTATTTTCGGAATCATCGGCAAGAGCGGGGCCGGCAAGTCCACGCTCCTGCGGATCGTAAGCCTGCTGGAAAGCCCCGACACGGGGGAGGTGTACTACGGCCAGGAGCGGGTGGATACCCTGCGGGGAGCGGCGCTGAGGGAGCGGCAGCGGAAAATGGGGATGATTTTTCAGAATTTTAACCTTATGGCTTCCCGGAACGTGTCGGGGAACATTGCCTATCCGCTGGAAATCGCGGGGCTGCGCAAAGACCGCATCCATGAACGGGTGGAGGAACTGCTGAAGCTGGTGGATATTACCGACAAGCGGAAAGCCCGGCTGCGGGAACTTTCCGGCGGCCAAAAACAGCGGGTGGCGATTGCCAGGGCACTGGCGGTAAACCCGGAGGTTCTGTTTTGCGATGAAGCAACCAGCGCCCTGGACCCCCAGACCACCAGGTCCATCCTCTCCCTGATTCTGGAACTGCGGGAGAAACTGCGGATCACCGTGGTGTTGATCACCCATCAAATGGAAGTGATCCGCGCTGTTTGCGAAGAAGCCGCGGTGCTGAACGCGGGGCAGGTGGCGGAACGGGGGACCGTGCAGGATCTTTTCGCCAATCCCCGTTCGGCGGCGGCCAGGGAGATGCTCCACGGCGATGACCGGGGAATCGCGGACCATGAAACCGGGGGCCGGGAAGTTACGGCGGGGAGCGATTGCAATGAGTAGGGCACAGTTTTTGCAGGTTTTGGCCCTGCTGCCCCAGGCAACCCAAGAAACCCTGCACATGACCTTGTTTTCCACAGTGGTTGCCGTAGTCCTGGGCTTTCCCTTGGGGGCGCTGCTTTACTGTACTTCCCCGGCGGGGCTTTTTCCCCGGCGTCTGCTCTACAACACTCTGTCCCGGCTCGTCAACGTGTTCCGGTCCCTGCCTTTCATCATTTTGATGATCCTCCTTATCCCCCTGTCGCGGCTTATCGTGGGGACCAGCATCGGCCCTACCGCCGTTATCGTACCCCTGTCCATCGCGGCGGCCCCCTTTGTGGCCCGCGTTGCCGAAACGGCCCTGCAGGAGGTTGACGGCGGGGTGCTTCTGGCGGCGCGGGCTATGGGTTCGACCAACTTTCAGATTATCCGCAAGGTGCTTATTCCCGAAACCCTGCCTTCCCTGGTATCCGGCCTGGCCCTGACCATCATCAACCTGATCGGTTATTCCGCTATGGCCGGGGCTATCGGCGGCGGGGGCCTGGGGACCTTGGCGATCAATTACGGCTACTACCGCTTCCGTACCGATGTTACCGTGGGGGCGGTGATCGTTATTCTTATTTTGGTGGAGTTGGTGCAGTTTGCCGGTACCTTGTGCAGCCGCGCCCTGCTTTCCCGGCGCTAACGCCGCGTAGTACGGCATAAACCCGTCTTGGCGGGAAAAAATAACGATTGCCGGCAGCGGAATTACCGGCAGGAGGGGCCGGTTCCAAAACCAACGGGTTTTGAAACCGGCCCAGGTATCCTTGAGGAGGAACATGATGAACAAAGCGATTGTAAAGCCGCTTTCATTGGCGGCCCTGGCGCTTGCCCTGGCGGCGGCCCCGGCTTTTGCCGCGGGCACAAAAGACCGGGGTGCTCCGGCGGGGACGGCTTCCCCGGCAACTCTGGTGGTGGGGGCCACGGCGATTCCCCACGCGGTCCTGCTGAACCTGATAAAACCGGATCTGGCGGCCCAGGGAATCGAACTGCGGGTTGTCGAATTCGCCGATTACGTGGTGCCCAACACCGCGCTGATCTCCGGGGACCTGGACGCCAACTTCTTCCAGCATCTCCCCTACCTGGAGGGGAACCCCGAATGGAGCCGCGCCCTGGTCAGCGCCTTTGGGGTTCATGTGGAACCCTTTGGGCTTTACTCTGCCACGGTCAAGGACATTTCCGGCCTGAAGGACGGTTCCACCATCGCCATTCCCAACGATCCCACCAACGGGGGCCGGGCGCTGCTCCTGCTCCAGGCTAACGGGCTTATCACCCTGAAAAGTGGCGCCGGGATTACCGCCACGCCGCTGGACATTGAGTCCAATCCCAAAAACCTGCGTTTCCGGGAACTTGAGGCCGCCCAGCTGCCCCGCGCCCTGGAAGACGTAGACGCCGCGACTATCAACGGCAACTACGCGCTGGAGGCGGGTTTTAATCCCGTCCGGGACTCGCTTATCATCGAGGGGGCACAGTCTCCCTACGTGAACATCGTAGCGGTCCGCAAAGGTTTTGAAGGCGACCCCCGTATCCAGGCCCTGGAAAAGGCCCTGCGATCCCAAAAGGTCAAGGACTTTATCGGCGCCAACTATGCTGATGGCAGCGTTGTGGCTATATTCTAACGGTTCTAACGGAGGTTCATGTGCAGAAAGTTTACGATTTTATTAAAAAGGCCAAGACTTATTACCTGGCAACGGCAGAAGGGAATCAGCCCCGGGTCCGCCCTTTTGGGACCATCAATATATTTGACGGGAAGCTGTACATCCAGACCGGAAAGACAAAGGATGTTTCAAAACAGATCGCCGCAAACCCCCGGGTTGAAATTTGCGCCTTCGATCCGGAGGACGGCGCCTGGGTCCGCGTCCAGGCCACAGCCGTGGAGGATCCCCGGCGCGAGGCAAAGAAAAGCATGCTGGACGCCTATCCCACGCTAAGGGACCGGTATTCCGAAGATGACGGCAATACCCAGGTGCTGTACTTAAAAGACGCCGTAGCAACCTTTGCCGGGCTTGGCAAAGAGTCAAAAGTCGTCAAATTTTAGCCGCCCGATTAAGGCGGCCGCCCGGTAACAGGATTTCTCCGCGGCCATAAAAATAACTACACGCGCGGAACCGTTCAAGAAGAACAGTTCCGTGCGTGTATAACCGGCGGGCGGTCCAATGAAGAACCCCGCCGCTTGCCTTAAACTTGAGCCACAGATTTCTCTCATATTACATCCCCTTTGAATTCATTCGGTAAAGCCGCCGGTTCCCGATTCTCTTTGTCTGTATAGAACCGCGCCTGCAAGGTGAATAACTCCGCGTAGCAGCCCTTCCGCGCCAGCAACTCATCGCAGGTTTCCGTCTCCACGATTTCGCCGTTCTTTAACACAATGATCCGGTCGCAGAAGCGGTGCTGAACAGCCGGTGAGTTATAAACATCGATGTCTTATTTTTAACCATCTCAAAGAACCGCGTGTATATTTTGTATTCGGTGTGCGGGTCAAGCGCCGCCCTGGGTTCGTCCAGAACCACTACCTCTTGTACAGGGCGCGGGCTATGGCAAGTTTCTGCGCCCCCGCCTGATAATTCAATCCCGTCCTCCTCGTAGAGTTTGTAGAGGCAGGCGTCAAGGCTCTTTTCAAGGCTGTCGATCTTTTCAAGCGGTCCTGCCTTGTCAAAGCAGTTTCGCCTGATCAATGGGGGCCTCCCCTTCCCCGCCTTCCTTGAAAGAGCTGATGTTATCGGCAATGCGGAAGGCGAAGAACCGGAAGTCCTGGAACAACATGGAGAAAGGGCCAAGGTATTTCCGGTAATCAATTTCCTTTATGTCCACGCCGTTAAGGGTTATACGTCCCTCCGTAGGTTCAAAGAGGCGCATGAGCAGTTTGATAAGCGTAGTTTTGCCCGCGCCGTTTTTACCGGCAACGGCAAGCCGTTCCCCGGCGCCGATAGTTATGTTGACGTTTTTCAAGGCCGGTTCGCCCTGGCGGGGATAACAAAACGACATATTTTCAAGAGCGAAGACCATGCCCCGGTCCGGCGCCGCAAACCGCAGGTTCCGCCTTGCGGTTCCGGCGGGGGCCCGCGCCCGTGCGCCTGGCAGGAGCGTGCCCGTGCACCTGGCAGGTGTGAGGGCGGGGGCCCGGCAAATCCCTCAAAAATATCCCGTCTCTGGCGTATCCTTTTGATGGTTACAACGGTGTTTATTCGAAGGGGAGGCGAATACCCAAGAACCCGCTCGCCGGCTCGCGGGGGAGCCCTGGGGCGGTTCAATTTCCATGCCAATGATGGCGGGATTGAGACCTCCCCTGTGCAAAATGAGAAAAGTCCGTAGGACTTTTTCTTCTCGAACGAAGATACTCCGCTGCTCTGCGGCGGGGTTCTTCATTAACCCTCCCGGGCAAAATTGCGCATGGCAAAAAAATACTGGTTGGGGGCCGACCCTCCAATCACGCATAAGCGCTACCGGGGCTGCCACTCCATGCCGGGGTCCAGCGGGTAGATGGGGCGCCGCACCTTGCGGTAGGGAATGGTTTCCAGAACCTCGTTGGTGCAGCCCCGCGATGTGGCCATGATGGCCCGGGCGGCGATGGACCGGAAGCAGGGTTCCAGATAGCCCAGTTTTACTATCACCAGGCAGTAGTCCGCCGCGTTAATCCCCAGGGCCGGGAGCAGGTCTTCGTCCCCAAAGCCGATGTGTTTTGAGGTAACGCTGATAAGGATATTGCGGCAGCTCACCAGCGCCAGAATCGAGTGGTATGGCCCAAAATCCGGGACGATTTTTTTTACCGTTACCCGCAGGGGGATCTTCCTGCCGTTAAGCTTGTCCCAGTTGCCCCCCAGGGTGATGTCAAGTTCCGCCCCTTCCCCGGCCTTGGCGCAGGCCGCCGCCGCCGGGGCATCGTAGAACCCGGAATAAAGCAGCGGGCCGGGAAGCCTGTCTGCCTGTTCCATCGTGGAAAGGATCTCCTCCAGCAGTTCCGTTGCGTCTCCGGCCGCCCCCCCGGTGGGGTTGTCCCCGGAATCCGAAATAAAAACGGGACGTTCCCCCTTTTGCAAGACGGCGGCGTAGGCGGCGGCCAAAGCCTCTTTGGAGTTGTAGAATTCAGTACGGAACCTGAATTCCCCCCGCCGCCGCCACAGTTCTTCCGCCAAATTCCGGGCTTCCCGGTCCGCCCGGTCCTTGTCTTCGTCAAAAGCGGAAACCAGGACCGTTATGGCGTTGTGTTCGCAGTCCGCCCAGGGGAAGCCCAGAAGCAGGGAAGCCGCCAGCAAGGCGGGCCGGTCCGGGGCCGGTTTTTCCAGGGCTTTGCAGGCCGCGATAAGCGAGGCCATCGGTTCCGCGGCGGTCTCGGATTTTTCGCCGGCTACCATCATTGGAATGTGTTGAACGGCGGTGTAAAGCTTTTTCCCTGTATTCAGGGCCCGCAGCAGCATCTCCGCGGCAAGCTCACCGGTTTCGTAGCTGTCGATATGGGGGGCGGTTTTGTAACCGGCGAAGGCGTCAACGGCCCGCAGCAGTTCCGGCGTAATCGTGGCGTGCATATCTAGGGCCGCGGTAAAAGGAATACCAGGCAGAATTTTCCGCAGCGCCCCGCACAGGTCCCCCTCGGCGCAAAGGCCCCCTTCCACCTTCATGGAACCGTGAAGGGCAAGGCAGACGCCGTCGATGGGTCCCTGTTTCAGCGACTCCCCGGCCCGGTCCAACAGTTCGGCCTTGATCTTTTGATAAAAAGAAGCGGAAACAACGCCGTTGGGCACCGCCCGCGCCAGCACTGTGGGTATAACTTCCGCGCCCCCCTTTTTCAGGGCCGCGATAATCCCCGCCGACGAATGACGGGAAAACACAGCCTGTGCGGCGACCTCACTGCCCCGCAGTACAACAAAATCATCCTCCCCCGTGATGATGGGGTTAAGGGAATTGGACTCATGACTAAAGCCGCCGGTTAGAATTCGCATATAATCTCTCCTGTAGAGGCTTCCCGAAAACCAGCCGGGTTTTGAGAAAAGCTCCTATAGTAAAAAGTATTATCAACAAAAAGCCCTGGGGCAAGTCCCAGGGTATGGCCCCCGCCTCCCGATAAGCCTCCGCAGGGCAAGCTTCACGGCATCTTGGGCGCCGTGTCAGTTCAAACGGGAGCGGTTGTTGAACGTCCCGGTGTTACCTTCATTCTTTTAACGCCCCTTCGCCAAAGCCCTTGATAAGCTGGGAATGAAAGAGGATGTAAAAGATAAACATAGGCAAGAAACCAATCACCAGGGCCGCGTATTGAAGTCCGTATTCGGTAACACGTATTCCCGCAAAGATCGTTATGGCCGGGGGCAGGCTTTTAAGGGCCTGGCTGGAGGTGAAAACAAAAACAAAGAGAAACTCGTTCCAGTGGCCCAGAAACGAGAGAATTGCCATGGTTGTAATTACCGGAGTGGACAGGGGCACGATCATACGCCAAAAAATATAGCGGTACCTGGCGCCGTCAATTTCCGCGGATTCTAACAGGGCGTCGGGTATGCCCCGCACATAGGAAAGGGCAATCATGATGGACATGGGCAGACTAAACGCTACGTAGGGCAGAATAATTCCCAGCCGGGTGTCGACTATGCCAAGTTTCACTTCCACGAGGAACAGGGGGATAATTACCGCGTGGACCGTAAGCATGAGTCCCAGGGCAAAGGCGCTGATAAAAAAATTCCGGCTTTTAAATTTGAATTTTGAAAGTCCGTAGGCCGCGGCCAGGGCGATAAAAATGCCCAGGATCGTGGAAGTGATAGAATAGATGGCGCTGTTAAAAAGAGCCTGGCCCAGGCCCGCCATTTCCCACGCGGTAATATAGTTGTACAGCGTTGGGGAACGGGGCAGGGCCAGAGGATGCTGCATGATCTCCATATTCGGCTTTAGGGAGGAATACCCCAGCCACACCAGCGGGAATATCGTAAGAACAGCGAAGGCAAACATCAGCGTATATGAGCATATCCGCCAGGAAAGGGGCGCCTTCCACAGGGCCTGCCCCATGTTTTTGTTATTCAACCTTAAAGACCTTTGTTATTCCCCTGGTAAGAAGCAGGGACAGAACAATAAAGAAGATGATGATAATGGCAAGGGCGCTGCCATATCCGTAATTCTGGTGAACAAAGGTTGAATTGTACATATACAGGGCAATAACTTCAGTGTAATGGGCAGGACCGCCCCTGGTCATAGAATATATTAAATCAAAGCTTTTAAAACTGCCGGAAATAGCCAGCACAGAATTAATAAAAATAACATAACCCAGCATGGGCATGATGATGTGCAGAAAAATAGTTCCTTCCCCCGCGCCTTCCAACTGGGCCGCCTCTATTGCCGCGTTGGGGATACGCTGCATGTTGGCAAGGAATATGACCATGTACAAACTGGTATGCTGCCACAAAAGCACAAACATGATGGGAATAATGGCAAGGTCTTTCTTCTCGACAATGGTCATAATATAGTCTTGGTTACCCGTCAGGAATCGGATTATGGCGGGGAAAATGCCAACCGGAGAAAATATTTGATTCCAAAGCTGGGCAATAATAACCGAAGAAATCGTAATGGGAAGAAAAATCAGAACCTCAAAAAGATTGTACTGCCGCACTATTTTCCGGTACAGAATATAAGCCAGAAACATCCCCAGCGGTATCTGCCCAAATACCGAAACCAGAACAATCATAATGTTATTTCTCAGGCCGATATGAAAAACCGGGTCCTTAAACATCCTTATATAATTTCCCATCCCTACAAATTCCATAGGGCCGTAGCCCTTCCATTGGGTAAAGCCCAAAAACATACTAAAAAAAACGGGGGCTACCATCATACTCAGGTAGATGATGAAGGCGGGAAGCACAAAGGAAAGATAGCTAATCTTTTTTTGAAACCGGTAATTCATATCTGTCCGGATTTAAGCTGGAAGTTCGCCCAGCCGTAGTATACGGCGGGATCGCGTTTTTACCCGGATCCCGCCGCCGTCCTTACTTCTTGCGGTTAGAGTCGTTGGCGGCGACCCACGCCTCATATTCCGCGGCCAGCGCTTCGGGGGTCTTATCCCCCAGCATAACCGCCTGAATACCGGGGTTAAGTATGTTATTTACCCCTTCACCGTCCATCTTTGCGTCGATAACATAGCCCATGGACTGGTTGTTGATCAGGTTGATGTACTGCTTGTTCAAATTATCCACATCGTACTTGGAAAGGTCCAGCTTGTAGGTGACTACGTTGCCGTATTTCATCATCAAGTCCATGCCTTCTTCCCCGTAGATAAAGCTGAGAAATTTCCACGCCGCATCGGCCTTGTCGCCCGTCAGCTTGGTATTCATCGCCAGGGCTTCTCCCAGGGTGGCCGCGCTGGAACCATGAGTAACCTCGCCGGCGATTTCAGGGAACGCCATTACCTGATACTGGTCATAGTCTTCTTTGGAAGCGGCGCCTTTCAGGGCTGATTGAATCCAGCCGGACTGCAGCAAATACACCGACTTGCCCTGGGCAAAGGCGCTGATAGCGTCCATGCCGCTCAGTTGATTCGTCCCGGTGGGAAGCAGCTTGGCGTCTATCATTTTTTTAATTACCGCAATGGCGTCAACAAAAGGTTTGTCGGAAAATTTCGCGGTTCCCGCCATAGCCTGGTTGAACCATGCCGTCCCGCCCATCCGGTCAACCAGGCAGGAAAGGAGAAGGGAAGAACCCGGCCAGATGGCGGAATTACCGAACATCAGCGAGGTGTAGCCCGCGGCCTGAATCGCCGGTATCTGGGCGATCATCTCATCCAGAGACTTGGGATTGGCGAGTCCCAGTTCCTTCTGCAGTTTTGGGTTCACATAGATCACCGTACAAACCGCTAGATTGGGGGAAATGATCCAAATTTCCCCGTTGGGGCCCTGGGGGTCCCAGATAGCGCTGGTGTAATTCGCCTTAAAAGAGTCAGTCAGGTAAGGCCGCAGATCCTTTACCATGCCCCTGTTCAGGATATAACTTGACCGCGCCCCGGCATAACATGTGAACAGATCGGGAATGGTTCCTGTTGCCGCCATAGCCTGGAACTTGTCATGAAACTGTTCCCCGGTTACATACTCAAAATCCAGTTTGATGTTGGGGTACTTGGCGGCGAAAGCTTCCAGAGTTACCGGCCAATACGCATATTGGGGATCCGCCGGATCGATCTGCATGTAACCGGAAAGGGTAATGGTTCCCCCCGCCGTGTCCTGGGCTTTCCGGCCGCCGGCAAAAGCAAAACCGGTAATACAGGCCAGGATCAGAATACACAAGGCCATTTTCTTCATTTTTTGTTGTCCTCCTATTTTTGTCGTCCTCCTATGGTAAGTAGGAGGGAAACGATGGCTTGCGGCGGTCTCCTGCCAAATTTGGAACCCGCCGGGGATGTATTCTATATGTTTCCTGATATCAGGTCAACACGTATGGGGCTTTAATTCTGTAAGACAAGGCCGATGCCTTCTGAAAATTGTTACCCCGCACTCACCGTGTCAAACCGCCCGGTTCCGAAACCCCTGCCCGTTGACAGGCCGCCGTTCCGATATTAGCCTTGAATATATGACGAACAAGGTAAGCGAAGACCGCATCGCCCGCTACGACTGCCGGAGGGTGCGGGAAGTTTTCCCCATAGACGGAGACCTGGAAAAACCCGTGTGGAAACAGGCAGCAAAGACCGGCCGTTTTGTGGATATGGTAACCGGCGAGCCGGCGCCCCTTAATACGCAGGCGGCGGCCCTGTGGGACGAGAAGGCCCTCTACGTTGCCTATTGGATCGACGAGCCCGATGTCAGGGCTTCCTTTACCGAACGGGATTCCCTTATCTGGTTTGACAACGATGTGGAACTCTTTTTTGACGGCGAGGATTGTTATTACGAGTTCGAAATCAATGCCTTTAACACGGTCTACGAAGTGTTTTTTATTTACCAGGACGCCCTAAAAAAGGGAAGCCGCTTTGACAAAGCGGGTTTCGACCTGTACAACCGGGATGTGGATGTACTCTGCGGTTTCCAGGATTCAAGCCGTTTCAAGAAAGATCCGCGGGGACGGCGCTGGGCTTTTATGGATTTTGATTTTCCGGGTCTTAAGAGCGGCGTTAAGGTTGAGGGGAAGATCAACGACCCGTCCCATATCGACAAAGGCTGGACCGTGGAACTGGCCTTTCCCTGGGAAGGCTTTAGGATTCTGAGCCCCGGTAAAAATTTCCCCCCCAGAGACGGGGACAGTATCCGCTGGCAGTTGTTCCGGTTCGAAAATCTGCGGGCCAATGGCCGGGCCCTGGCGAGCGCGGGCTGGGCCCTGAACGAACACGGGGTCTACGATTCGCACCTGCCGGAAAACTTCGCCTGGCTGCGTTTTAAGAACTGATCCCCCTTATGCACTGTCAGCAAAGCTGGACAAAAAGAATATTGTTACAGGAGCGTGATTATGGAGAAAATCGCCAGTTTTCAGGTTGATCACCTGCGTCTTAAACCGGGGGTCTATGTATCCCGCAAGGACCGGGTTGGTTCCGAAATTGTTACCACCTTTGACCTGCGCTTTAAGGAACCCAACAAGGAGCCGGTTATCGACAACCCCGCGCTTCACACGATTGAACACCTGGGGGCCACCTTTCTGCGTTCCCACAAGGACTGGGGCCCAAGGACCGTGTACTTTGGACCTATGGGCTGCCGTACCGGTTTCTACGCCATCTTTTCCGGGGACCTGACTTCACGAGACATTCTGCCGGCGCTGCGGGAAATGCTGGACTGGATCGACGCGTTTTCCGGCCCCATCCCTGGCGCCCAGCCCGCGGAATGTGGTAACTGGTCCGAACAGAACCTGGACATGGCCAAATGGGAATGCCGCCGCTGGGCCGCGCTTGTCTGCAATCCCGGGGAAGAAAACCTGAACTATCCGGGGCAGCGCTAGAGCCTGCTGCGTTTGTGGGTTTTTATGGCCTTTTTCAATGAAAAGACATAAAAACCCCGGTTACCGGGCATCTTTTGGCAGCCCCGCGCTTTCAGCGCTTATAAGCCCGCGGTTAATTGACCAAGCCCCGTTCTTATTTTACTATGATGGGAGCTTACTTACGCAAGGAGTGTTTAATGACCAGTTATAAAGAGTTGGGCCTGGTAAATACCAAGGCCCTGTTTGAGAAGGCAATTACCGGCGGCTATGCTATTCCGGCTTACAATTTCAACAACATGGAGCAGCTTCAGGCCATCATCCAGGCCTGTGTGGAAACCAAATCCCCGGTGATCCTTCAGGTTTCAGCGGGGGCCCGCAAGTACGCCAACCAGAATCTGCTGAAAAACATGGCCAAAGGGGCGGTGGAGTACGCCCACGAGCTGGGTTACGACATCCCCATCGTTCTGCACCTGGACCACGGGGACAGCTTTGAACTGTGCAAGGACTGTGTCGAAACCGGCTTTTCGTCAGTCATGATCGACGGGTCTCACCTTGCCTATGACGAAAACGTGGCCCTGACCAAAAAGGTCTGCGAATACGCCCATTCCCTTAAGGATTACGTGACGGTTGAAGGCGAACTGGGGGTCCTGGCGGGGGTGGAAGACGATGTTTCCGCCGAACACAGCCACTACACGCAGCCTTCCGAGGTTATCGACTTTGTAAACAAGACAAAGGTGGATTCCCTGGCTATTTCCATCGGTACCAGCCACGGCCGGGCCAAATTCAAGCCCGAACAGTGTACGCGGGACGCCAACGGCATCCTGATCCCCCCCCCGCTCCGCTTCGACATTCTTGAGGAAATCGAAAAGAAGATCCCCGGTTTCCCCATCGTGCTCCACGGTTCCTCCTCCGTACCTATCGAGTACGTGCAAATCGTCGAGAAATTCGGCGGTAAACTCAGCGATTCCGTGGGTATCCCCGAGGAACAACTGCGCCGGGCCGCCAAAAGCGCGGTCTGCAAGATCAACATCGATTCCGACGGCCGCCTTGCCATGACCGCGATGATCCGCAAGGTCTTCGCCGAAAAACCCGATGAGTTTGACCCCCGCAAGTACCTGGGCCCTGCCCGGGATGAGTTAAAAAAACTTTACGCCCACAAAAACCAGAACGTTCTGGGCAGCGCGGGGAAAGCGTAGCGGCCTTCGGCGCGGCAGGCCGTCAGCGGTTTGCCGCGTCCCGCGCACGGATCCCCCGGTTTAGTGTCAAATTGCCGCGCCGCTTTCGCGTGTGATTTGCGAAGACCGGCCTAATTCCTAATACTTAACGTATGGAAAAGACAAAAATGAAATGTTCCGGGCCCGCCCCGTGGCGGGTTCTTTCGGGAACCGGTATCAAGGTCGCCGGCGTTATTCTTATGACTGCGGACCACCTGCACCAGATGTTTATCGCCCAGGGGGCGCCTGGCTGGCTGGGCTGGTTTGGCCGGCCGGTGGCGGCGATGTTTTTGTTCCTCTGCGCCGAGGGCTTTTATTACACCCGCGACAAAAGACGGTACATGCTGCAGCTTTTGGGGGGCTTCCTCCTCATGACCGCCATGAACCGGATTCTGTCCATCGCCATGCCAATGGAAGATGTAAACCTTATCAACAACATCTTCGGCACCCTGTTCATGGCCGCTTTTTACATGTGGATACTCGACCGTTTCCGCGCGGGCCTGAAAGAGAAAAGCCCGGCGAAGATCCTCTCCGCTATAGGGGGCTTTCTCCTCCCGCTTCTGGTAAGCCTTGCCCTGCTCCTGGCCCTTCAGGCCACAAACCGGACCGCCGCCCTGATCCTGATGTTTATCCCCAACCCCCTGTTCGTGGAGGGCGGGTTTATACTGGTCTTTATGGGGACGCTTTTCTACGCGCTGCGAAACTACCGGATCGCCCAGGCCGCTCTGATACTGGCCATCGGCGCTGTCAGTTGGTACACCGCGTCGGACGCGGGGGATGTCCAGTGGCTCATGGTCTTCGCCGTTATTCCCCTGTTTCTGTACAACGGCAAACGGGGGAAAGGGGGGAAATACTTTTTCTACATTTTCTACCCCGCCCACATTTACCTGTTGTACTGCGCCGCGTGGTTTTTACAAGGCATTGCGTAGCAAGGCCGGGCTTCGCGTGACGGACTTTCCCAAAACCGGCCTGGTTTTGGGAAAGCTCACTCAAGGTAAAAAATTTCCGGCAGGAACTGTATCGTCCCGCCAAGAGCCTCCGTCCCCGCCGGAAGATCCAGCATCTTTACGGTTATGCTGTTCCAGCGCGCGCAGTCCGGATCGTGTTCCATAAGGGCGAAAGCCGCGAGCGGATCGCCTTCGCACTCGAACTCGTAAAAAAACTGATTCCCGTTCCGGAAAATGGAGTAATTCTTAATCCCCGCCTGCGCGTGGGCCTTCATAATTTCCGGCCAGGGATTAAGGTGCATACCGACATATTCTTCTACACATTCGGGCTTTACGTTCCATACCCAGGCATACTTGCGGGACATAGGCTAATCGTCCTGGAAGAACTGTACACCCCGGCGGCCCCGGGGTTTAGTCCCGGCCCGAAAACGAAAGGGCGGTAAAACGCTAACGTTCCGCCAGTTCAATTTCCACCGGACAATGGTCGGAACCTTCCACTTCGGGCCGGATCCGGGCGGCCGTTACGCGGTCAAGAAAGGCATTGTCAACGCAGTGGTAATCAATGCGCCAGCCCACGTTCCGCAGCCGGGCCGCGGCCCGGTAGGACCACCAACTGTAGTGTCCGGCCTCGCCGGGGTGGAAATGGCGGAAACTGTCAACATGGCCCGCGGCGGTAAAGGAATCCATCCAGGCCCGTTCTTCCGGCAGGTAACCGGCGTTCCCCTCGTTTTCCCTGGGCCGGGCCAGGTCGATGGGGGTATGGGCGATATTGTAGTCCCCGCAGAGGATAAAATGACACTTGCGCCGTACCAGATCGCCGCACAGGTTCATCATGGCGCCGCAAAAATCCAGTTTGTAGGGGAGCCGGGCCCCGCCGTCCTGGGAATTGGGAAAATACGCGCAGATCAGCGTAAAATCGGCGAATTCCGCCGCGAGAACCCGCCCCTCATCGTCAAACTGGTCTATACCCAGGGGTTTTACGCTTTTTGGTTTTACGCGGCTAAAAATGGCCACGCCGGAATAACCGGGTTTTTTGGCGCTTGCCCAGTAGGCGTGGTACGTTTCCCCCTGCTTGGTCCGGGGTTCCCGAAGCTCAACCGAAAGCTGATCCGGCCGGGCTTTGGTCTCCTGCAGGCATAAAATGTCCGGGGCCTCCGCCTGAAACCAGGGAACAAAACCCCGTTTTTCCACAGCCCGTATTCCGTTGACATTCCAAGATAGGACACGCATCATGGTACTATATGCGTCTATCCGGCAAAAAACAAGAAGAGCCGCGCCAACCATGACGGCAGTCAGGGAAAACGGCGCCAGACCGGCGGGCAAAACCAGGGACAAACCGCGTGAACCCGAAGACTACCGGGTAATTCTGCTGAACGATAATTACACTACTATGGATTTTGTCGTTGAGATTCTCGTATCCATTTTCCGTAAAAGCGAAGGGGAGGCCCACCGCATTATGATGGACGTACACAGCAAGGGCCAGGGGCTTGTGGGCCTTTACCCCTGGGATATTGCCTGTACCAAGGTGGAACAGGTCCACGCGGCGGCGGCGAAAAATGAATTCCCCCTGCGCTGTATTGTGGAACAGGCCTAGGAAGCAGATAATTTATTTGGGAGTAAACCATGAAAATCTCCGGTCATGTGCAGGCGATCATCAATGCCGCATATAACGAGGCCAAGGTACGGAACCACGGGTACCTGACCCCCGAACATATTTTATACGCGGCTCTGGCCTTTGAGGAGGTACAGGGGGTTTTAGCCGCCTGCGGCGCGGATCTGGACCAGATCCGTACCGGGATGGAAGGGTACTTTGACCAAAAAGTCCCCATCATCGGCAATACCGAACCTACCCAGACCGTAGGTTTCCAGAGCGTTATCGAACGGGCGGTAATGCAAAGCCAGTCGTCCCAAAAAGACATGCTTGAGGTGGCGGATATCCTGGTTTCCCTGTTTGACGAGGAACGGAATTACTGTTCCTACTACCTGAAAAAAGCCGGCGTCAGGCGCTTCGAACTGCTCAACGTCCTTTCTCACGGGTTTGACGGCGACAACTTCCAGACCTTCGACTTTGGCAAGGACCAGCGCGGGGACGAAGGGGTCAAATTCGGCGGCGAGGAGGAACCGGGGGAAAGCGCCCAAAAGATCCGGAGCGGCAGGCGGAGCGCCCTGGACCGTTACGCCACGGAGCTTACCGCCCTGGCCCGGGACAACAAGCTGGAGCCGGTCATCGGCAGGGAGGCGGAGATGGACCGGACCATCCAGGTCCTCTGCCGCCGCTTAAAGAACAACCCCGTCCACGTGGGGGATTCGGGGGTGGGGAAAACCGCGATTACCGAGGGCCTTGCCCAGCGGATCGTCGCGGGCGAGGTCCCCCCCCGGCTAAAGGATTTTTCGATCTTCTCCCTGGACATGGGAGCCCTGGTGGCGGGAACCAAGTACCGGGGGGACTTTGAGGAACGGGTCAAACGTGTCATAGAGGAAATGTTGAAAAAAGAACGGGCTATCCTCTTTATCGACGAGATCCACACGCTGGTGGGGGCGGGATCGGTCTCCGGCGGGGCGCTGGACGCCTCCAACCTGCTCAAGCCCGCCCTGACCAGCGGCAAGATCCGCTGTATCGGCTCCACCACCCACGAGGAATACGGTAAATTCTTCGACAAGGACCGGGCCCTTTCCCGGCGTTTCCAGAAAATCGACATCGGCGAGCCCAGCCAGTCCGACACCATCAAGATCCTCCAGGGCCTTAAATCAAAGTACGAGGAATACCACCATGTCCGCTACAGCGACGAGGCGGTGGAGGGGGCGGTGCGGCTTTCCGCCCAGTTCATTACCGAGCGGCGGCTCCCCGACAAGGCTATCGACATAATCGACGAGGCCGGGGCATTCGCCCGGATAAACGCCTACAAACAGAACGGAGAGGAGGTCTATACCGGTGCGGACGCTACCATCCAGGAAGGGACCGTGGAAATTGTGGAGGTGGGGCTTCCGCTTATCGAAAGCGTGGTGTCGCGGATCGCCCGGATCCCCGAACGTTCCGTGGGGCAAAGCGAAAAGGACAAGCTGCGGGACCTGGAAGGGACGCTGCGAAGCCGGATATTCGGCCAGGACGAGGCGGTTAGCGCCGTGGTCCGGGCGGTTAAGCGGGGCCGCGCGGGCTTCCGGGCGGCGGGCAAGCCCGTAGCCAACTTCCTGTTCGCGGGCCCCACGGGGGTAGGCAAAACCGAACTGGCCCGGCAGTTGGCGGATACGCTGGGCATCGCCATGCACCGCTTCGACATGAGCGAATACCAGGAAAAGCACACCGTGTCGCGGCTGGTGGGGGCCCCCCCCGGCTACGTGGGCTACGAAGAGGGGGGGCTTTTGACCGACGCCATCCGCAAGCAGCCCCACGCGGTGGTCCTGCTGGACGAGATTGAAAAGGCCCACCCGGATATTTACAACATCCTGCTGCAAATCATGGACTACGCCACACTGACAGACAACAACGGCCGCAAGGCGGACTTCCGCAACGTGATCCTTATTATGACCAGCAATGCCGGGGCGCGGGACATCGGCAAGGGGCTTATCGGCTTTGGCGAGCGCCGGATGGACGAATCGGCGGTACAGGAAGCCGTAGAAAAGATCTTTACCCCGGAATTCCGGAACCGTCTGGACGCGGTAGTCCGTTTCGGCCACCTTTCCCAGGACATTATGACCAGCATCATCAACAAAGAGTTGGACCTCTTTAAGGGCCAGCTGGCGGAAAAGAAGGTACGGCTGGAAGTGAGCGCCGCCTGCGTCGACCGCCTGGCAGAAGAAGGTTACAGCCGGGAATTCGGCGCCCGTAACGCCGGGCGGATTATCGAGGACAAGATCAAAGGCTTCTTTGTGGACCAGGTACTCTTTGGGGAACTGAGCGCCGGGGGCAGCGCCCGCGTTGATTACCGGGACGGCGACTACAGGCTGGACATTCTGGAATCCGCCCTGGCCGGGACCTACGGGCACGGGGATACCGACGAACTTCTGGCGGCCTGCGGCGCTTCGCGCCCCGAACCCCAAAAAATCGACTAAGCGCCGGTTGCAGCCGCGGTACGCCACAGGACCAGAATATCGTGCCCCTCAAAGATGGCCCAAGGCACTTTCACCGGGGACCGGATCCGGCGTTCCCCTACCTTGACGAACATTCCCGCTACGAATTCCCCGATCCCGCGTCAAGCAGGGGCGACATTGTCGCCGTGGGGGGCAACCTGTCTCCGGGGATGCTCCTTTCCGCCTACGAACAGGGGATCTTCCCCTGGTACAACCCGGAAGACCCCATCCTGTGGCAGTCCCCGGACCCCCGGTTTATCATCTTTCCCGAATGGCTCCACGTCTCCGCCAGCATGAAAAAAATCCTAAAACAGGGGAAATTCGCCGTTACCTTTGACCGGGATTTTTCCGGCATCATTGAAGGCTGCGCCGCCGCGGAACGCCCCGGACAGGAGGGCACCTGGATAAGCGGCGACATAATCGCCGCCTACACGGAACTCCACCGCCTGGGCTGGGCACATTCGGCGGAAAGCTGGCAGGACGGGGAACTGGCCGGGGGCTGCTACGGCGTCAGGCTGGGGAACGCCTTCTTTGGGGAGTCCATGTTCGCCCGCCGCCCCAACGCATCCAAGGCGGCCTTTCTAAGCCTGGCCCGCAGCCTCTTCGATGACGGGGTCCGCTTTATCGACTGCCAGATTCCCACCGGACACCTCCGCAGCCTGGGGGGCCGGGAGATAAGCCGCCCGGATTTTCTTTCCCTGCTGCGGAAAACCCTGTAGCGGCGCTTCGGCGTTGCGCCGCCGCAGTGATGCGGAAAAGCGCCGGTACCTGGCGCGGGTGTCTCTACCCGTACCGGGTGGGGTTCATTCCGGCCCGGTTCAGCAGGCTGACATGACACGGGTCAGTACCCCTGGCCCATAAGAAGTAAAGAACCCCGCCACGAGCAGGTTCTTGGGTATTCGCCCCCCCTCGAATAAAAATCTGAAAAAAACAGCAAAAACCTGAGAAAAACATAAAACCGCGATAAAATATACATAGAGCGAACGCAGTTTGCGGACGCAATGAACAAGACGGGGCGCATACGGCCCCGTAAGAACAATGATGGCTTGATGATAGAGGAGGCTTTATATGAAGAGCAGCGATATATCCAGCGGCGTAGCAGCTCTCGTCATCGAGGCGAATCTCAAGGGACGGGCGGCCAATACGGCTGCCGATCCGTACATGGTCGTTCTTCCGGCGATTACTATCGACAAAAATGATGACGCGGACAGCGGCTGGGGAAAGGTCAACACGGCAGTAAAGAATGCCCAAAGGTACGTGATCCTTGACTTGAGCGGCTGCACATTCACGAACAATGAGGTGGTAGGCGGCTTCGGCCACACGGGGATAAGCATTATCAAGGACAACAGGTATATCAAAGGTATCGTCCTGCCCGGAAGCCTTACCAGCATCGGGAATTACGCTTTTTGGGGCTGTTTCGAACTGACCAGCGTAACTATACCGGCAAGCGTTACCAGCATCGGGGACGGAGCTTTTCACGACTGCTTCAAACTGACCAGCGTAACTATACCGGCAAGCGTTACCAGCATCGGGGACGGAGCTTTTCACAACTGCGCCGCGTTTACCAGCGTAACGTTTGCAGGCGGCGGCATGACCGGGCGAATTTTAACAACGGCGCGTTCCCGGGCGCGGATCTATATGCGGCGTATCAATCAGGCAGGGCCGGCGGCCCGCAATCGACAGCGCCTGGACAAAGCAGTAGTAGCCTGGGCGGGCTGATACCGCCGCAGTGATACTGTCGCGGCAAAGCGCCGCTGCGGCGAGATGCCGTTTTGACTTGACATGGCTCCGCTTTTTGATTATATTGGGTTACTCAGAAACTTCAGTTTCTGAGTAATAACCGCTTAAAAACATGTACACTCCGGCCGGGACCAGGCCGGAAACGAGGCAGAAGGGTGAGTTGTTCATGTAGTTGGTAGGGTGGGGGGGGGGGGGGGGGGGGGGGGGGGGGGGGGGGGGGGGGGGGGGGGGGGGGGGGGGGGGGGGGGGGGGGGGGGGGGG
>JAISLX010000164.1 GCA_031277045.1 Treponema sp.
ATGGGCACCCATTTCGCGGTGGGGTTTGATGCGTAGAAAGATCGCATGGGCGCATAGGAAGGATTGTTGTAGGCAATCCAACTGTAGGTAACGCCGAAACCGCCCCGGGCCATTTCCTCGTCCCGGTCAGTATCGTTGATAATATTTGACGTAATGACGCCATCGGCGTAGAGTTTCGCCACCTTGCCAAGCCATATTTTGGCGTCATCTGTGGCCGGACCGTAGGCATAGGAGCCGTCCGGCTGAATCACGAAAGCGGAGTAATCGCCCCGGCCGGAACCGGCCCCCTGAATCCAGGGCCAGAAACTGCGGAAGTCGTACCCGTCCCCGCCTAAACCGTAGGTGTCATTTTTTCCGTTTCCGTCGGGATCGTCAAACGTAAACTTGTAGAGTACATCCTCAAGTTCCGCCAGCGTAGTGGGCACGTTCAAACCCAGGTTGTCCAGCCAATCCTGGCGGATCCAGAGAGTTTCACAGCTTGGTTCGGACACATCACCGGGAATACGAAATATTCTTCCCTCTTCGCTGGACGCGAGGAACAGCGTCTTGGGGTCCTGGCTGTTATAATAATCGCGTATGGTGGTATATTTGTTCATGTAGTCCGTTACGTCTACCAGCAGTCCCGCATTTTTCCATTTGGCAAAATCCGTCTCCATGCCCCACCACCAGATAATATCCGGCCGCTGGGCGTCATCGGCCATGAGCAGTGATATTTTTGCAGGCGAATCGCTCCAGCCGGGCAGGGCAATCAGCTCAATGTCAACGTTATAGCGTTCCTCTATCCACTTTTCCGTCCGGCTGCCGGACTGGGTGTACCCCTGCAGCGCGGCGATCCGCAGTTTCATTTTTTCGCTTTGGTTGAGGGGATCCACTGCCGCCGATGAATCCCTCTGTACTGCCCCGCCGGAACTCTTTCCCTTGCCGCCCTGCGTACACGCCGCAAGGATCATGCCCAGCGCCAGCGCTGCGGCAAAAATCATTCTTCTTTTCATCGTTACCTCCACATAATGTTGATATATGAGGCTGTCCCAAAATTTCAGTTTTTGTAACAGCTTCCCTGAATTTATCTCTATCGCATACGCGATAAAATCCCTAACCTTTAACGCCCCCGATCATGACGCCCTTGACAAAGTATTTCTGTAAAAACGGATATATGATTAAGATGGGTACTGTCGCTACCACCACTGACGCGGCCTTGATGCTTCCCGCGGTAGTATTGGAAACCGAGGAAACATTTACCCCTGCCTGCGTCAATGCCTGCTGTGTCTGGGTCAGCATAAAACGGAGTACCGCCTGAAGCGCCCACTTTTCCCCTGAGTTGATATAAAGCACTGAACTGAAATAGTCGTTCCAGTAACCTACCGCCATAAAAAGCGCGATGGTTGCCAGGGTTGCTTGGGAAAGCGGCAGGATAATCTGCGCGAATACCCGCACTTCATTCGCTCCGTCAATATAGGCGCTTTCTTCAAAACTTTCCGGTATGGTCGAGAAAAAGGTTTTCATTATGATTACATTGTAGGCGCTGATAAGCCCCGGCAGAATGAGTGAAAGCCGGTTGTCGATAAGCCCCAGATTCTTGATAAGCAGATAACCGGGTATCATGCCTCCGCTAAAAAGCATGGTAAACAGTATCAGTATCATCAACGCCGATCCAAACGGCAGGTACTTTTTTGAAAGCGCATAGGCGGTGGCGGCTGTAACAAGGGTGCCAAAAAAAGTTCCCGCCAGCGTTACTGCGATAGTTGTCGCGTAGCCGGTTAAAATTTGGGGATTTTTGAAGACCGCCTCATAGGTTTCAATATTAAATCCCCGGGGCCACAGGAAAATGCCGCCCTTGGTCGTTTCTTCCACGGAACTGAAAGACATCATGACAACATGCCAGAACGGATACAGCATCAACACCGACAACGCCAGAAAAAACACATAATTAAAACCCGCGAAAATATTTTCGCCCCTGCTCTTGTGAATCATGGCGCCCTCCCTTAAAAAATTCCCTCGTTGCCGCTTCGCTTGGCGAACTGGTTTACGACAAGGATTAACAGAAATGCCACAACCGACTTAAACATTCCGGCGGCGGTACTAAAGGCGTAATCGTTCCGCTGAATCCCCATGCGATACACATAGGTGTCTATGATGTCGGCCACTTCATAAACCTGCGCCGAATAGAGCATAAATATCTGGTCGAAGCCGGCGTTCAGGATGTTGCCGCAGCTTAAAATAAACATAATAACAATTGTGGGGATAATCGAAGGCAGGGTGATGCTTAGAACCTGCCGCATTTTGCCCGCCCCGTCGATAACGGCCGCCTCGTAAAGCTGCGGGTCGATTCCGCTCATGGATGCGAAGTAGACAATTGTTCCCCAGCCCATGCCCTTGTATATGTCCGTAACGATGAGCATGGGTACAAAAGCCGTCCGGTCCGCCAGGATATTCAGGTGATATCCGGTTAACTGGGTAATAAACGCTGTAGCCAGGCCCGAAGACGGATCAAGCAGATTCATGATAATACCCGCAAGAATAACCCAGGAAACAAAGTAGGGAAGGTAAAGAAGGGTCTGGGTTATTTTTTTGTATGTCAGGTTCCGCATCTCGTTCATCATAAGGGCCAGAATTACGGGAATTGGAAAACCGCAGATAAGTTTGAGCAGGCTGATCTTGATGGTATTAAGCAAAACCGGCTGAAAAGAATTACGCGAAAAAAGCCGGGCAAACTGGCCAAAACCTATCCATGAACTTGCCGAAGGATCGTACATGTTGTAGTCCATAAAGGCGATGTGCAGGCCAAAAATAGGAATGTACTTAAAAACCGCGAAAAAAATAATTCCCGGCGCCAGCAAAAAATAAAGCCAGCGATACTTCACCATGGATTTTAGAATGTGCCCCGTGTTCACGGTATGCCCCCTTCCCCTTAAAATTAACGCAGCGCGTTTGACACGGCGTGTCTTAACGCGATGCGTTGTTGTCCTTGTTTTACCGTTTGTCTATTTCCACAAGCGGGTCCGTGTTTTAGTTGAATTTTTATAGGCGGTAGTTTTGCACCTGCCGGTTGAATACAGCCGCCGGATTCTTGGGCCGCCGCAGTTATTTGAGGCCGAGACTTTGACGCAATATTCAGAAGTTCTACCGCGAGAAAATACGGCGGCAAATGTCTGGGGTTCGTATTCGCGGAATATGGTGTAAGGGTGATAAAAAGGGCTTGGTCCGGCGGGGAAAAAACAGTGATGGGATCGTGGGTTACCCCCCCCCCCCCCATTGATAAACAGTATTACTGTGGACCGCCATGCCATATACAGGGTTTAACGAAAAAATATTAAGCATTGTCTTAAACCCCCTTTTGGTTTGCGGCCTTGTTCCGCCGCAAAAACGGAGGACTTGTTTACAGGCCTCCCAGAGAAAGCGGCTGGCTTTTAAAATAGCCTAGCTTAGTCTATCTGATGCTTCGCATGGTTGTCAAGAAAAAAGTGACGTTCGTTAATAAATTTCCCGGCGGCGGTTGTCCGGAAACCGAAGCTTCCGGACAACTCTGTTGTACGCACCGGCCCTGTGGGGCGGCGGTTCGCGGGCCGTTAAGCCAGGCTGATTTTTACCGCCGCTATCTTCCAGGGGAGGGTGTCGAAACTTACGGCGTTGTCCCGTGGCGTCAGAACGCTCAAGGGGTTCCCGTCAAGATCAACCAGCTCGGCGCTTTTGATGGCGCGGGGAACCGTAAGGGTAACTGAATCCTTGTTGCCTGCCGTTTCGTATAGCCTTACCAGAAGCGCGCCGCCGGCGCTCAGGCCCGTGGAACTGAGCACCGTGGAAGCGGCGTCCAGGCGCAGCAGTTCCCGCGCCGGGGGCAGTTTGCCCGGATGGCTGCCGCCGGAGATGACGCACATGCCGCGGCACAGGTCCCCCGCCGTTTCGGAAAGGGCCTTGGGATCGGCTTTTCCCAAAACCACCCAGAGCTTTACGGCATGTTCGCCCCGTTCGGGGTAGGGATCGGGGCTGGAAGCGGTGTTGATAAGGGTGGCGCTTAAAACGCCCCCGCAGCCCCGGTAGCCGTATTTCGAATCGGTAACCAGGGCCGCCGCTTCGCCGCCGCCAATGGCCGCCGTGTACTGCAGGGCCGGGATGTCCTGGAACGCCGGGGGGCGGCGCTGGGTTCCCGCCGGCACATCGGACAGATAGGCTTCCGGCTTGGCGCGCAGGGGCAGGGAGAAGCAGAGGACCGGCACATGTTTGTGATCTTCGGCGGCCTCGTTCCAGATAACGCTGAACCTGTAGGCAATGGCCGCGGCGTTCCTGTCAAGAAAAACCCCGGTCTTTATGCGGGATCTTAGAATCTCCTGCTCAATCTCAAAACCCTGCCGCAGGGAACCGGCCCCGTCAAAGGTAGTGATTTTGAGGGGGCGGGACACGGGTTCCTGCCCCACGGTCCGGCCGATAAGCCAGGCGCTGTTGCTCCGCTTTTCCGACCAGTCAAGGACCAGCCCCGCGCAGGCGCCGGCGGCGATCGTTTCCGCGCCGGTCTTTTTGTCTTTAAGGGAGCGGAGGCCGCCGGAAGCCGGATCGAATTCCGCCCGGAGCAATTCGTTTTCCAGAACGATGGGGCCGTGGGGCGCTTCCAGCCGGGGATCGCGGCTGTTCAGCAGGGACATACTGGCGTACTCTTTTTCGCGCAGGACAACTGTGGTGTAGCCGCCGGCGGGGACTTCGACCAAGGCGATAAAGCGGACATAGCGGTGATCCCAAAAGGTAACGGGCTCCCGGTCCACAAGCTGGAACGGAAGACTGCGGCCTGCGTAATCGGTAAGCTCCGCCAGGGCCAGGTCGTAGTCCCAGTCCCACAGGGTAAACTCCACAACTTCGCGGCGCGGGTGGGCACTGGAGTTGAACACATGGTATATGCGCACAGGCCCCCTGCCCCGTTCGGGACTGGGAACCCCGGCGAAGGATTCAAGACCAAAGCCCGCGCCGGCGCCCTCCGATCTGGTACCCGGTTCCGGCCCGGTCTGTATCATCGATGTGTCGATTTCCCCGGCCAGGCTTATGCCCGCCTTTTCCCGGGCCGTCCCGGCCACCGCCTGGATTTCGGCATAGTTCGCCATCGCGTAATCCCGGCTGTCCCGCACGCAGGACCCGGTGATAATGTCGTGGAAGTGGTTGAACAGAACTTTCCGCCACGCATGTTCCAGCTTTTCCGGGGGGTACTGCCTGCCCGTCAGGACTTTGCTCATGGAATCCAGGGCCTCGGCATCCAGCAGGGCCGCCTCCCCGTAACGGTTCCCCAGTTTGATCCTGCTCTGGGTGGTGTAACAGCCGGTGAACACAAAGTTTATCTCCTTGCCCACCAGAGGAAGCTTGTCCCGCACCGTTTCGGCGGCCTTGAAGTATTCGGCAAAAGTGCCAAAGCGCAATGCCGGATATACGGGCCATTCCTTTAGTTCCAGGATCCGTTCAATGTCCCGCCTGGTAGGGCCGCCGCCGTGATCGCCCACGCCGTACACGATAAGCGAGGTTTTAAGGCCGCCGCAGGCCGCCGCCAGATCGGCCGCGTCAAAGGCGATTTCGTCCTGGATACCCCGGTTGTACCAGTAGGGCTCCCGCTGGCAGAGAAGTTCCGCCCCCGACGGGGAACGCCAGCGGTACAGGACATGCTGTTCCGCCAGGCCGCGGCAGTGGTACAGGTACTTTACCCCGCCGTAAGAGTCGATCTCCGGGATATTGGCGCTGTGGCCAAAAGTGTCCGGCGAAAAATCAATGGTAAGGCTTGCCGGGTCCACGCCCCAGGCGGACTGGAGGTAGTTCTTCGTGTACCTGATGTGCCGGAGCAGGGATTCTGTGTTGGGCATGTTCTTATCGGTTTCCACCCAGGCGGAAGCGGTTACCTCCCAGCGGCCTTCCCGGATGCGTTTTTTGATGGCCTCCATCAACTCGCCGTCGTACTGTTCCACAAGGTGATAGCAGGATGCCTGGGACTGGGAAAAGGTAAAGTCCGGGTACTCATCCATCAGGTGAAGAATAGTGCGGAAGGTCGCCAGCGCCGCCTGGACAGTTTCCTGCCAGCTCCACATCCAGTTCATATCAATGTGGGCGTGGGCCGCGAACAGGACCGTGTATTCTTTGGCAGCCTTCCCCAGGGGCAGGATGGCCCGCTCGGCCTCCGCGCAGGCGTCCCCGGTCAGAACCCCCTGGGCGTCAAGGCTCTTTTCGAGTATGCCCAGGGCCCTGCCGATCTCGGCATCCCATGCGCCGGAGGAAGCCTCCGACAGCCTGCCGGCGAAGCCAAGTTCCCCGAGGATGCGCCGGTTCGCCGCGCCGGGCGCCGTATAGCCGTGGCGCACATAATCCGGCGCCCCCGTCCCCTGCTCCCATCCCCCGCTCGTCCGGCTTCCGCCGGTCCGCGCTTTAATATCCCGTAACCTGCCCGCCACTGTGGACATATCATGCTTCCTTTCCCGGCCTTGAGCCATCAAATCATAACCGGGGCGCTCTGAACTGCGGCTGGTTTAACCAGCCATTTCTGGTTATACATCGTTGCTATTTCTTTTGATAGATGGACAAAGCCGGCCCGGATCGTCCGCCGGAAAAAAAAGATGCAAAAAAGATTGACAGTTCAAGAAAACGACTATAGACTAAGGTAGTTCCGGAATAGCAGATTTTGGAACGGGCCGGTTTGTATTGAAGGGTAGATTATCTTTGCCCGGGAAACAAAGCGGGACAGATTTATACGTTTGTTTTTTTCAGAGGGGAGCCATGCGGATAGTAACAGGCAGGTATTGTGACTACATGGTTAATTACCCGCAGCATAGTAAGTTAACTGTCTTGGGGGGGGGGGGGGGGGGGGGGGGGGGGGGGGGGGGGGGGGGGGGGGGGGGGGGGGGGGGGGGGGGGGGGGGGGGGGGGGGGGGGGGGGGGGGGGGGGGG
>JAISLX010000183.1 GCA_031277045.1 Treponema sp.
CAACGCCTTACCCCGGGAGCAATAGACCCGGGGAAGATCAAAACTAAGGTTGTTGACAATATCCGGGGAAGAAGCTCCCATAATTTGACCATCCCCCTCAAGGGAAAAACCAAGGAGCAGATCTTCCGCGGGGGAAAAATTGCCGTTGCCATCGGTTATGTCGATCTCCACATGGGCCAGATCGCCTGAATCCGCCTTGAGTTCGGTTTTATCGGCCTTGAGACTGATAAGTTCCGGGGCTCCGGCAGTTTTCATTTCCTGGACGCAGGCCGACTTGCCGTCTCTATACCCGATGACCTTGAGTTCACCTTTTGCGTAGTCAAAAGTCCATTCGATAATGCCATTCTCATAGTTGTCGGATCTTCTGCGGCGGCGTCCGCAAACTGCCCGGCTCCGGAATAACCGGCAACAGGAGGGGCTAGTTCCTGAAGCTGTGTATGGGAGCGGGTATGCGGCCGCCCCGGGCGATGAAAGCAGCCGAGTCCGCCCGGTTCACCGTCATGATCGGGGCGCCCCCCAAAAGGCCGCCGAATTCCGCCCAGTCCCCGGCCTTCTTCCCCGGCACGGGGATTATCCGCACGGCGGTAGTCTTGTTGTTCACCATGCCGATGGCCATTTCATCGGCAATGATGGCGCTGATGGTGGAGGCAGGGGTATCGCCGGGGATGGCGATCATGTCCAGACCCACGGAACAGACGCTGGTCATGGCTTCCAGCTTGTCCAGGGAGATGGAGCCCGAACGGACCGCCGCCACCATGCCCTCGTCCTCGGAGACCGGGATGAAGGCCCCGGAGAAGCCGCCCACATGGGTGGAGGCCATGACCCCGCCTTTTTTCACCATGTCCGTGAGCATTGCCAGGGCCGCGGTGGTTCCGTGGGCCCCCACGGACTGGAGACCCATCTCTTCGAGGATCCGGGCCACCGAATCCCCCACCGCCGGGGTGGGGGCCAGGGAGAGATCCAGGATCCCGAAGGGTACCTTGAGCCGCCTGGCCGCCTCCATGCCCACAAGCTGGCCCATGCGGGTAATTTTGAAAGCCGTTTTCTTGATGATATCGGCGATCTCGTCGAAACTTGCGTCCCGGTGGGATTCCAGGGCGGCCTTGACCACGCCGGGGCCGGAGACCCCCACGTTAAGACAGCTCTCCGCCTCTCCCGGGCCGTGAAACGCGCCGGCCATGAAGGGGTTGTCCTCCGGGGCGTTGCAGAGGACCACCAGCTTGGCGCAGCCCAGGCCGTCCTTGTCCGCGGTCAGCTCCGCGGCGGCCTTGACCACCTCGCCCATGCGGCGCACCGCGTCCATGTTGATGCCGCTCTTGGTGGACGCCACGTTTACCGAGGCGCAGACCCTGGCGGTGGAAGAAAGCGCCCGCGGGATGCTGTCGACCAGAATTCTGTCCCCCCCGCTAAAACCCTTCTGTATCAGGGCGGAAAACCCGCCCACAAAGTCCACCCCCAGTTCGGCGGCGGCCTGGTCCAGTGTCCGGGCGTAGGGGCTGTAATCGGTTTCGCCTGAGGAGGCGGCCACCAGGGCGATGGGGCTGACGGCCAGGCGCTTGTTGATAATCGGGATGCCGTATTCGGTTTCGATGTCGCGGCCGGTTTTAACCAGGGAACCGGCAAGGCGGAGCAGTTTTTCCCGGATCCGGCGGCGGGTTTCGTCCCCGGTGGAGGAGGCGCAGTCCAAAAGGGATACCCCCAGCGTAATGGCGCGGATGTCCAGCTTGTAGCGCATGAACATATCCACCGTTTCTTTTATTTCAAAGGGCGTAAACAGCATACCGTATCCTTAATTTGGTTTGGTTTGCGGAGAAAAACGCGGTTTTTAAATTCTGTGCATGGCGCCGAAGACTTTTTCGTGCGTCAGGCTGATGGAAACCCCCATGGTTTCCCCCAGCCGGGCCAGGTCGTTTTTCACGGTTTCCAGGGCTGCCGCGGAAGATGAAAGATTCACCATCATCGCCATAACGAAATTCCCCGAAAGGATGGTCTGACTGATGTCCTCGATGTTGATGTTCCGTTCCGCGAGAAACGCGGAAACCCGGGCAATAATGCCTACTTTGTCACTGCCCACTACCGTGATAACAGCGTTCATATTCTAATTATCCCCCAGTCCGTTTCCGATTTCGTGTTCGCTCAGGAACAGGTCCAGCACGGTAAGAAACAGAATTACTACCATCGGCCCCAGGATAAGGCCGTTGAAACCGTAGGTGCTTACTCCCCCCAGAATGGCGAAAAAGATGATCAGCGGGTGGAGCTGTATCCGGTCTTTCAGAAACATGGGACGCAGCACGTTGTCCAGCAGGGAGATAAAAAACCCGCTGACAATAATAAAAAGCACCCCGCCGAACACGTCGCCTGAGATGATTCTGATGAGTCCCAGGGGCAGCCATACAAGGCCCCCCCCGACTATGGGAATAAAGACGGCTATAAACGTGAGCATGGCCAGAACAAGGGCGCCCTCGACATTAAAAATACTGAAGATGATGTAAGCCATTATTGATTGAATCAAGGACACCATGATGTAGCCAAAGAAAAGGCTCCGGGTTATGTCCATTATCTTTCCCGTAAGGGTTTTAAGGTACTCCTGCCTGATGGGAATGGAGTGAAGCGCCAGGCGGGAAAGGTAGGGGCCGTCCGTGTAAAGAAAAAACAGCGTAAATACCAACATGACCAGGCCCACAAAAAAGGAGCCCAGATCGCGGGCGACCCTGCTGCTGATCGTGAAGAGCTGCTGCAGGCTGGAATTCAAAAGTTCCACAAGCCGTGTTTCAATATCGGCCCCCGTGATCTGTACTTGGCCCTGGGACAGGTCGAAAACAAGGGCGGCAATGCTGTCGAAAAATTCCCGCATCGCATCGGGGCGTTCGTCAAAAACCTCCCGTATAAAGCGGGTTAGATCCATGATTTGCCGGGAAAACACGGAGGCGACAAAGCTTATGGGAATAAGAATCAGGATGACGGTTGCCAGGGCAAACAGTGCGGCCCACAAATTTTTTAGAAAGCGGCCGGATGCTTTGGAAAAGTCAAGTTTGCGGATAAGACGGTGGTGCAGGGGGCTTACCAGGACGTACAGCAGCACGGACCAGAGCAGCACCGTAAAAAACGGGGCAAAGAGCCGGCATACCAGGACAAAAAAGATGACGAGAATGGCGGCAAATACCAGGGTCTGCACCGGGGGCGGGCTGAATTTTCCGTTTTTTTCCTGTGTTCCGGCGTCCGGTTTTTTGGGGAAATCGCTCATAGACCGGCCAGTATTCGTTCCGCGTCTCCCCTGCCCGGGTGAGAGGGATTCCGGTTAAGGAGGTCCCGCAGGTAAACTTTTGCGGTTTCCGCTTCCCCCAAACTGGCGCAGGTCTTTCCCAGTTCCAGGATCGCTTCCCAATTATCCGGTTCCAGCCGCAGAAGTTCCTGGTAAGTGTCCCGTGCCCTGTCGAGTTTTCCGGCCCCTACATAGGCCTTGGCCAGGTTCAGGCGCGCGGCGGTGTGGTTCGGATCGGCGATCAGGGCCTTTTCGTAGTGGGTAAAGCTGTCCTCCCAACGTTCCTGTCTGGCGTAGACCGCCCCCAGGTTGTTGTTGACATCCATGTTGGCCGGCTCAATATTGTAAGCTTCCATGAGGAATTTCAGGGCCTCGGCGGGAAGGTCGTTTTCCAGGCAGAGGCGGCCCAGGTTGATCCGGGGCTTTATGTAGCCGGTGTCAAGGGCCGCGGCCCTGGTATAGGCGGTAATGGCCTTGGCTATGTCCCCCGCTCCTTCCTGGGTCTGGCCCAGCATGTAGGCGTACTGGGCGTTTCCGGGCGCCTTGTCCGCCGCCTGCTGGGCAAAACGGAGCGCTTCGGCGGTTTTGCCCAGTCCCAGTTTTACAATGGCCATGTTGTAGTTGGTAAGATCGTGGGCGGGTTCGATGGCCAGGGCCCTGCTGAACAGGCTTTCGGCGGCGGCGAAATCCCCGGCCTCGCTTTGCAGCGCCCCCAGTTCCCTCAGTGAGGCAAGATCGGACGGGTTGTTGTTCAGGGCGGCGCCGAAGGCGGCGGCGGCCCCCGCGGTATCCCCCTTGGCCCCGAGTATCCGCCCAATCTCCCGGTGGGCTGTGGCGTAACCGGGTTTAATCTGAACCGCCCGGCGGTAAGCGGCCAGCGCCTCATCCTGACGGCCCAGGCCCCGGAGGGCCCCGCCCAGGTTGTACCAGGCGGTCTCGTAATCCGGTTTAAGCCGGCTAACCGTCTCAAACGCCTGGCGCGCGTCGGCGTACTGCCGGTTGGAGAAATAGACCCGCCCCAGTTCATAGGAGTAGAGGTAATTTTCAGGTTCCAGGCGCGCCGCCTCTTTAAGTTCGGTCGTGGCGGTATCCATTTGACGCAGATCCCGGTAGATCTTTCCCTGGGTGTAATGGGGCAGCGCCGCGCGGGGGTCCGCGTCAATCGCATCCTGGGCCTCTTTCCTGGCCTGAACCAGAAGGGAATCCCGGACAGTGTTGTCCAGGTCGGAACCCTGGGTGTAGGCTTCGTACCAGGCTTCGGCTACTTCCGCCCGTTTTTGCCCCTCAAAACGTTTTTCATCCGCCGGCAGCCGGGAATAGGCGTCGGCAAAGGCGGCCTTGGCCTCCGTAAACTGTTTCCGCTCCAGATGCTGCCGTCCCTGGGACACCAGATCGTTGACCATGCGCATTTTTTGCTGTTTTTCCGCGGAAAGCCGGGCCAGTTCCGCCTCTTCCGCCTTGCGGCGTTCCGCTTCCGCCTCCGCCTGGGCCTGCCGCTCGGTTTCCGCCTCCTCGTGGCGCTGCCGTTCCATTTCCGCCTGCCGTTCCTCTTCTTCCCGGAGCTGGCTTTCCCGCCCGTCCTGGCGGCGCGGATCATCCGCCGGCCACCGCTCCTGCGCGGACCTGCCGGCGGCCAGGGTTTGGGCAAGCTCCTGGGCCAGGCGTTCCGCCGCCGCGGCCCGGTCTTCCGCCGCGGCCAGTCCTGTATGATCGCCGCCGGCTTCGGCCTTTTTGGATTCCTGTACCGCCTGATCCCGCAGTTCTCTGGCTTCTTTGTCAGTCCCGTTTTTAATCAGGAGGCCGTCCAACAGGTCCAGGGCCCGGCCGTACTCACCAGCCTCAATGTACTCCTGTACCAGGGCGAGGGTGTTGTGGCGGGCCGCGCTGGTCCCCGCGGTTTTAGCCCTGACTAAAAGAAAAATCCCCGCTCCCGTCAGAAGCAGCACCACGATGGCGCCGATGATAAGTATTTTTTTCCGGTTCATACATTAGGCTCCTATTCCAACTCGAATTCGCCGTCATAAGTCAGAATTTTTTCGGCGCCGGCGGAAGAGCTCTTGGTTTCTTCGGCGGCGGATTGCAGGGAAGCCGAAACTTCCTGCAGCAGAGCCTGCCGGCGGGCTTCAGCCTCTTCCGCCAGTAATCGCTGGCGTTCGGCCTCTTCTTCCGCCCGGATCCGCTGGCGCTCGGCCTCTTCTTCCGCGAGAACCTTGCGGCGTTCCTCGGCGGCGAATTCTCCCCGGACCAGGGCGCAAAGCTGTTCAATCTTGGACCGCTGGGGCGAGCGGGGTTCCAGGCTAAGGTAAAGGTCGTAGTCGGCCAAAGCTTCCGCGAGCCGCCCCTTTTTTATCCGGAGATTCCCCCGGTTCAGGTAGGCCGGCCCGTAAACGCTGTCCAGCGCGATGGCCTGGGTGTAAAATTCCTCGGCGTATTCATCCTGTTCCTGGCGGGCGTACACGCTCCCCAGGTTAAAGGCCACCCTGGCGGCTTCGTTCCCCGCCCGAGGAAGTATTTTCCGGTAAACGGCGATAGCGTCATTGGGCCGGTCCAGCTGCTGGTAGACAATGCCCAGATACAGGGAAGCTTTTACGTGGCCGGGGTCCTGACCCAGAACCCCCTCCAAAAGGCCCAGGGCTTCCTGGGGTTTGTTTGCCATAAAAAGTTCTTCCCCGCGCCGAAACGCGCTTTCCTGGGCCGCAAGCGCGCCCTGAAAGGCCACAAACGCGCAGAATCCCCACAACAGCCTGTTCACACACTCTACTCCCTTTCTTTTTATGATATCAGTATCGGTCCGGAAGAAAAAAGCCCTTAACCTTCGTCTAAAATACCCGAGCTTGTTCCAAAACCCGTCGCTTGTTTTGAAATCCCCCGCGGGGTTGCCATAGAGCCCCAGCTTTTGAAACAGCGGTTTGGATGCACAGTTACACAGGAAGTCCGGGGGCCGGATCCCACTCTACTACGAACGGGGACTTTTGTGTTACAAAGAAAAGGGTCCTGAAGCCAAAGCCGCCCCGGAACGGGCCCAGCGTAAAGGCCCTGGCTTCAGGATACTACCGAACTTGCCCCGCGGGACCTTGAAAAAGCCGCCGCCGCGGTTAAAGTAATAACGACAGCCTTTTTGTCCGTTGTTTTGCGGGTGTCTGCCGCGAAAAACGGCGGGAAACCGGCAGGGCGCCGGTTCAATGGGAGCGGATATATGCCCAAAAGAAGGGCTTTAAGGATGCGGGGGAAAAACTTTTACGCTGCCGGGAATTCGGCTCAGGCGGAAAGGCCGGGGAAACGGCAAAGCGGCGGGACGACGGCATGAAAAGAGCGGTAGATCCATGACGGCGCGGCAAACGGCCGGGTTCCGGGCATGAAAATCCTCTGCGTTTCCGATCAGATCGATCCTCTGGTGTACACCAACAGCATCAAGGAACGTTTCGGCGATGTGGACATTGTGCTGAGCGCCGGGGATCTTCCGATGGACTACCTGGATTTTATCGTTTCCAGCCTGAATAAACCGCTGTTTTTTGTGTTCGGAAACCACAACCTGAACGTGTTGTCCTATTACACCAGCACCGGCCCGGTCATTTACACGGAGGAACAGTGCTATCAGGGTTCCGGGGCCATCCACATGGGATCCAAAATCACCCGCCATGAGGGGCTTATTATCGCGGGACTGGGCGGTTCCATGCGTTACAACCGGGGGGAGAATCAGTTTACCGAATCCCAGATGATGCGGCAAATTTTTAAGCTCATCCCGGCCCTTTTGTTTAACCGCGTTTTTCGGGGCCGTTATGTGGATATTCTGCTGACCCACGCGAGCCCCCGGGGAATCCACGACAAGGAAGATCGCTGCCACCTGGGCTTTAAGGCCTTTCTGTGGTTTATGAGGACCTTCAAACCAAAGTACCTTGTCCACGGACACATCCATTTGTACAGCTTGTCCGATGTGCGCGTAACAAATTACGGTGAAACCAAAGTAATTAACGCGTTCAGCCATTACGTGATCGACACCGGAGGTGGCGATGACACCGGAGGCGCTGCCGGGCCGCCGGTTTCCCGCGGGACAGGAAAGGAGAACCATGAGTTTTGAAAAAGCGGTTAGGCCCTGCGTTAAGCAGGTTCGCTTAAAAATCAAAACGGCTTTTCCAAAAACCAGGGTTTTGGAAAAACCTCAGGAGTTGCAAATTGAGCAATAACATATACCAGGTTCAGGCTATTGACGATTTTAACAGCGCGAGGAACCGGGCTCTTTTTTCCCGTATTCACAATTTTATGAATACGGATCGGGACAAGCTCCTTTCGTTTCACGACGTAAAGGAGATACTGAAACCCAAAAACGAAGTGTACCGGGGCATGCAGATTGTGCCGATCCGGCTGATCGTGGGCAGCGAGGGACGCTACCGGGATTTTAACAAAGCCTTTCTGCCCCGGCGTAACCACCTGCGGGCCCGCTGGACACGGGTGGACAGGGCCCATCTGGAAAACGTTACCCTGCCGCCTATTCAGCTTTATGAAATTGGCGGAGTCTACTTTGTCCGGGACGGGAACCACCGGGTTTCGGTAGCCAAAACCCAGGGGGTTGAACAGATCGACGCGGAGGTAATCAGCCTGTCCAGCGAGATAAACATTACCCCCCAAATGACCACCGATGAACTTAAAGCCGCGGTTGTTGATTATGAAAAAAACATCTTTTACGAAAAAACCGGATTTGGCAGACTGACGGGATTCCACGATCTGAATTTTACCATGCCCGGCAGTTACGACGTGATCTACAACCACATTCTGGTACACAAATACTACCTTAACCAGGGAAAGGAAGAGGAGATACCTTTTTCTGACGCGCTGATCTCCTGGTACAACAACGTTTATCAGCCCATCGCCCAGATAATCCACGAACAGTGGATAAACCTGAACTTCCCCGGCAGAAGCACCGGCGATCTGTACGTGTGGATCGTGAAACACTGGGATTTTCTTAAAAAGAAGTACGGGGGTTATTCGCTGCGGGAAGCCGCCCGCGATTTTTCAATAAAGTACGGCGAAAACCAGAACGGCCTTTTCCGTTTCCTGGCGCTTCTGGCGGGGCATATCGGCAGGCTTTTTCAAAAATAGGGATGTGGTATCTGAACAGCGGGGGAAAGCCGCTTACCGAAGCGCCCTTTCACCGGTTTTCCGATTTTATTGATCTCCGGGCGGATCGTTTCGGCATCATTATGTCCCTGCTCCCGGAAATGGGATTAAACTACTCGGTTCTGCCCGTGGCGGGAAACCGCCATTTCCTGATTTTTCCCTCCGCCGCCGGCAGCCCCCCGCCGGCTTACCGGGCCGATCTGGTACTGGCTGCCCACTATGACCGGGCCAGGGGAAGCCCCGGAGCCAACGACAACAGCGCCGCTGTTTTTCTGCTGCTCAAAGCCGCGCAAAAACTACAGGGCCGGAAAACCGTTCCCTGGATGATCATTCTGACGGACAAGGAAGAACTGCGGCAGGGCCAGGGTATCCGGGAACAAGGTTCCTATTCGCTGGGGGAAACCCTGTGCAGGGCGGGCCTGCGGGAGGCGCAGGTCTTTATTTTCGACGCCTGCGGAACCGGGGATACCCTGGTTATTTCCACCGTTACGGACACTCTGCTGCGGAACGAGGGAGGATTTGGCGCCGGCCATACCCGCATGGTAATACGGAGCCTTCGGGAACGGGCGCTCCGGGCCGCCAGGAACCAGGGACTGAACCGTGTGGTCCTGCTCCCCACTCCCTTTTCCGATGATGCGGGTTTCCTGCGGGCGGGGATCAGCGCCCAGATCATTACCGTCCTTCCCCAGGCGGAAGCCTCCGCCTTCGCCTCGCTGGCGCGTTCCCGGCCGGAATTTTCAGGCGCCCTGATCAGCCGGGAACAGGCGCTGGAGGCCGAAACCGCCCTTATCCCCAAAACCTGGCGCCGGCTTAACACCGGCGGCGATACCCACCACAAACTCAGCCCTGAACACTTCAACATGGTAATCCGCTTTGCCGAGGAACTCTGCACAGAGTAAACTTTGGTTTTCAGCGGGGTGAGACAGGGTACGGCCGGTGTACGGGAACAGTACCCGGCAGCCTGAATTTTTCCTTTTTCATCTCCATACCTCAAAATATCCCGCCGTTTATAGACTTCGCCCCCGCGTCTTTAGGCGAACACACTCTGTATTCTGGCAGATATGCTCCGTATTCTGGCAGATATGCCTCATATTCTGGCAGATATGCTCCGTATTCTGGCAGATACGCCTCATGTTCTGGCGAATATGCCGCGCCTGTTGGCAAATACCTCATGAATTTCAGTGTAAACAGAGGCAATCCCGCCCCAAAAAAATAAATCAATCCACGGAGAAAACAAATGTCTAATTCAACGGACCGGCTGCCTCATACCAGAGACGGCCAGCTCTCTATGGCGAAGGATTGGCTGCCGCGTATGACGGCCAACGCGGAAGCGCGGGACATTCCCTCCGCCGTTATAACGGACTTTACCGCGCTGACAGGCGGCGGCGGATACGGATTGCGCGGGTCTGGCGGCGGCAAATACGAATTTTTTCATGAATTTTAATAATTTTGTTTGACATGGCATATTGTCAGGGTACATAATAGGCACATTATTGGGTTTTTTCAAAAACCAAGGCTTTCCGAGCAATAGCCGCTGAAGAACGGAAATGTGGCTCTTGTTAAGATAAGAATTTGTGTTTTCAGGGATGTGTGAACAAGTCCATTGTAGAAACGGAGATGCGCGTACATGTTGAAAACCTGTAAGCTGTTATTCGACAGCGGTTGTTTTGGGGGGGGGGGGGGGGGGGGGGGGGGGGGGGGGGGGGGGGGGGGGGGGGGGGGGGGGGGGGGGGGGGGGGGGGGGGGGGGC
>JAISLX010000018.1 GCA_031277045.1 Treponema sp.
AATACCCCGCCCCTTGGGGCGTGAACCTGGGGGTGCGGGGGATTTGTTCCCCCGCATACGCAAATATTTCAAGGAGAAATCTTCAATACCCCGCTGCTTGCGGCGGGGATTCTTTATTACGTTTGCCCCGTTTGTGCTGATCCGTTATTACGGGGCCCCCACTTCCATCATTTCCCTGCTGCTGGGGATCTGCGCCGTTTTTGGCACTATTTTCAGCCCCTTCGTAGGGCGGCTTATCGACAGGCTGGGGTACAAGTTTGTCATGGTTGCCGATACGCTGCTTTTGGTGGTGGTTTGTATCCTCTACGGCTTTGCCCACCGGATATTTCCCCCGGCCATCGCCTTTTGGGTGGTTTGTGTCAATTACGTGCTTGATTCGATTATTTCCATGGCCAGTATGGCAAGCAACGTATACGTCCAATCTATCGCCTCCAGCCAGGAGGAGGTTACCGCCACCCTAAGCACCGGGGTTTCGGTGAACCACGTTATTTCGATTTTGATCGCGCTGCTGGGGGGGTACATCTGGGATGCCGTGGGCATTGAAGCCCTTTTCAGCCTTTCGGCGGTACTGGGGATTATTAACAGCGTTTACGCGGCCACCATCAAGAAGGGCGGGCGGAACTGAAGGGCCCGCCGGTTTTTTTGAGTCACTCGCCGGTTTTTTTGAGGGGCCCGCTGGTTTTTGCGGGCAGCCCTTGTTACGCCTTTACGCTTTCCGGTTCGCGGGCGATGGACACAATCCTGACACGATGCTCTTGCGGCGCCGGTTCCCCTTCAAACTTGAACGGATCCCGCATTTTTTTGTTCAATGCCGCCCGGACAAACCCGCGGTGTTTACCGGCGAACCTTTAGGTTTACGGCTGTTCCCAGCCGCCCGCCGCGCCGTTTTTCGTGCTGTTCAGCGTAACGCCCAATCCCGCGGTGGTATTACGAATTGTGCCGGGAGAAACGTTCACAAACACCGCGTGGCCGCAATTGTCGTCGTGGGCGGTATTTCTCAAGCCGTCATCGGCGTCTGATCCGTAGATGATCCCGCCCTGTTTGGTAAACGTACCGTTATTGTACAAAAACACCCCGCCGCCGAAGTAGGCCGTATTACCGCTGATGGTCCCGCCGCTCATGGTAAACGCGCCTCTGTACACATCCACCCCGCCGCCGAAGTTACCCCCCGTATTACCGCTGATGGTCCCGCCGCTCATGGTAAACGTACTGTTATTGCACAACTCCACCCCGCCGCCGTGGCTAGTAGCGGTATTGCCGGTGATGGTTCCGCCGCTCATGGTAAACGCGCCGTTGTCCACATACACCCCGCCGCCTTCGGGGGCGGCATTGCCGTGTATCTTCGAACCGGTTTTCATCTCCAGCGAGCCGCCGCGTACCGTTACCAGCGAAGCGTTGTTAGTGTCCCTCCCCAGCAGGGTAACGTTGTGGTCCAGGACCAGCGTTACGCCGCTTCCCACGGTAAAGAGCGATCCGTTTGAATTAAGGCTCACCGTCCGTTCCGCCTGATCGCCTTTCAGGGTGAGGCGTACGGTGTTTCCGCCGCAGGAAAGCGCAGCAGGCGCGATACTTTCATCGGCTTTTAACGTGTAGGCATAATTGCCATTGTTCTCCGTGTATAACTTAAGCCAGTTAATAAAAGCCTGCAGGGACGAGAAGTTTGGTACTAACCAGTTGGCGTAGAAGGTCATGTTTTTTGTTACCGGAGTGTCCGCGTTAAACCGCGTCCCGCCGCCGTCTACGGCGGTGTTCCATTCGCCAAAGATATATCCGGCTCTGCTTGGCGCTAAGGGCAGATCAATTTTATTGCCGTGAGGCACCGTCTGGGTCTGCGTGGCGGGGCTTCCCTCACCGGCGTTAAACGTGACGGTGTATGTCTTGATTGTCCACTTGGCGTAGACGGTCTTGCTTTCCGTTACCGTCGTAGAAGCGGTGAACGGTTCGCCGCCGCCGTTCCTGTCCGTGTACCAGCCGCCGAAAGTATACCCTTCTTTGGTTGGCGCTTTAGGCAGAGAATGCATCGAACTGCCGATGGCCACCGTCACGGGCGGCGGGGCGGCGCTTCCCCCATCGGTGTCAAACCTTACCGTGGCTAACCACTTGGCGTAGACGGTTATGCCCGCCGTTACCGCCGTAGAAACGGTGAACGGATCGCCGCCGCCGTTCGCGGCGGTGTACCAGCCGCCGAAGGTATGATCGGTTCTGGTTGGCGTGGGCAGGGGACTAATCCAACTGTCGTAGTTCACCCTCCGGGTCTGTGTGGCGGGGTCTCCTCCGGCGGCGTTAAACGTTACGGTGTATGTCTTGATTGTCCACCTGGCGTAGACGGTTATGTCCGCCGTTACCAGGGTAGCAGCGGTAAACGGTGTGCCGGTCCCATTCGCGTTGGGGAACCAGCCGTCGAAGGTATGCTCGGTTTTGGTTGGCGTGGGCAGAAGGACGCCAAGCGAAGTGTTGTAGTTCACCGTCTGGGCCGACGGGGAGACGCTCCCCTCACCGGCGTTAAACGTTACCGTGTGTTCAGTGGGTGTCCACTTGGCGTAGACGGTCATGTTTCCCGTTACCTTAGTGTCCTTCGTAAACTCCGTGCCGCCGCCGTCCTGTCCGGTGTACCATCCGCCGAAGGTATGCCCTTCTTTGGTTGGTGTGGGCAGGAAGGCGCCAAGCGTAGTGTTGTGGTCCGCCGCCTGGAACCCCGGAGAGACGATTCCCCCCTCACCGGCGTCAAAGGTTACCGTGTATGCATTGATTAGCCACTTGGCGTGGACGGTTATATCCGCCGTTACCGCCGTAGAAGCGGTAAACGGTGTGCCTCCGCCGTTCGCGGCGGTATACCAGCCGCCGAAGGTATGCCCTTCTTTGGTTGGCGCTACGGGCAGGGAACCAATTGAAAGGCCGCCGGTTACCGGCACGGGCGGCGGGGCGGCGCTTCCCCCGTTGGTGTCAAACGTTACCGTGTATTGGGGGATCCACCTGGCGTAGACGGTCTTGCTTTCCGTTACCGGAGTAGAAGCGGTGAACTGTGTGCCGCCGCCGTTCTGCCCGGTGTACCAGCCGCCGAAAGTATACCCGGTTTTGGCTGGCTCAGGCAGGGAACCAAGCGGAGTGTTGTAGTCCGCCGCCTGGGGCTGCGGGGAAACGCTCCCCTCGCCGGCGTCAAACGTTACCGTGTATGGATTAATTGTCCACCTGGCATAGACGATCATGTGCCCCGTTACCGCCGTAGAAGCGGTGAATCGATCGCCGCCACCGTCCGGGTTGGGGAACCAGCCGACGAAGGTATGTCCGGTTTTGGCTGGCTCAGGCAGGGGATTAATTACATCGCCGTGGTTCACTGTCTGGGACGGCGGGACGGGGTCTCCCCCATCGGCGTCAAACGTTACCGTATATTGGGGAATCCACCTGGCGTAGACTGTTATGTCCGTCGTTACCGTCGTATCAGCGGTGAACTGTGTGCCGCCGTTCGCGGCGGTGTACCAGCCGCCGAAAGTATGTCCGCTTCTGGCCGGCGTGGGCAGGAGGACGCCAAGTGGAGTGTTGTGGTCCACCGACTGGAACTGCGAGGAAACGCTTCCCCCGGCGGCGTCAAACATTACCGTGTATGCTTTGGTTAGCCACTTGGCGTGGACGGTTATATCCGCCGTTACCGGGGTAGAACCGATAAACGGCTCCTCCTTGCCGCCCTCGCTGGTATACCAGTGGCCGAAGGTGTGCCCTTCTTTGGTTGGCTCTTCAGGCAGGAAACCAAGTGAACTGCCGCTGGGTACCGGCACGGGATCCGGCGAGACGCTCCCCTCGCCGGCGTCAAACGTTACCGTGTAACGGGGGGCGGCGGCAGACTCCGCGGGTTTGTGCGTTCCGGCGGGCATCGTGGACCGGAACACGTCCTGGCAGCCCGCCAGCGTCAGGAAGGCTGCGCACAGAAAAAACACTGCCGGACGAGCCGCTTTCACATCCATACTCCGCATCGTCAATCCCTCCGGGCAGACTGCAAAGCCTGAAACTATTGGTATAAAGGTATGGAGACCGGATTTACACGGAACGCAAATTCCGCGCACAGGAGTAGTTTTATACTCATTAGGAGAAATTATACTACTTTTTAGGAAAATATCAACAGAGGGCCCCTGGGGATACGTCATTATCGTGATTTCACGATATTTATGGGTGGGAAAAAGTAAACGCCGGTGCCCTGGGTTTTGGGGAATTACGGGCCTGGTCGGGCAACGCGGATTCGAACCGCGGACCCCAAGTCCCCCAGACTTGTACGCTAACCAACTGCGCTATTGCCCGGCCGGACCCGTAATTCAGGATGCTAAAGCCCGCGTAGCGTAACATGGGCGGGGGAATCCTGTCAACGGACGGGTTTTGAAAGCGGTTCGGCGGGACCGGCGGAGTTTCCCTGGTACGGTTTCCCGTTTGGTTTTATGCTGGTGGCAGGAGGGGCTATGCGTACGTCCCAGGTGCAGATCATTATGCCGGCCCATGTGAACGGGGTTAACCGGCTGTTCGGCGGCCAGCTTATGGCGTGGATAGACATGGTGGCGGCGGTGGAGGCCCGCCGGCATACCCGCCGCCATGTTACAACCGCCGTGGTGGATAATCTAAAGTTTTTGGGCCCCGCGTTCCTTGATGAAACAGTGCGGCTGGACGCCCGGGTAACCTGGACGGGGACGACAAGCCTGGAAGTGCGGGTTGACAGTTTTGTCGAAAACCTTGACGGGGTGGAGCGCGTGATAAACCGGGCCTACCTGGTGTTTGTGGCCCTTGGGGAGGACGGGAAACCCACCCCGGTGATCCCCTTTGTTCCTGTTACGGAGGAGGAAAACGGCGAGTGGAAGCGGGCTGAGGAGCGGAGGAAGATCCGGCTGGCCCCGCCGCTCCCGGCTCCCGGGAAGGACCCCTTATAAGCGGTTCCCCCTTGCCGGTATGATGCAAGCGGAGGCTGCGATGTTTCCTAATGGTACGATGAAGGCTCTAACTCTCAGTTACGACGACGGGGTGGAGCAGGACCGGAAGCTGGTTGAGATACTGAACCGGTACGGAATTAAGGCGGCGTTTAACCTGAACAGCGGTATCCAGACGGGGGCCAGCGGCTGGATGAACAAAGACATTGAGGGGCGCGATCTGCCTGTCAGGCGGATGAATGTCCGGGGATTAAAGGAACTGTACGCCGGCCACGAGGCCGCGGTTCACGGTCTGACCCATCCCCACCTGGAAAATCTGGATGAGGAAACCGTCAGGAACGAACTGGAACAGGACAAGCTTAATCTGGAACGAATATTCGGGACCGCCGTGCGCGGCATGGCCTATCCCTTCGGCACCTGCAGCGACATGGTCCGTAAGACTGTCGCGGCCTGCGGGCTTGGCTACGCGCGGGGGGTTAAAAGTTCGTATTCGTTTGACATTCCCCCGGATCTTCTGAGCTACCAGCCGACTTGTCATCACGCCGATCCCCGGCTTATGGAACTGGCGGAGCGGTTTGCCGCGCTTAAGCCCGCCGTTCCCCAGGTGTTCTATGTGTGGGGGCACAGTTACGAGTTTGATATGGGCCATAACTGGGGGATAATCGAGGAATTCTGCCGCTGTATGGCGAACCGGGACGACATATTTTACGCCACCAACGCCCAGGCCCTGCTGGGGGTATAGGCGGATCGCCGGGCCGCTATGCCTTCCCAGATTCTGCATGTCCTCTTTGGGGACGATGTAATTACCGGAATATACCGCTCCATCGGGGCCCGTTTCGGCCTGGCGGCGGACAGGGCTCTGGAAACGATACGGAAGGATTACCGGACCGCCTTTGCCCTGGGCTGCCAGGGGCCGGATATTTTTTACCACAGCCAGAGGATGCGTCCCGTTGGTCTTGAGTACGGGACCCTTCTGCACCGCCGCGGCGCCGGTCTTTTTACCGCGGGTCTTCTTCAATTGTGTCTTCCCGGCCCGCCTCCCGGCAAAAATGCTATTCTGACGGGGGAAAGGGGAATCAACGCCCTGGGGGTCTATGCGCTGGGTTTTATGACCCACGCCGTTCTTGACCGGGAGGCCCATCCCTATATCATTTACAAGTCCGAGCCCCCGGCGTCGGAATCCCCGTCCCGGGGAACGGATCGTCTTTCCAGGAACGGGTCCCAATATCACGCCTTTTTTGAGCGGATCATTGATGCGCTGATGCTCCGGAAACTGCGGGGGGAAGAGGCCGCCTCCTGGGACCAGGAGGCTGTTCTGGCGCGGATTTGCGGGGAACCCCCGCCGGGACTCAAGGAACTTTTGGTCCGGGCCCTGGTTCTGGCCTTTCCCGAACGGGCCGGTAAAGACGAAAAGCTGAAGCGGCGCGTGGACAACACTTTCGCCGACTGCGCCCGCTTCTACCGGCTTACCAGCCCCCGGCGCACGTCTGTCGGCGCGCAAGGCGATTCCGTGGACGGCGGGGAAGGGGAGGCGGTTGATTTGCGGACTCTGGTCTATGTGTACCCGGAGCGGCTTCCCGCCGGTATTGATTTTCTGAATGAAAAAAAGGCGCCCTGGTATTATCCTGTGGGAACCGGCGGGGAGGATTGCCGCTCTTTTCCGGAGATCTACGCCGGGGCGGTGAACAAAGCGGCGGCCGCCATTGCCCCGGTAATCGCCGCCTATCTTGAAACAGGGATCTTCCCCGTCCGGGAAGCTGCCCAGGCCATTGGTAACGGTGGGCTGTCGATACACGACAGCGAGGGCAGACCCTGCGCCGCCACGCGCTCCGCCCCCCTGCCTCTGGACCGGGTACTGCGGCAGCAGGCGGAACTGCGGGGCCTGTAGGCGCTTGGCGTTTTATCGCGCTCTGTACCCGCGGCTTAAAAAAACGGCGGTTATTTGAGCTTGCTCCAAAACCAGCCGGTTTTGGTGCAAGCTTATTTGATTATCGCCCGGTCGTAGTCCGCGGGGGGCAGATAGCCCAGAAGCCGGATACAGGTGGCGGCGATGGAGCTGATCCCCAGGCCTTCGTTCAGGGACCCTTCGCCGGCATCGCCTGGGTATTCGCCTTTGCGGGCGGGGTCGTAGATGACGCAGGGCACGGGGTTCAGGCTGTGGCTGGTCTTGGCCTTGGGGCTGCCGTCCTTTTTCAGGGACACGGCCCCGGTCTTTTTCTCATGCTCGTACATGTCGTCGCTGTTGCCGTGGTCCGCGGTGATCACCATGATCCCCCCGGCCTTGTCTACCGCCTTGCGGAGTCTGCCAAGCTGGATGTCCATAGCCTCCATCGAGCAGACCACCGCCTGGTATATCCCGGTGTGGCCCACCATGTCCCCGTTGGGGTAGTTAAGCCGGATAAAATCGTAGTCTCCCGAACCCAGGGCTTCGATCACCTTGTCGGTGATCTCCGCGCATTTCATCCAGGGCCGCTGTTCAAAGGGCACCGTATCGCTTTTGATCTCCACGTAGGTTTCCAGTTTGTCGCGGAACTTGCCGGTCCGGTTCCCGTTGAAGAAGTAGGTTACGTGGCCGTACTTCTGGGTTTCGGAAACCGCCAGGGTCCTGACCCCCGTGGCCGCAAGGTATTCCCCCAGTGTCCGGTCGATGGATGGAGGGCTGACCAGGTAGCGGCGGGGCGCGTGGAGGTCCCCGTCGTATTCCATCATCCCCGCGTAGCAAACCGTGGGCCGCCGCACCCGGTCGAACTTGGTAAAATTGTCTTCCTCGAAGGCGGCGGTGATCTCCAGCGCCCGGTCCCCCCGGAAGTTAAAGTACACCACCGAATCCCCGTCTTCGATGGTGCCGATGGGGACGGGTTTGCCGCCGGCGCCGTTTTCGGCCACCACGAATTCTTTTAGGTCCTGGTCGATGATGCCGGGAATCTCCCGGCGGTAGGTTTCCACGGCCTCCCGCGCGCTGGCGAATTGCCGGGCTTCGCCCAGGACGTGGGTCTTCCAGCCCCGTTCCACCATGCTCCAGTCCGCGCCGTAGCGGTCCATCGTGATCCACATGCGCCCCCCGCCTGAGGCGATCTTCGCGTCAAAGCCCGCGCCGCTCTGCTCTTTTAAGAACGCCTCGAAGGGGTCCAGGTAGTCCAGGGCGCTTGTCTCGCCCACGTCCCGGCCGTCGAACAGCACGTGGACGCGGACCTTCGATACGCCGTCCTTTTTCGCTCTGACGATCATCGCCTTGAGGTGATCCAGGTGGCTGTGAACGTTGCCGTCGGAAAAAAGGCCGATAAAGTGCAAGGTCCCTGTGGAACCGGCAAGATTTCCGGTTACTTCCTTCCAGGCCCGGCCCTCGAACATGGCGCCGCCGGCGATAGAGGCGGAGACCAGGGCCGCCCCCTGGCTAAAAACCCGGCCGCAGCCCATAGCGTTGTGCCCCACCTCGCTGTTCCCCATGTCATCGTCCGAGGGAAGGCCCACCGCTTTGCCGTGGGCCTTTAGCCGGGTGTGGGGACTTACCGCTTTAATCGCCTCCAGGTTGAACATCTTGGAGTCCGCCACCGCGTCCCCCTCTTTGTACTTTCCGTATCCCACGCCGTCCATGATTACCAGGACCAGCGGACCTTCACGGCCTTTCCAGGCGGGGTCTTTTTTTAGAGCTTCCAGCATATTTTTCTCCTTAATTACGGATAACGGCGTTGCCGCCCGCGGCGATACCCCGCTCTGCGGCGGCTTCATTCAGACTATAGTGGAAACCGGGAGGAATCTCCAGATAGAGCTAGTGTCCTGTCCAAAACAGAATTCATCATAGCCCATTTTGCTAACTCATTATACTGTAATGAATTAGCTCGCTTAAATATGACGCGATCTGTCTTGGACAGGACACTAGTACGCAATGAGCCACCGCGGAGCTCTGCTCTAAACTTGACCCGGCATTCGGATTTCAGGACAGACGTTTCCCCCTGGGCGCGTTCGGTTTAGGGTGAAAATGGTGGCTGATACGGAGTACCAGGAGGATTATGCTGGTTATCCGGGGTTTGGGGCCTTGGGAAGGGGGAATTTGGGGGGACCCGCGGAATTTTTTGCCCTTTTCTTACTATGGGGGCTGACCCCATGGATCGAGGGCGCGCGCGCCGCCGACCGGCCCGATTCCTCCCCGATTGGCGGCTCCCTCTCCAGAATCTCCGACCAGTACCGGTCCCCCCACAGGTGTCCGATCCGCCCGTGATCCCGGTTGTACCGCAGGGCAAAGGTCTGCTTCAGCCACTGCATTATCGCCGGTAGTTTCAACCCATTTGCGGGCTTTATATAAAACGTCAGCCAATCGTCCACAAGACGCAGCCCGCAAACCATAAAGACAAACCGAAGAGAGGTCTCACCAAACACCTGGTCAAACAGGGCCAGGGCATGGCGCCAGCGGAACAGGGGTTCCCGGTTGTTTATCCGGGTACGGATTTCGTACCACACCCCTTGTCTCAATTCACGTAATGATCTCCTACCCTATATATGCAATTGACCCGCGGGTTACATTAGTGAACGTGAAAAAATTTACGGGTCAAGTTCAACGCTCTGCTCCGCAGAGACTCATCGGGGCTACATCGTGCTGTCTTTTTTCCGTCCACATACTCCCGCATACTTTTTTTCGGGTGTATAATGAAACTTGGCGGTATACCCCGGCGGGCCCTACAAAGACCGCCAGTATTCCGGGCTGAACAGGATTATGACCGTCCACAATTCAAGCCTTCCCGCGATCATCACGAAGGAAAAAAGCCATTTTATATAATCCGGAAAGGCCCCGTAATTGGCGGAAGGGCCTATGGCGCCGAAGCCTATGCCCACATTTCCGGTTACGGCCAGGGCCGCGCAAAAGGAAGAAAAAATATCGGTCCCCGACGCGGCGGTGATCAGGGTAACGATGGTAACCACCATCATGTAGAGAAAAATAAAACCCGCCACCCCGTAGACGACGTCCTTCCGGCCCACCTTCCGGTTAAGCCGGACGCTGAAAATGCCCCGGGGAGAGATGATCCGCCGCAGTTCATTTCCCGCCTGCTTAAAAAGCACCAACAGCCGCACCACCTTGATCCCGCCGGCGGTGGAAGAAGAACACCCCCCGATAAACATGAGGCCAAAAAGTATTGTCCGCGCTAGGGCCGGCCAGGTTTCATAGTCGGTAATGGCGCTCCCGGTGGTGGAAAGGATAGACGCGGCCTGATACGCGGCGTACCGGAGGGCGGAACCCACCGAACCGTAGACCGGTACCAGGGTGAGGGCGATAATCCCCGCGGCGCTTATGAAAATAATGATATAGGCCCGGAATTCGGAATTGCAGCCTACTTCCCGGATCTTTCCCCGGATAAGGCGGTAATAGAGGTTAAAATTGATCCCCGCCAGGAGCATAAAAACCGTGGTGATCCCGTCGATAAAACCGGAATTATAGAAACGCATGCCGGCGTTTTTGGTACTGACCCCCCCGGAGGCGATAACCACAAAGGCATGGCAGAGGGCGTCGAACCAGTTCATCCCCCCCAGAAGGTACAAGCCGATCAGCGCCGCGGTAAGGCCGCCGTATACCAGCCAGAGGATCTTGGCGGTGGCGGTAATTTTCGGGGTGATCTTCTCCTTTTCCGGCCCCGGGGTCTCGGCCTTGATGAGCTGGAAGCCCCCGACCCCAAAGAGGGGCATCAGGGCAACGGTAAGCAGGATTATCCCCATGCCGCCAAACCAGTGGGTCATGGCCCGCCAGAAGAGCAGGGACCGGGGCAGGGCTTCAATGTCGGAGATGGTGGTTCCCCCGGTGGTGGCAAAGCCGCAGGTGCTTTCAAAAAACGCATTGGTAAAGCTGAGGCCCGTTCCCGCCAGATAATAGGGAATGGCCCCCATCAGGCTTATCAGGAACCAGGTAAGGGTGACCAGAAAAAACCCGTTCCGGGCGCTGAACCGGAGGGGCGTTTTCTTCCGGGAAAACAGGGCAGGGATGGCGGCGGCCAGGGCCAGGATCATGGGAAGCACAAAGGCCCGGATCATGGCGCTTTCTTTGAAGGCCAGGGCCATCATAAGCGAAGGCAGCATGATCAGCGCCAGGATACCCAGGAGGAAAAACAGGATCCGGAAAAACATAAAAATTTTCATGACCGAACCATCCGTTTCATCGGCTCACCAGCCCCATTGCCGCCAATAATCCCGGGAGAAAAAAACAAAGGCGGTCCACAATTCCAGCCGCCCGGCGATCATCACCAGGGAGAGGACCCATTTTACATAGTCCGGGAAGCCCTGGAATACCGCCCCGGGACCAACGGCGCCCAGGCCCAGGCCGATATTCCCCAGGGTAATGAGGGCGGTATTGAGCGAAGAGAACATATCCCCCCCGGCGGTACTGACGATCAGGGTGGTGATCAGAACCAAAAAAAGGTAGAGAAACACAAAGGCCGCCACCCCGTAAACCACGTCCTTTCGTCCCACCTTTTTGTTCAACCGTATGGTGAACACCCCCTTGGGGTAGAGGAACCGCTTCATCTCATTCCCCGCCTGTTTGCCGAGGACCACCATCCGCACCACCTTGATCCCCCCGGCGGTGGATCCCGAACACCCCCCGATAAACATGAGGAAAAAGAGAACCCCCTGGGCGGCGGGGGGCCAAAGGTTATGATCCGCCGCGGCAAAACCGGTGGTGGTTAAGATGGACGCCGTGTGAAAAAAGGCCTTCCCCAGGGCTTCCCCAGGGAAAGCCCCGCCGGGAATAAGCGCCAGGGCGATGATCCCCGCGGAAACCAGGATTATCCCCCCGTAGGCCTTGGCCTCGCTGTTAGTAAGGATATCCCGGAACTTGCCCCGGAACAAGCGGTATAAAAGGGCGAAGTTGAACCCCGCCAGGAGCATAAAAACCGTACAAACCCCCTCGATCCAGGGGGAATGATAGGCGGCGATGCCGTCGTTCCGGGTGCTGAACCCCCCGGTGGCCACGGTGGAAAAGGCGTGGGCTGCCGCGTCAAACCAATCCATGCCGCCGATACGGAGGAGCAGGGCGTCCAGCGCCGTCAGGATCAGGTAAAGAAACCAGAGGAGCTTGGCGGTTTCCGTGATTTTTGGGGTGATCTTCTCCTTTTCCGGCCCCGGGGTCTCGGCCTTGATAAGCTGGAAACCCCCTATGCCCAGGAGGGGGAGCAGGGCCACGGTTAAAACCACGATCCCCATGCCCCCCAGCCAGTGGGTCATGGCCCGCCAGAAAAGCAGGGACCGGGGCAGACTCTCCACATCGGCGATCACCGTGGCCCCGGTGGTGGTAAACCCCGAAACGCTTTCAAAAACCGCGTCGGCCCACCGGGGAATACGGCCGGAAAGGTAATAGGGGACCGCCCCTAAAAGGCCTATCAGAATCCAGGCAAAAAAAACCAGCAAAAACCCGTCGGAAGCGCTGAAACGTATCGGCCGGTTCCGGGTGAGGATCGCCACCGGCAGGACCAGGATCAGCACCGCCGCCATGGGCGCCATAAACGGCCGGATCAGGTCCCCCTCACCATAAACCACGGCCATGACCAGGGGAATAGCCATGGTCAGGACGAAAACCCCCAGGACCAGCAGCAGAACCCGGAAAACGACCGCCCGTCTCATGGGGAAACGCCGAAGATCCGTTCGATTTCCATTTCACCGCTGTTTTTCGCGATCAGGACGATCCGGTCCCCCCGCCTAAAAACATAATCCCCCCGGGGAATAAAGGCCCCGCCCTCGCGGTTAACCAACATAACCAGGCCCCCGGCGGGAAGGCTGAAATCCGTGATGGGGGTGTCCGCCACCGCCGCGTTGGGGCCTATCTCAATTTCGATAATATCGATACTGCCGTCTCCGATACGGTGGACCCCCTTGACGCCGCCGCCCATGAGGTGGGACAGAATGGAATCAACCACCACCGACTTCATGGGGATCACCACATCCACCCCAAGCTGCCGGGCTATGGCCGCGTACCCCGAACCGGTGACCATGGCAATCGCCCGGCTAACCCCCCGGGATTTAAGGTAAATCGCGGCAATCATGTTCAGTTCCTGATCATTGGTGGCGGTGATGATCAAATCCAGGTCATCAATCCGCTCCTCGGCGACAAAACTTTCATCGGAAATATCCTCATTGAGGATCAAGGCCTGGGGAAAACGGGCGGCCAGCTCCTTACAGAGGCTATAATCCTCCTCAATAATGATAACCCGGCGCCGATTTTGGGGGATCAGGGATTTTAACAGGGAAAAAAAGGCCGGTTTCTGCTTCTCCGGTTCCTGTTCCAGCAGTCCCTCGGCAATGAGCATCCCTACCCGGCTGCCGCCCACGATGCCTATCTTCCGCAGGGGCTTTTCGGAACCGCCGGCAAGGTTAAAAATGGCATCTATCTCCTGTTCTTTGGCGAGGACATGGACCCGGTCTCCCGAGGCAAGAACCGTGGCCCCCGTGGGAAGGATACTCTCCCCGTTCCGCTCTACCAGGGTAACGAGGCTTTCCCCCTTGACCAGGCTGCGGAAATCGCTAAGCCGGAAGCCGTCAAGGGCGCTTCCCTGGGCAATATCAATGGATCCCAGCTCGTAGGGGGTATCGGCAAAGGCCAGCACGTCCCCCATGGCGCCATGTTCAATAGCGCTTAACACCGACCGGGAAGCCTCCACGTCAGGATGGACAAAAAAATCGATCCCCAGGATACGTTCCCCGGACCGGTTCAGCCTGACATAATCATCGTTCCGCACCCGGGCAATTTTGAGCAAATCAGGGTACCGGGAGGCCGCCAAACCGCAGATGATCATGTTCACCTCATCGGAATCGGTCACACAAACCAGGGCGTCGGACCGGGCAATACCCGCTTCTTCCAGGACATTGATGCTGTTCCCCTCATCCTGGAGCACCAGACAGTCCAGCCGGTTAGAAGCATGCCGGGCCCGTTCCTCATTGGATTCAATCAGGGATACATCGTGTTTTTCCTGAATAAGATACCGGGCAACCTGGGTACCCACCATACCCGCCCCAACGATAACGATACGCATGATCCTTGTCCCATTATATGAAGCTTTTTCAAAATGTCAAATCAACAACCCCGCGCAAGCGGACTCTGGCATCCGGACACGATTAAACCAGTGAATTTGGGCGCATCCGGCGGAACACTTTTGGTGTTGAGCACCTTTGGTGTTCCGCCGGACTGGGCTATCCGCTCCAATAAGTTTTGTCGGGCTTTGCCCGTCAAAACTTATTCCGCTTCTATCCCTTGCGCTTCGCTGGGCGTTACGATCTCCCGCGATCAAACAAAGCCTTGAATTCTATCCTCAATTCCCTTACATTATAAAAACAAGGGCCACTTTCATGACTGCCAACCGCGAATTTAAAGACAGCGTATTTTCCCAGCTTTTCAGCAATCCCGACACCCTTCGGGAACTCTACGGCGCCCTTTCCGGCAAGTCCCTCCCTCAGGATATCCCCATCGTCATCAACACCCTCGAAGACGTCCTCTTTAAGGGTATGATGAACGACATCTCCTTCATCATCGGCGACATCCTCGTAGTCCTCATCGAGCATCAATCCACCATAAACGAAAATATGCCCCTGCGGCTGCTCCTCTACATCGCCAAAATTTACGAAAGCCTCACCAGCAAGGGGAACATCTACCGGAGCAAGCGGCTTTCCCTGCCCCTGCCGGAGTTCATCGTACTGTACAACGGCGCGGCCCCCTATCCGGACGAACAGACCCTGAAACTCTCCGATTCCTTCAGTGACCCCACGGTCCTGGGCCTTGTCAAAAGCGAGACGCTGCCCCTGGAATTAATTTTAAAAGTGTACAACATCAACCAAGGGCACAACGAGCCCGTTATCCGGCGCTGCAAGACCCTGGCGGGGTACAGCGCCTTCATCGCCAAAGTGCGGTGGTACGAGGGGCAGGGGAAAAACCGGGAAGAAGCAATCAAGCAGGCGATAAAAGCCTGCATAAAAGAAAACATCCTGAAAGATTTTTTAGAAATCCACTCGACGGAGGTAATGAATATGCTCGTCACCGAATGGAACTTGGACGATGCCCTGGCCGTCCAGCGGGAAGAAGGCCGGGAGGAAGGCTGGGAAAAAGGCCGGGAGGAAGGCTGGGAAAAAGGCCAGGAGGAAGGCTGGGAAAAAGGCCGTCAAGAGGCAACAGCCGAATATGCGGAGCAAATTCGGCAAGCGCAGGAGCAGATCCGGCAGATGGAGGCGGAAATCCGCCAATTACGCGGGGTATAAGATGTCACTCTTGACCGAATGGAACTTGGACGATGCTCTTGCCGTCCAGCGAGAAGAGGGCTGGGAGGAAGGCTGGGAAAAGGGCTGGGAAGATGGCCTGGAGGAAGGTCGGAAAAAGGGCTGGGAAAAAGGCCGCCAAGAGGCAATAGCCAAGTATCAGGAGCAGATCCGGCAGATGGAGGCGGAAATTCGCCAACTGCGCGGGGTACAAGATGTCGCTCTTTCCCGAAGAGACGGGGAAGATGCCCTGG
>JAISLX010000031.1 GCA_031277045.1 Treponema sp.
AAATTTTAAACCCCGGCCGGGCCCCGGCCGTAAACGGTGCAATTGGGTGTTTTTTTATTTTTTTTTAAAAATTACCCCCCCCCCCCCCCCCCCCCCATTTTTTTCCTGGTTTAATTTTGATTTCCTCCCGGCTTTCCGCTTGTGCGATAGTTATTTTTCTTTGTTCAATAAGCATTATCTCGTTATATTATACTCATTACTGCGCACCCCGGCGCGGGCGGCGCCTCTAACAAAGTTGTCGAGGGCCGCGATGCGAAAAAGCGCCGGTACCTGGCGCGGGTATCCACCCGTGCCAGGTGCGGGTGTCCACTCGTACCCGGTGTGAAGACTCGCCTGTGCCGGGTGTGGGGTTCGTTCCGGCCCGGTTCAGCAGGCTGACATGGCACAGGTCAGTACCCCTGGCCCGTGAGGAACAAGGGATACGCGGAGCGGAATAACCTGCCCGCGTTAAGCAGTGTGCATAATGCGCGGCGTGTTGTGGCAGAACGGAACACCGCGCAGGGAGGCTTTATATGAAGAACAGCGACATAGCCAGCGGCGTAGCAGCCGTCGTCATCGAGGCGAATCTCAAGGGACGGGCGGCCAATACGGCTGCCGATCCGTACACGGTCGTTCTTCCGGCGATTACTATCGACAAAAATGATGACGCGGACAGCGGCTGGGGAAAGGTCAACACGGCGGTAAAGAATGCACAAAGGTACGTGATCCTTGACTTGAGCGGCTGCACATTCACGGGCAATGAGGTGATAGGCTGCTTCGGCCACACAGGGATAAGCATTATCAAGGACAACAAGTATATTAAAGGTATCAACCTGCCCGGAAGCCTTACCAGCATCGGGAATTACGCTTTTTGGGGTTGTTTCGAGCTGACCAGCGTAACTATACCGGCAAGCATTACCAGTATCGGGGACGGAGCTTTCCACAACTGCATCACGTTTACCAGCGTAAGCATACCGGCAGGCGTTACCAGCATCGGGAAAGCCGCTTTTTACAACTGCTTCAAACTGACCGGCGTAACCATACCGGCAAGCGTTGCCAGCATCGGGGACGAAGCTTTTCGCAACTGCGCCGCGCTTACCAGCGTAACGTTTGAAGGCGGCGGCATGACCGGGGCGGGTTTTAACAACGGCGCGTTCCCGGGCGCGGACTTGTATACGGCGTATCAGTCAGGCGGGGCCGGCGTCTACACGCGGCCCGCGGGTGGCAGCGCCTGGACAAAGCAGTAGCAGCCTGGGGGCCAACAGCCCCACAGGGCCCTGCGAAAGGCCGGCCTTGTGGGGACCTGGGAGATAAGCCGGGCGGCAAGGCCCCCCGCAAGGCGCTTTTGCGGCAAAGGGCTTGACAGGATTCCGCTTTAGGTGCTGCACCGCATCAGGGTAAAACTCTACCCCAACTACCTGCCCGGCGTGGAGGGCGCGTACATTGCGCGCACGGACAGCGAAGCGTCCCTTACCATCGAGCAGGTGTGCGCCGCGCTCAAAAACCGGGGCGGCTTTACCGGCAATTACGACGACCTGGTGGAACACGTCCGGCAGTTCCTTGACGAAGTGGTCTACCAGCTCTGCGACGGGTTCACCGTCAGTCTAAAGTATTTCTCCATACACCCCAACGTGGGCGGCACCTTCGACATGGTGTTCGAGGGCCACGACGCGCAGAAACACCCGGTCAGCTTCCGCTTCCGCGTACTGGCCCCCCTGCGCGCCCTGGCCGAACGCATCGTGGTAGAGGTAGAGGGCCTTGCGGACGTGCAGGGCTATATTGATGAGTTTGTCGATGTAACCACCGAGTCGGTGAACGAGACGCTCACTCCCGGCGGCATATTCAGCATCGCGGGGCACAAGCTGAAACTGACCGGGGATAACCCGGAAGTGGGCGTGTACTTTGTCCCGGAGGCGAACCCGGCGGGGCGGGTCAAGGTGGGCGGCCACCTGGCGGAGAACACGCCGGCAAAGCTGATAGGGGTGATCCCCGCCCTGGACGCGGGGAAGTGGAAGGTGGAGGTAAAGACGCAGTTCAGCGGCTCCGGCAGTACCATGCTGAAAGCCCCCCGGACCATCACCAGCGCCTTTACGCTGACCGTCCCGGCCCCGGCTCCCTGACACAGGCTTGGTCAGAGGGCTGACATGGCTCGGGTCAAGGGGGCTGACATGGCTCGGGTCAGGGGGGCTGACATGGCTCGGGTCAGGGGGTCTGACACGGCTCGGGTCAGGGGGGCCGAAACGGCCCGGGTCAGGGGGGCCGAAACGGCCCGGTTAAGCGGCGCGTCCGGCCTGGCACAACGGAACGCCGCAAAGGGAGGGTTTACATGGAGCGCAGCATCATCACCGCAGGCGGCGCCTCTGGCGGCGCCGCCTGCCTTGAGGCACATCTGAGGGCGCAGGCGGCCAATACAGTTGCCGCGCCGTACACGGTTGTTCTTCCGGCGATTACTTTCAGCGAAACTGATACCGCGGACAGCGCCTGGGCAAAGATCAGCGGGGCGGTAAGAAATGCCGGAAAGTACGTGATTCTCGATCTGTGTAACTGCACATTCCAGGACAATACGGTAAGCTCCGAAACCGGGCAGGTTATCCAGGACAACACGTATATCAAAGGCATCATCCTTCCCAAGGGTCTTACCACTATCGGGCGCGGCGCGTTTAACGACTGCACCTCGCTTGCAGGCGTAGGCATACCGCCGGGCGTTACGAGTATCGGGAACGAAGCTTTTTACTACTGTATCGCGCTTGCAAGCGTGGACATACCGCCGGGCGTTACGAGCATCGGAAACGAAGCTTTTTACTACTGCATCGCGCTTACAAGCGTGGATATACCGGAGGGCGTTACCAGCATCGGGGACGATGTTTTTGGCGGCTGTTCCGCGCTTGCCAGCATACGCATACCGGCGAGTCTTGCCAGTATCGGGCAGACTGCTTTTGCCGGCTGCACCGCGCTTACCAGTATAACTGTTGACGGCGCGAACAGCGCCTACTGTAGTGAAGACGGGGTGCTGTTTAACAAAGCCAGGACGACCCTTATCCGGTACCCGGCGGGAAAAAGCGGGCCGTATGCCATACCGGCGGGCGTTACCAGTATCGGGGACAAGGCTTTTTCCTACTGTCCCGCGCTTACCGGCGTGATCATACCTGCGGATGTTGTCAGTATCGGGCAGTTTGCTTTTGGCTGGTGTTCCAGGCTTACCAGCGTAACGTTTGAAGGCGGCGGCATTGCCGGTTTTGGTAATAACTCATTCCAAAACGGTCCTGACGGCGGCAGCGCGCTTAAGGAACTGTACCAGGAGGGCGGGGCAGGCACGTACACGCGGCCCACGGGCGGCAGCGCCTGGACAAAGCGGCAGTCTGCTGTACGTGTGGATTTTTGAAGGCTGTGTGCGCGAAGCGCGGCAGGCCGGAGCCGCAGGAGCTTTTTAGAGCTTTCCCGATGTGCTATGCTTGCCCTATGAAATGTTTACATCCGCTTGAGCGGCTTAAAGGTATTCGCGCAGCCGAAGAAGATGATGATGACGATGAGGAAGTCAAAGCCGGGAATTCCGGAGCGGACCCTCTTCTTTCCAAAATGCTTAAAACCCGGACTATTCTGCTTTCCGGCGAAATCAAAAAGGACCTTGCCGAACGGACTATCCGGCAGCTTTTGCTGCTTGAGGACATGGGGGATCAGCCTATCCGCGTTTTTATTGATTCCCCGGGGGGGGACGCGGACGCGGGATACGCGATCTTCGACATGATTCGCTTTGTAAAACCCCCGGTCTGGACTATCGGCATGGGGCTGGTGGCCAGCGCCGCGGCGATTATCCAGCTTGCCAGTCCCAGGGAGCGGCGGGTCGGGCTTCCCAACAGCCATTACCTTATCCACCAGCCCCTTTCGGGCATCCGGGGGGTGGCCACGGACATAGAGATCCACGCGCGGGAACTGGACAAGCTGCGGGCCAGGATCAACCGCCTTATCGCCGATGAAACCGGGGCGCCTTTTGACCAGGTTGAGCGGGATACGGACCGGGACTACTGGATGAATGCCGCGGAAGCGGCCGCTTACGGCCTTATTTCCAGAGTTATCGCCAGCCGCGGCGAATTGGACTAGGCGGCCAGGGCCGCGGGGCGCGTGGTTCCATGATTGATCTGGTGGTTTTTCTGGGGAACCCCGGCCGGGAGTACGCGCGGAACCGGCACAACGCGGCATGGCTTTTTGCGGAGCGGCTTCCTTTCTACGCATCCCTTGTGTGGCGGAATAAATTCAAGGGGCTTTACGCCTGTCTGGAATCAAACCGTTTGGGCGGGGGGATCGCCGGGCAGCCGGAGCCCCGGAAGCTGCACTTTCTTAAACCAGAAACTTTTATGAACGTGTCAGGTGAATCTGCGGCGGCGGCGGCGGCCTTTTTCAAGATCGGCGCCGAATCGATCCTGGTGGTTCACGATGAACTGGAACTTCCGCTGGGCGCGGTTTCCCTCAAATCAGGCGGCGGGCTTGGGGGGCACAACGGGCTGCGGTCCATGAACCTTTCGCTGGGAACCGCCGGGTTTTGGCGGTTCCGTTTTGGCATCGGCCGTCCCGGTGACCGGGCGCCCGGCCAGGGGGGGCCGCCGGGAAGCGGCAGGGGCATTGTGGAATGGGTGCTTTCGGATTTCAGCGCCGCCGAGGAAGCGGTTTTGGACGGGGTCTTTGACGGGGCCGCCAGCGGCTTTATCGCCGCGCTGACGGGGGAACCGGCGGCCCTGCTCCCCGCCTGGAAGAAGCGGCAGTTCGCGGATCCGCAGCCTTAGTAACAGGTTCCTAGCGGCGGCCGGCGGCAGCGGGCTGTTACCGGCCGCCTGAACATACATGTGGAGGGAAACGTATGCTGTACCCTAAACGGGAAAAACCTCTGAGCGCCGGGGATTTTGAAAATCCCGGCAGCGAATACCGGGCCGCGCCTTTTTGGGCGTGGAACAACAAACTGGACAAGGATGAACTGGTTTGGCAGATCGACCAGCTTAAAAAACTGGGGTACGGCGGCTTTCACATGCATGTCCGTACCGGCCTGGCTACCGAATACCTAAGCGATGAGTACATGGACTGTGTCAGGGCCTGTGTGGAAAAGGCCCGGCGGGAACAGATGCTGGCCTGGCTTTACGATGAGGACCGCTGGCCTTCCGGGGCCGCCGGGGGGCTTGTAACCCGGCATGAGCAGTACCGTATCCGGCACCTCCTGCTGACCCGCCGGCCCTACAGCGGCGCCGGCGGGGAGGCGGGGCACGATTCCCGCGCCGTGTCGGGGAGGACCGAAAACGGCAAGCTTGTCGCCTGTTTTGACGTTCTCCTGGACCGCCGGGGGGACCTGGAATGTTACCGCGCCGTTAAAGAAGGGGAGGCGGCCAGGGGAATAAAACTCTACGCTTACGCCGAAACGGCCCTGCCTTCCCCGTGGTACAACAACCAGACCTACGTGAACACCCTGGATCCCGCGGCAATCCGGGAATTTATCCGCGTTACCTATGAACGTTACGGCAAGGATTTTTCCGCCGACTTTGGCGGACTTATCCCCGCCATTTTTACCGACGAGCCCCAGTTTTCCCAAAAAAGCGTTCTGAACTACGCTTTGGAAGAAAAGGATGTTACCCTGCCCTGGACTGTGGACATTGAGGAAAGCTACCAGGCGGCTTACGGCGGGGAAAGCCTGGTGGCGGGGCTGCCGGAACTGCTCTGGAACCTGGCGGGGGGCCGGGTGTCCGTCATCCGTTATCACTACCACGACCACATTGCCGAACGCTTTGCCGCGGCCTTCGCGGACCAGTGCGGGGCCTGGTGCAGTTCCCGCGGCCTTATGCTTACCGGCCACATGATGGAAGAGCCCACCCTGGAAAGCCAGACCCACGCCCTGGGGGAGGCCATGCGGTCCTACCGTTCCTTCCAGCTCCCCGGCATCGACATGCTCTGCGACACCCGCGAATTTACCACCGCCAAGCAGGCCCAGTCCGCGGCCCGGCAGAAGGGCAGCCCCGGCGTTCTTTCCGAACTGTACGGCGTAACCAACTGGGATTTTGACTTCCGGGGCCACAAACTGCAGGGGGACTGGCAGGCAGCCCTGGGCGTTACGGTCCGGGTGCCCCACCTTTCCTGGGTGTCCATGAACGGGGAGGCCAAGCGGGACTACCCGGCCACCTTTAACTACCAGGCCCCCTGGTACGAGGAATACCCCTATGTGGAAAACCACTTTGCCCGCCTTGCCTCCGCGCTGACCAGGGGCCGGGCCCTGTGCCGCGTGGGGGTGCTTCACCCCATCGAAAGCTACTGGCTCCACTGGGGCCCCCGGGAGAGTACCCAGGCCGTCCGGGAGGAAATGGACCTGAATTTCAAACGCCTCTGCGACTGGCTGCTCCGGGGGCTCGTAGACTTTGACTACATTTGTGAATCCACGCTGCCCCGGTACTGCGATCCCGGCAGCATCAAGGCCGCCGGACCGGGGAAGCCGCTGTTCCCGGTGGGGCAGATGGGCTACCAGGCGATTATTGTACCCGCCCTGGAAACCATGCGGACCAGCACGCTGGAACGGCTGGAAGCCTTCCGCCGTGCCGGCGGCCGGATCATCTTCCTGGGCGGGGCGCCCGCCTATGTTGACGCGCTTCCCGGCGATAGGGGCCGGAAGCTGTGGGAAACCTGCGAGCGTATCACGTTTGAACGGCTCCCGATCCTCAACGCGCTTGAAGACCTGCGGGACATTGAAATCCGGGACGAAACCGGGGTCAGGGCCGGCGGCTTTCTCTACCAGATACGGGACGAAGGGAACGGCGGACCCCGCTGGCTTTTCATCTCCCAGGCGGACAAACCTGCGAACCCCGACCTGTCCAGAGCAGCGCATCTCCGCATCTCCATACGGGGCGGCTGGGACCTCAGCCTTTACGATACGCTGAACGGGAATATTTCCCCCCTGCCGGCGCGCCGGGAAAACGGATGGACGGTACTGTTCACTACCTTCTACGAACATGACAGCCTGCTGCTCCGGCTGGACCCCGCGCAGAGCGCAGAAAGCGCAGCCTCCCCGGCGCCTCAAATCCAGTCCCCCGAACCTGCCTCCCGCCCGGTTCAGCGCTTTACCGGGCCCGTACCCGTAACCCTCCAGGAGCCCAACGTACTGCTTCTGGACATGGCGGAATTCGCCCTGGACAACGGAGCCTTCCGGCCCCGGGAAGAGGTTCTGCGGCTTGACGACCTGCTCAGGGAAGAACTGGGCTGGCCCCTCCGGGGAAAAGCCTGGGCCCAGCCCTGGGTAGAAAAAGACACCTCCACCCCCCATACACTGCGCCTGCGCTGCGGCTTTGACAGCGAACTTGAGATCGAAGGGGCAGAGCTGGCCCTGGAAAACGCCGCCACAAGCCGGGTAACACTGAACGGGGAGGCGGCGGTTCCAACGCCGCAGTGGTATGTGGACAAATGTATAACCAGGCTCAGACTCCCGGCAATCAAGCGGGGGGCCAACGCGCTGGAGCTGACGCTGCCCTACGGCCGCGCCGTCAACGTGGAAGCGATGTACCTGCTGGGGGATTTTGGCGTGCGGACCGCCGGAACCCTGTGTACCCTTACCCCCCCGGTGCGGACCCTGGCCTTTGGGGATATAACCAGACAGGGGCTCCCGTTCTACGGCGGGAACATCGTGTACCACCTGGAGGCGGAATGTCGGACCCCGGAACTGCTGGTAGGCGCCAGTTGCTACCGGGGACACCTGCTGCGGGTACGAGTGGACGGCGTCGACCGGGGAGTTATCGCCTATTCGCCCTACGAACTGAAAGTCCCCGGCCTTTCACCGGGCAGACACAACGTGGACATTGTCTACTTTGGCAGCCGGATCAACACCTTCGGACAGCTTCACTGCAACATGCGGGACGGCTGCTATTGGGGGCCGGGTTCCTGGCGGACGGAAGGCCCCGAATGGACCTACGAATACCGGTTCTGGCCCCAGGGGGTACTTAAATCCCCGGAGTTATGGGGGCAATGAACCCAAGTCAGAGCTGTCCGGGAACTTCGGTTCCCGGACACGCCCGCTATCCCCGGTTGACATGATCCCAACACCCTGTTAGTATGACCCATTGTCTGCCCGGACAGCGGGGCGGGAAAACGAAACAAGGAGGGATCATGGCAGGCCGCTTATCTAACGGTGCGCCCAGCAGCGTACACAAAGCCGCGTCTTCAAATACCTTCCTTAATTATTCGTTAGTTGGGGGGGGGGGGGGGGGGGGGGGGGGGGGGGGGGGGGGGGGGGGGGGGGGGGGGGGGGGGGGGGGGGG
>JAISLX010000045.1 GCA_031277045.1 Treponema sp.
GGCAAGTTACACTCTTTCCCTACACGACGCTCTTCCGATCTAAAGAAAGTTAATCTACCATACTGCGGGCAGTCATAAATCATCCGCATATCTCCTCATTGAAAAAACAAAAGTACAACTCCGTTTCTCAGGCAAAAATTCCCTTTGAAACTAAATTGGTTGAGCCGCTTCCAAAATCCGGCATTATGGAGCTTTTCCCAAAAACTGAAATTTTGAAAAAGCCGCTCTAAAATTGCCTTTAGTTTACAGCCGTTTTCCTGAACTGTCAATCTTTTTTTTGTAATCGAGTTATGAGATAACCAAGCGGGTTATCGAACACGTCCAACCCCTCTTTTACCAGCGGAAGCCGGACAGCCTGGCGGCTGCCCGGAGGCGGTTTAAGTCCGCGTTGGGGGCGGCAAAGACCCTGCTGCGAAGCCTTACAAAATGCCGTTGATGAAGGCGATGATTCCATCGCTTACTTCTTCCCGAATATCCCGGTCGTTGAGAATTTCGTGGCGGTGGCCTGAATAGAGTTTGGTGGTAACCCGCCGGTGGCCCGTATTGACGAGCCAGTTGGAAACCGCGTACACCCCCTCGCCGTAATTCCCCACCGGGTCCTGATCCCCGGCGATGTTGTAAACAGGAAGTTCTTTTGGCACCTTTTCCGCCCACCGGGGGCCGGTGATGGCGGCGACCAGTTCCGCCAGGTCGTAGTTGGCCTGGTTGGTGGGAGCGTTGTAGAGATTATTGAAGGGGTCCGCCGCGTGATCCGCCACCACATCGGGGTCGGCGGAAATCCAGTCGTTGGGGGAGACAACGTTTTCATAACGACTGGTATAGCCGGCAAAGATACTGCCCAAAAACCGGATGTCCCGCTCGCCGCCCTTTCCCGCGGCAATCAAGGACCGCAGTTCCTCCGCCACCGGCGCTACGGTATCCATAACTCCGCAGGTGCCGCAGATCACCAGCCCCTTAAGAAGGGCGCCGTACCGGGCGGCAAAGTTACGGGCAATCATGGAACCCCAACTGTGGCCGAACATGATATAGGGCAGACCGGGGTAAGATTGGGCGGTCAAGTCGTGGAGAGTCTTTTCATCCTCCGCGGTGGTACCGTAGCCTTTAACGCCGTAATCCCCCCAGATACCGGAATCCGCGGCGGTTTTCCCGTGCCCCACATGATCGTCGGCGCAGACCACAAAACCCGCCTCGTTCAGCTTGAGGATTATATGCAGGTAGCGCCGGGAATGTTCCCCCAAGCCGTGAACCACCTGGACTATGCCCCGGGGTTTCCTGATGGGAGTATACACCCAGGCTTTTATCGTATCCCGCTCGTTATAGGACGGAAAATTCACTTCCCTGATGGCCATAAGCCGCCTCCTTATACTGACTTTAGGCGCTTCCGGAAACTCAGCCGGAGCTTCCAAAAGCGTTTTTTATTGTAAACCCTGGGGAAGACGCCGTCAAGAAAAAAAGCCGCCGGGGGCCCGGCGCGGCTGATACTTATTGGGGGCAGCCGCGGACTTCGGCGCAGCCGGAGGCCGCGGCGCAGGGGGGGGCGATGAACAAGGGCAGGCGAAGCCTGGCTGCGGAGGGGCAGCTTGGAAAAGATCCCCCTCCTCCCCCGCATTGAGGTGGTGAGTTGTCAGGGGGCGGTCTTCGTAAAGCTTAAACTTTCGCCATTTTGACCGGCGTGATCCGCAGTAACGCTGTCGCCGCCGGCGATCTTTCCGGCGATAATGGCCTTGGCCAGGGGATTTTCCAGTTCCGCCTGGATAGTCCGCTTGAGGGGCCGGGCGCCGAACAGGGGGTCGTAGCCCCGGTCCGCCAGGAAGGTTTTGGCCGCCGGAGTGAGGGTAAGGCTTATCTTCCGGTCCGCCAGCCGGTCCATAAGGCGGCGGAGCTGGATTTCCACGATCTTGCCGATTTCGGATTTGCCCAGGCGCTTAAAGATCACCGTCTCGTCAATGCGGTTGAGAAACTCCGGCCGGAAGCTCTGCTTGAGAAGTTCCATCAGGGGATCCCGGATATCGTCTTCCTTTTTGGCATCCAGGATCAGATCGGAGCCCAGGTTGCTGGTCATAATGATGATGACATTTTTAAAGTCCACCACCCGGCCCTGGCTGTCGGTAAGGCGGCCGTCGTCGAGGATCTGGAGGAACACGTTAAAAACCTCCGGGTGGGCCTTTTCGATTTCGTCAAAGAGGATGACGCTGTAGGGCCGCCGCCGCACCGCCTCCGTAAGCTGGCCCCCCTCCTCGTAGCCCACGTAGCCGGGGGGCGCGCCGATAAGGCGGCTCACCGAATGTTTTTCCCCGTATTCGCTCATGTCGATGCGGGTCAGGGCCTTTTCGTCGTTAAAAAGAAAGTCCGCCAGGGTCTTGGCCAGCTCCGTTTTGCCAACGCCGGTGGGGCCCAGAAAGAGGAAGGAGCCCAGGGGTTTGGCGGCGTCCGAAAGCCCCGCCTTGTTCCGGCGGATGGCGTCCGCCACGGCTTCCACGGCGGCCTCCTGCCCCACCACCCGCTGTTCCAGCACCTTCTCCAGTTCCAGGTACTTCTGCAGTTCCCCGGAAAGCATTTTGGACACGGGGATCCCCGTCCAGGTGGACACCACGGCGGCAATATCCTCCTCGCTGACCTCCTCCCGCAGCAGAGCCCCCTTCCCCGCCGCCCGTTCCCGCTCCATCTGGTCCGTCAGGCCGGCAAGCTGTTTCTGGGCGTCCGGAATGCGGCCGTGTTTTACCTCCGCCGCCTTCGACAAATCGCCCTCCCGCTCGTAGCGGGTCTCCTCTATCTTGAGTTCCTCGATGCGCTGCTTTAGTTCCCGGATCTTCTGAATTTCGATCTTTTCGGATTCCCAGCGGGCCTTCATGGCGTCCCGTTCCGCGGACAGATCGGCAATTTCCTTTTCCAGCCTGCCCAGCCGCTCTTTGGAGGCCCCGTCTTCTTCCCGGGAAAGGGCCTGCCGCTCTATCGAAAGCTGCAACAGTTTCCGCTCCAGCTTGTCCAGTTCCGTGGGCCGGGAATCCAGTTCCATTTTGAGGCGGCTCGCGGCCTCGTCCACCAGGTCGATGGCCTTGTCCGGCAAAAAACGGCTGGTGATGTAGCGGTTCGAAAGGGATGCGGCGGCTACCAGGGCTTCGTCCTTGATCCGCACCCCGTGGTGAACTTCGTAGCGTTCTTTAAGGCCCCGCAGTATCGCTACGGTGTCTTCGACCGAAGGCTCCGGGGTGTAGACCTGCTGGAAGCGCCGCTCCAGGGCCGCGTCCTTTTCGATGTGTTTGCGGTACTCATCCAGCGTGGTGGCGCCGATGCAGCGCAGTTCCCCGCGGGCCAGGGCGGGCTTGAGCAAATTGCTGGCGTCGGTGGCCCCCTCGGCGGCCCCGGCCCCCACCAGGGTGTGGAGTTCGTCGATAAACAGGATAATCTTCCCGTCGGAGGCCTGGACCTCGTGGATCACCGCTTTAAGGCGTTCCTCGAATTCCCCCCGGAATTTCGCCCCCGCCACCAGCGCCCCCAGGTCCAGGGCCAGGAGCTTCTTGCCTTTGAGGCCTTCCGGCACGTCGCCGGCGATGATCCGCCGGGCCAGGCCTTCGGCAATGGCGGTCTTCCCCACCCCCGGCTCGCCGATAAGGACGGGGTTGTTCTTGGTACGCCGGGACAGCACCTGCATAACCCGGCGTATCTCCTCGTCCCGGCCGATAACGGGGTCAAGCTTCTCCTGCCGGGCCAGGGCGGTCAGGTCCCGGCAGTACTTGTCCAGGACCTGGTACTTATCCTCCGGGTTCTGATCGGTGATCCGCGTGTTGCCCCGGACCTGCTTCAGCGCGTCCAGAACAGCCTTCTTCGTTACCCCGGCCTTTTTCAGAATCTCTGCGGCTTTGCCTTCCCCTTCGGCGATGGTGATAAGGATATGTTCGGTAGAGACAAACTCGTCTTTCAGGGCCCCGGCCTCGTCCTGGGCCTTTGCCAGAACCTTGGCGGCGGCGGAAGAAAAGAAAAGCTGGGCCGCCTCGCCGTAAACCTTGGGAACCTGAGCCGCCAGCGCTTCGGCATCGGCCTCGATCCGCCCCGCGTCGGCGCCGATCTGTTTGAGTATGGGGACGACAATCCCCCCCTCCTGGCGCAGCAGGGCCAGGAGCAGGTGCTCCACCTCCACCTGGGAGTGATCCCCCCGCTGGGCAATGGCGGAAGCCTCGTTCAGGGCTTCCCGCGCTTTAATCGTAAGTTTTTCGTAATCCATAGCCGATCCTTTGAGGCGGCCTCAAAAGCCGGGTTTTGAAAGGCGCCTTTTTTATAAATCCAGGGCCGCGGTTTCAACATTCAGTATTTTGAAACCGTCTTTTATAACATACAAAAAAGCCCCGGCGGAAGGCAAATGTTTACCTGGTGTTTGTCCATAATGTAGACACATTAGGGACTCAGACCGCAGGTCCGCGGCCTCCCGGCACTAATTACTTGAGTATCCGGTACCGGCAAGGGATGAACCTCCCCGCCCTAAATCAGGCGATATATACAGGACTGGAGAAAAAGAGCAGCTTGTCTTCTGCCCCCAGGTAATCCCCGTAACCTTCCAAGCGCAGCCAGCCGGGTTGGAGTTTGAGATCCACGGCAGGGATCACCTGGCCGGGGCGGTAGGGCAGACTTTCTCGTATGCTTCCCCCCTGAACCAGACGGATATTTCTCGTGACGATCCCGAATGCGTCCCAGATTTTCCGCCGGCGGCTTTCGTCCACGTTAAGGTTCAGCCGGTAATTCCCGGCAGGGACAGTTTCACCCAAACCATAGCTTTGCCCGTTTTCCCCGGTCAGGCTTAGCTCGGCAAAGGGGCCAAGGGTCACAAAGGTACGGCCGGTTTCCAGGGCTTCCCGCACGCCGGCGGTGTCGATCCTGTTGTCCTGGAGTCCCAGCCAGGTTGCGGGCGGCAGGGGAGGTTTATCCTTTTCCAGCCCATGCCAGTCCCAGCCGGCGGTGGCGGCCAAGTGATGCCCCTGGTTCAGCAGTTCGGTCCACCAGTCAAAGGCCAGATGGTTCTTCAGTTTGCTGTGGGGGAAGGGGTTGGACCATATCTCAATATAGTCGATGGCCTCCCAGTTCTGAACCTTGAAATCCCAGCGGCAGCCGGTACAGAGGGGACTGCCGAATTCAAAGGGATGGGCAATACCGATCATCCCCCGGACCTTCTTGATGGCCCGGGTATACTCGTCAATGGTCTCCGGCCGGGCGAAGCGCCAGTCTATATACTCATCCGCCCCCAGTACCACCATGTGGCCGTAGTAGGTGGTCCATTCGATACCGGGGATGACCGGAACGCCCTCCGCCGGGGCCGATGAAAGTTCATCCAGGGCGGACATGGTGTTGTGATCCGTCACCGCTATGGCATCGTAAAGAAAGTCCCCTGCCCGCCGGCGCAGTTCAGCCAGGGTAAAATTCCCATCGCTGTGCAGGGTATGGGTATGCATTTCAAAGCATTTGTAGGTAATCAAACCTCCCCCTCCTCCCGGGCAAGTACCCGCAAGTGGTAGCGCAGTTCCCTGCTGACCACCGCATGGACATTGAGTACTGCCGACCAATTGCCCGCCAGGACCGGCTGCCTTAAAAAACCGGGGGAAGAGAAATTCGCGGAAATGATATGCCGCTGTTCGGGGGCGTGCCGGTGGGCACAGCCCAGGTAACGCCCATTGTAATCGATTGACAGGGTAACAAGGCTGACGACCGAAGGGAGGAACCGCCCCGGAGACTCAAGGTTTTCCCGGTATTTATCCGGGACATAACGCCGGACACTTTCCTCGATCATACATTTTGCCCGATCCTCGTCATCGTAACCTTTTGGCTCGTAGACACATACAAATTCCAGGGCCCCAAAATCCTTTGCTACCGTAAAGGGAATAGGGACGTTGGTTTTTTCGTCCCCTGCGTGGAGAAGAATAAGCCGGTCCAGAAGAACTTCCATTTATTTTTCCCAGGCCTTTTCTTTCAGATTGGTATAGATGTATACCCCTGCGGAAACAGAACAAAGGATAAACATGATTACCGATAGGGCGGCAGATTTTTCATAGTCCATGTAGGAATTAAACTGCCGGTAAAGGGAAATACCCAGCATGGTTGGGTTGGTAGCCCCCAGCATCAGGAACGGAGTGGTAAAGGAACCGATATT